>NZ_JBQLIS010000003.1:0-308271 GCF_052156435.1 Paenarthrobacter sp. NCHU4564
TGTCCCCGAACCCGCTACCGCGGCGATCCCGGTCATTGCCGCAGCCGGCGCCGAGCCCGGCGTCGAACCTGTCCCCGAACCCGCTACCGCGGCGATCCCGGTCATTGCCGCAGCCGGCGCCGAGCCCGGCGTCGAACCTGTCCCCGCCCAGCCCAAGGCGGCAGGCACGGCAAAAACAGCAGGCCAGGTAAAAACAGCCGCAGCAGCTACGGCCGCGGCCGGCCTGTCCAGCCGCAGAGCTGCCCGCGCCGAAGCGGCAGGCCACGCACAAGGTCGAAGCGAAAGCACCCACTCGGCCGGCGCATCCGCCTTTGGATCCCTGGGCGCGTCACCATTCACCCGGGAGCCCCACAACGCCCTGACCAAGGCCGCCTCCGTGAAAACCATGGGCCAGCGCATGGCGGTGGTTGCCGGTGCCTTGGGACTTGTTCTGACGGTCGGCACGGTGAGCCAGGCCTGGGAGCTGCCGCTGATCGGTCAGGAAACACCCGCACAGGAGGCCGGCGGTACTGCATCCGGCGACGGCAATGGACGCCACACCGGCACCGCTTCCCCTGCTCCGAGCCCGTCGTACTCCACGGCCTCGGCAGCATCCCAGACGGCAACCGGCGCGGATCAGCCGCCGGCCGACCCCACGCAGTCGGCACCGGAGGCACCTGCCGCAGTGTCGCCGTCGTCCGTTCCCGTCCCGTCGGTATCGCTGGCAGCGCCGAAATGGGTACCGTCCACAACCCCGTCGGCCGTGGTGCCGGTGCCAGGAGTGACCACTCCGGCTCCGGGCCAGCCCGCGCCGCCGTCGGATGCGGTCACTGCGCCGACCCCCACCCCCACACAGACACCGGCACCCACCGTCACGCCTACTCCCACGCAGACGCCAACACCGACCCAGACCCAGAAGCCGAGGCCCAGCAACGACCCAAAAGCGGGCAGCGCCCCGGCCACCAATGACCCGTCGCTGAACGTGGACGGGCTGCTGGACCTCGCCAAGGAGGCGCTTAAGTGAGCACCCGCATGCCCCGGACCACCACGCACGTCGGCTGGCACGGCCGCTACTGCAGCAGCAGCCGTACGGCAACGTTCCGGCGGCGGATGGGCCGCTGGAGCTGCCAGCGGCTGCGGCGATCAAGATAGCTTCGCTAAAGACAGAGGGCAGGCTCCCGTTGCGGGTGCCTGCCCTCTGTCTTCTTTGATGAAATCAGACTGCCGTATGCAGCGTGTCAGCCGACCTAACCTTCTCGGCCGTGCCGGATTCCGGGCGAGGTGTGATGTCCTTCTTGCGTTCGCGCAGGAAGTAGACCAGCCCCGCGGCGAGCAGTGACGCTGCGGCGAGGGCGTAGAGGCCCGGAACCACGCTGCCTGTCTGCTCCTTGATGATGCCGAAACCGAACGGCGCAACGAAACCGCCGAGGTTTCCCAGCGAGTTGATGATGGCGATGGCCGGGGCAAGGACTGCCGGGTGCAGCCCGGATTGCGGGATGGTCCAGAAGAGCGGCGACGCGCTCTTGAAGCCCATGGCAGCAACAGCCAGGAAGACCAGCGCCAGGACGGGTGTGGCCACGGCTGCCGCAAAGGTCCCGACGGCGGCAACCAGCAGGGCGACCACCAGCAGCGGCCGCTTGGACTTGGCTTTGTCCTGCAGCTTGGCGGCGAAGTACATGGCGAAGACTGCGCAGACCCACGGAATGGCGGAGAGGAATCCGACGCTGAGGTCGGTGGTGCCGGGAATCTGCTTGACGATGGTGGGCAGCCAGAACGTGTTGGCGTAGATGGACAACTGCACGGAGAAATAGATGGCACAGAGCAGGAGGATCTGCGGGTTGAGGAGCATCTTCCAGCGATTGACCTTGCCCTTGGAACCCTTGGTGTGATGGGCGTCTTCATCGGCGATTGCCTGTGTCAGTGCCGACTTTTCCGAGGGAGTCAGCCATTTGGCATCCTCGATTTTGGCATCCAGCAGGAAGAACACAATGCAGCCAACGGCCACGGAGAGCAAGCCCTCAAAGCCGAAGAGCCACTGCCAGCCGCGGATCCCCAGAAGATCGTGGAGGCTGAGGAGCAGGCCCGCGATGGGGCCGGAGAGGGCTGCTGCGACGGAGGACCCGGCAATGAAGATTGCAGTGGCTTTGCCGCGTTGTCCAGCGGGCACCCAGCGGGCGAAGTAGAAGATCACGGCGGGGAAGAAGCCTGCCTCGGCGGCGCCCAGAAGGAAGCGCAGCACGTAGAACATCATTTCGTTCTGGACGAAGGCCATGAGGAAGGACACCAGGCCCCAGCTGATCATGATGCGGGTCAGCCACACCTTGGCGCCGTACTTTTCCATCAGTACGTTGCTGGGAAGCTCGAAGATCGCGTAGGCAACAAAGAACAGCCCGGCACCGAACCCGTAGGCGGCGGCGCCGATTCCTACGTCGGCTTCAAGGTGTTCGTGGGCATAGCCGATATTGGACCGGTTGAGCTGGTTGCAGACGAGCATGACCAGCATGATGGGCAGCACACGCTTGAAAAACTTCTTGGTGGCGTGGGCGACATCCGTGACGGCAGCGTCAACAGATTGCATGGGGTAAATCCTCTTTGACTAGGTAAAGCTTTTCGCGACCGCAGGCGCACTGGGACCGGGCCTGGATCACTGCTGGGGCATGGCACTTGTGGCGCCTGTCATATGACCTGCATCAACTTTAGAGGTTCGGTGTGATGCGCGTCCAACACAGAAATTGCATCAATGAATACCTTCAAAGCATTACAGCCGGTCAGCCGAGCAAGGCAGCGACCACCAGCAGCGCCCCGACGCACAAAACAGTGGTGCAAAGAATGACGTCACGGGCAACCACGGTCCCCCGGTCATATGGGGAGGCGAAAAGAAACACGTTCTGGGCTGTGGGAAGGGCTGCCATGATGACGCTCGCCAGAAGGTGCTGGCCTTCAAGCCCGAAGACGAACCTGCCCAGCGCCCAGACGATCACCGGCATTGCGGCAACCTTGAGGAGGGTTGCCACCACGGTTTCAACGCGGCCATCGCCCTTCTGCAGGGGTGCCTTGCCTGACAGGGACATGCCAAAGGCCAGGAGCACCATGGGAACGGCGGCCCCGGCCAGCATGTCGATGGGTTTCTGTACCAGTTCGGGCGCCTTCCACCCGGTCAGCGCCATCAGCACGCCCAAGCCCGAAGCGATGATCATCGGGTTGGCCAACGGCTGGAGAAGCACCCGCTTCCACGAAACTTTGGCACCACCGGCCAGCCCCAAGACGGTGACATAGAACGGGGCAAGGACCAGCAGTTGGACCAGGAGCACCGGCGCAACGTGCTGGGCGGTTCCCACGGCATAGAGGGAAACCGGGATGCCGATGTTGTTGGCGTTGGCGTAGCTGCTGGCCATGGCACCCACGGCCGTCTCGGCAACGGGCCGCCGGAAGAACAGGACGCTGAGCAGGCAATAGAGCAGCCCCACAGCCGCTGCCGAGAGCAGGGCAAGCGGGGCATCGACGCCGAGGGCCGCCCGGATGTCGCTTGAGGCAACCACGGTGAACAAGAGTGCAGGATTGGTGATGTAGAAGGCAGTCCTGGTCAGTGCACCCTGGACGTCGGGAGCTAGGAGTTTGAACCTGGACGCGCAGAAACCCACGGCGATGACCGCGCTGATGATGAGGATGCCGGAAACGACGCCGCCCACCCTGCTCCCTTCATGAAGTTGGTGTCCGCACGGCCGCTTCCTGTTGCGAGGACTGCAGCGGCCGTGCGGAAGTCAGTACCTACCTGACCAGGCAGGGGCGCTTGGGATCAAACTGCCAGCCATCGATGTAGTACTGCATGCCGATGCTGTCATCACGGGCATCCAGACCGTGCTCCAGGTACAGCTGGTGCGCCTTGTCCAGGGCGTCCCGGTCAAGGTCGATGCCCAGGCCCGGCGCATCAGGAACCTCGATTGCGCCGCCCTTGATCTGCAGCGGTGCCTTGGTCAGGCCTTGGCCGTCCTGCCAGATCCAATGTGTGTCCAGTGCAGTGATCTCACCCGGGGCTGCTGCTCCGGTGTGCGTGAACATGGCCAGCGAGATATCAAAGTGGTTGTTGGAGTGCGAGCCCCACGTGAGTCCGAACTCGTGGCAGAGCTGGGCGACGCGGACGGAACCGTGCATCGTCCAGAAATGCGGGTCTGCCAGAGGAATGTCCACAGCGTTGCTGCGCACGGCATGGGACATCTCCCGCCAGTCCGTGGCAATCATGTTGGTAGCCGTCTTCAGCCCTGTGGCCCGGCGGAATTCGGCCATGACTTCCCGGCCGGAGAAACGTCCCTCGGCGCCACAGGGGTCCTCTGCGTAGGCCACTGCTCCTTGCATGCGCTTGCCCAGGCGGATGGCTTCTTCCAGGAGCCAGCCGCCGTTGGGGTCCAGGGTGACGCGGGCTTCCGGGAAGCGCTTGGCCAGTGCGGTGACAACGTCCACTTCCGCGTCGCCGGACAGCACGCCGCCCTTGAGCTTGAAGTCGCTGAAGCCGTAGCGCTCCTGCGCAGCTTCGGCCAGTGCGACCACGGCTTCCGGGGTCATGGCTTCCTGGCGGCGCAGTTCTTCCCAGCGGTCCGACGGCGACTCTTCCACCAGGTATGGAAGATCCGTGCGCTTGTGGTCGCCCACGAAGAACAGGTACCCGAGCATGGGGACGGAGGTGCGCTGCTGGCCATCGCCTAGCAACTCGGCCACGGGGACGCCCAGGAACTGGCCGTGCAGGTCCAGCAGGGCTGACTCGATGGCAGTGACGGCGTGGACGGTAGTGCGGAGATCGAAGGTCTGCGGGCCGCGTCCCCCGGCATCACGGTCCGCAAACGCTGCAGCAACTTCGCGCAGGAGCGAACGGTAGCGGGCCACAGGCTTTCCGTTGATCAGGGCGCCGGCTTCCTCAATGGTGCTCTTGATCTTCTCGCCACCGGGGACCTCACCCAAGCCTGTGCGGCCTTCGGAGTCCGTAATGATCACCACGTTGCGTGTGAAGAACGGCCCGTGGGCACCGCTGAGGTTCATCAGCATGCTGTCGTAGCCGGCAACGGGCACAACCTCTACCCGGGAAATGGTGGGTTGGGTGCTCATGCGCCGACCTCTGCTTTCTCGTTCGCAGGCACCATCTCTCCGTCGATACGACGGTTAAGGTGCCATGGGTTGGCGTCCTGCAATGATGCCGGGAGGAGTTCCTGGGGCAGGTTCTGGTAGGCCACCGGGCGGAGGAAACGGTTGATGGCCAGGGTGCCCACGGAAGTGGTGCGCGTGTCCGAGGTGGCGGGGAACGGTCCACCGTGAACCATGGCATGGCCGACTTCCACCCCGGTAGGCCAGCCGTTGACGATGATGCGGCCCACTTTCTGCTCCAGTACCGGCAGGAGGCGTGCCGCCGTCGGGTAGTCCCCTTCGGTGAGCTGCAGCGATGCGGTGAGTTGCCCTTCGATCCGCGAGGCGGCTTGGAGGAGGTCATCCACAGAGGAGTAACGGATCACCAGGGATGCTGCGCCGAAGATTTCCTCGTGGAGGACGTGGTTTTCCACGAACTGCTGGACACCGGTCCCGAAAATGGTGGGTGCCGGGGCGTTCTCCGTGGCACCTTTAGTGCCCTGGCCGATCACCTCAACACCGTCGGCCCTGCCGAGTGCCTCCGTACCGGCATTCCAGGAACCGGCAATGCCTTCGGTCAGCATCGTCTGTCCGCTGCAAGCGGCAACAGCGCGTCCGACGGCGGCAGCCAGCCGGTCTCCTGCCTCACCTTCCGGAGCAAACAGCAGACCGGGTGAGGTGCACAGCTGCCCGGAACTGCCCGTCACCGACGCGACGTACTGCCGGGCCAACGCATCGATCTCACCGGCGTCGCCGGCGAGG
Source organism: Paenarthrobacter sp. NCHU4564 (assembly GCF_052156435.1). Lineage (NCBI taxonomy): Bacteria > Bacillati > Actinomycetota > Actinomycetes > Micrococcales > Micrococcaceae > Paenarthrobacter > Paenarthrobacter sp. NCHU4564. Next base: position 5,854 of record NZ_JBQLIS010000003.1, read on the forward strand.
GCGCCCTCGAAAACGAACACCGGGTTCAGGGAGGACATTTCGGCGTAGACGGGGATGGGTTCCCTGCGGGCTGCGGCGGTACGCATCAAAGCAACACCGGCACTCTGGGAACCGGTGAAACCCACTGCCTTGATCGCGGGATCGGACACGAGGGCCTGGCCGATGCTGGCTCCGGGACCGTAAATGAGCGAAAACACGCCCGGGTGGAGTCCGGTGTCCTTGACAGCCTTGGCGATTGCCTGCCCCACCAGTTCACTGGTGCCGGGGTGGGCGTTGTGGGCCTTGAAAACCACTGGGCAACCCGCGGCCAGTGCTGAAGCGGTGTCTCCACCCGCCGTCGAGAAGGCCAGCGGGAAGTTGCTGGCACCAAAGACGGCCACGGGCCCAAGCGGGATCTGGCGCTGGCGGATGTCCGCACGCGGCAGGGGTGCGCGGTCCGGAATCGCGGGATCGATCCGCACGCCGCGGAAGTCGCCCTGGCGGACAACGTTTGCGAACAAGCGCAGTTGTCCGGTGGTGCGGGCGCGTTCCCCCTGCAGCCGGGCAGCCGGGAGTCCCGTTTCCTGACCGGCGCGGACAATGAGTTCGTCGCCAATGGCCTCAATGTTGTCCGCAATGGCGTCCAGGAACGCAGCGTGGGTTTCGGGGTCCAGCGTGCTGAAGGAAGCATAGGCCTCCTTCGCGGCAGCGGTAGCGGCCTTCAGCTGCTCTTCCGTGAGCAGCGAGTAGGCCGGTTCCAGGGCTTCATTGGTTGCGGGATTGAAGCCGCAGGTGGTCTTGCCGCCACCAACAACGGCCTGTCCGGCAATGAGGGAATGTCCGGTGAGGGTCATGGTTCCTCCTGGGTCTGGGGAGAGAGTCGGTCAGGAAACGCGGGCGATCAGTGCTTTGAGGTCTGCCAGGTCCTGCTCTGCAAGGTTCTGCAGCGGGGGGCGCACGCCGCCTGCGGAGCGGCCGATCGCGTCCAGTCCGCCCTTGACGATGGACACGGCGTAGCCCTTCACGCGGTCGCGGATGTCCAGGTACGGGATCACGAAATCGTTGAGCTTCTTGTTCACAGCCTCACGGTCGTTGTTACGGACATCCGCGTAGAAGTCCAGGGCGAATTGGGGAACGAAGTTGTACATGGCGCTGGAGTAGGTGCTCATGCCGAGTTGCAGGAGCGGAAGTGCGAACGTCTCGGCGGTGGGCAGGCCGCCAAGGTAGAAGAGCCGGTCGCCGAGCTTGGCGTAGACCCGGGCATCGTGCTCCAGGTCGCCAACACCGTCCTTGAACCCGATCAGGTTGGCGTGGCGGTCGGCCAGGGTTGCCACGGTGGAGTCCTTGTAGATGGCGTTGGCACGGTTGTAGATGATGACGCCCAGGTTGGTGGCGCTGCACACGGCGCTAACGTGTTCGATCAGACCACCCTGGTCCGCTTCGGTGAGGTAGGGCGGCAGGAGAAGGAGGCCTTCGGCGCCCGCCGCCTCAGCTGCCTTTGCGTTCTCGACAGCCTGTGCGGTGGAACCGCCGGCGGAGGCGAGCACCGGAACAGTGGATCCGACTTCCTCGACGGCGGTACGCACCACGCGCTCGGATTCCGCGGGAGTGAGGGAGAAGCCTTCACCTGTGCCTCCCGCGGCGAAAAGTCCGGCAACCGGGAAGCTGGCCTGCCAGGCGAGGTGCTTGCGGTAGTTCTCCTCATCGAACTGAAGCTGGGCATCGAAAGAGGTGACGGGGAAGGAAAGGAGCCCGTCCTTGAGGACGTTTGCCAGTTCCTGGGGTGAGTACGTTGCCACGGTGGTCCTTACGGGAAGCATGCGCATCGTTGGCGCGGGTGTGTTGGTTCCTTTCCAGACTAGGTGGGGTACTAATGCCTGTCTAAGTGTTCTTTTGTATCCATTGATACCCTCGCTGCATCAATCATGGAGTCTGGGCAGGGGCTACTCAAGCCCGAAAGACAGTTCCTTCAACAGGCGTCGCAGGGCAGGGTTCTCAACCTTGCGGCGCCAGATTGCGTGAAGTTCCACGGGCTCGGCCTCGCCGCCGGCCAGGTTGAGGAACTCCACTCCCTGCAGACCCAGCACCTTGGCCGAGTGTGGCACGAAAGCAACCCCGCGCTTGGCAGCCACCAGGGAAACCATGGTGAGAATCTGGCTGACCGTATGGACCACGTTTTCATGGCGGATGGGTATCAGGCGGACCACCAAGTCATAGAAATACCGGGCATCCGAGGCTGAGTGCATGATCAGGGGCTCGTCAATAAGATCCTGGTGGGTGACGTCCCTGCCGAGGCCGCCCAGCCGATGCCCCGCGGGAACGGCAAGCAGGATGGACTCCCTGTACAAGAGGTGGGAATCGAACGCCTCCTTGTCGAACGGCGGGCGGGCCAAACCCAGGTCCAACTGGCCTGTGAGCAGCCCGTTGATCTGCTCGCCGGTCACCAACTCTTGGAGGTCAACATCCACGTCCGGAATGATGCCGGCCACTTCCTCCAGCAACGGCCCGAGGATACTAAAGCCGCTGGCCGCCGTGAAGCCGATGCGCAGCAGGCCGGAGCGCCCTGAAGCGATGCGCCGGGCCGCCACGGGTGCGCGTTCGGCCAGTGCCATCAGCCGGCGGGCCTCCTCAAGGAACGCCTGCCCGGCGTGCGTCAGTTCCACCTTGCGATTGTCCCGCTCCAGCAGTTCCGCACCCACGATCTTTTCCAGCCGCTGGATCTGGCGGCTCAGCGGCGGCTGGGTCATGTTCAGCCGCTCCGCAGCCCTGCCGAAGTGGAGCTCCTCGGCAACGGCTATAAATCCGGCCAACTGATCGAAAGTAAACATGATGCCTTCCCGGTATCAAATGATGCATTTTTGGGCTTAGACATGCATCATAACGGGTCCCTACACTCGACAGAGCGCACCGGGCGTGACCCGGTTCACATGCTGGAGGACTCACCCTCCGCATGAACCACCCGTGCCAACCAGGAGTCCCAATGACGCACTTCCCCAACCGCCGCGCTGTCCTCGGAGCGGCTTCAGCACTCACCCTTTTGGCCCTCACAGCTTGCGGCAACGTCGCCGGAGGCAGTTCCTCTACCAACGCCAAATACCCGAACGGGCCCGTCAACCTCACCGTAGGACAGGCAGCAGGCGGCAGCACCGACCTCATCGCCAGGGCCGTGGCCGAGGGCGCAGGCAAAACCCTCGGCTCGCCCATGCCGGTTGTTAACAAGCCCGGAGCCAACGGCGCCTTGGCCACCAAGGAAGTGGCCGGCAAGCCCGCGGATGGCCAGAACCTGGTGCTCCTCACGGCGTCCCTCATCACTATCACCCCGTTGGCAGTATCCGCCGACGAGGCCGTGAACATCGACGATCTCGACATCATCGCAGGACTCTCCCAGGACGACTACGTGCTGGTTGCCAGCAAGCAGTCCGGCTTTTCCTCTTTCAAAGACGTCACGGACGCCAAGCGCAACGTCACCTTTGGAACCACCGGCGTGGGCACCGGCAGCCAGCTCGCCCAAACCGTCCTCTTCAAGCAGGCCGGAGTCCAGGGAACCGATGTCCCCTTCGACAGCGGCAAACCGGCCTTGACGGCGGTCCTGGGCAACCAGGTTGAACTCGCCACCATCCAGCTCGGCGAAGCCATGCCCCAAATCGAGGCCGGCAAAGTGACACCGCTGCTGGTGTTCTCCAATGAGCGCAACTCCTTCCTGCCGGACGTCCCGTCCGCGAAGGAGGCCGGCTACGACGTTCCCGTGGCACAGTACCGCGCACTTGCCGCACCCAAGGGGACCCCGCAGGATGTGAAGGACAAGCTCTACTCCGCGCTTCAGGAGACCTTCAAGACGGACGCCTACAAAGAGTTCAATAAGAAAAACATGCTCACACCCAAGGAGATCTCCGGCGAAGAAGTAGTCAAGGAATGGAAGGACTACGCAGCCAAATACAAGTCCCTGGTAGAGAAGTACGACATCAGCCTCAGCGGAACCAAGTGATTCCCGTGAGCACCGGCAACCCGGCACCCGGCGGAGGCAGCAGCGCAAACGCAGCTGCCGCCGTCGGGAGCCCCGACGAACTGACCCCTGAACAACTGGCCGCCCAGTGGGAGGAAGAAAAGCCCCCTGCCGCCGGCCCGCTGGCCAACGTGGCGTCATCGCTGGTGGTGATCGGGGTTGGAGCGGGTGCCGTTGCGCTGTCCGTGGCCATGGGCTTGGGGACTCTGGCGGCACCCGAACCCGGTCTGTGGCCGTTCATGATCAGCTGCGTCATGGTGGCCCTTGGCCTCTTCCAGCTGATCATCGGCCGGAGGAACCTGGATGCGGAAAAATTCACCCGGCTCTCCCTGGCACCCGTGACCGGGTTCGTCTCCCTGGCCGCCATGGTGGCGCTCATGCCCCTGATCGGATTCGAAATTCCCGGGCTGGTGCTCTGCATCATCTGGATGAAGTTCCTGGGCAGTGAAACCTGGCGGTCCACGCTGCTGGTCAGCGCCTTGGTGATCGTCGCCTTCTACGGCATCTTCGTTCTGGCGCTCAATACGTCCATCCCCCACCTTTTCTAGGAGACACCCGTGGATTTCCTGAATCCCGTGATCGACGGTTTCGGCGTCGTCCTGGAACCCATGAACCTGCTCTACTGCCTGATCGGTGTCCTCATCGGCATGCTGATCGGTGTGCTGCCCGGATTGGGGCCGGCGGCGACCATCGCGATCCTGCTCCCGCTGACCTACAGCGTGGAACCGGTCACGGCCATCATCATGCTGGCCGGAATCTTCTACGGTGCCCAGTACGGTGGAACCATCACCTCCGTGCTGCTCCGGTTGCCCGGCGAAGCATCGTCAGTGGTCACGGTCTTCGACGGTTACCAACTGGCCAAGCAAGGGAAAGCCGGAACAGCCCTCGGTCTCGCTGCCATTGGCTCGTTCACCGGCGGGACGGCGGCCATCATCGGCCTGACTTTCCTGGCACCCCTGGTGGCCAGCTTTGCACTGGACTTCGGTCCCGCCGAATACTCCGCATTGGCCCTCCTGGGCATCCTTCTGGTGGCAACCATCAGCAGCGGAGCAAAGGCCAAGGCGCTCATCGCCGCCGCCATTGGACTTTTGCTGGCCACCGTAGGCCGGGACGTCTTCACCGGTGAGAACCGATTCACCTTTGGCAGCCTCGAACTCGCAGACGGCATCGACTTCGTCCCCATCGCCATGGGCATCTTCGGACTCGGCGAAATCCTGTACAACCTCGAGGAGCGCCACCGCGCCGCGAAGGCACCATCCGCCGTCGCGAATGTCTGGCCATCCCGGAAGGACCTGAAGCAGGCGTCGGGCGCAATCGGCCGCGGCTCCATCCTGGGATTCTTCCTGGGCATTTTGCCCGGTGGTGGTGCCACGATCGCCTCCATGGCGTCCTATGCCATGGAAAAGAAGCGGGCCAAGCAGCCCGAGCGGTTCGGCAAAGGCGCACCGGAAGGTGTGGCCGGACCCGAGACAGCCAACAACGCCGCAGCCACGTCCTCCTTCATCCCGCTCCTCACGCTCGGCATCCCTGCCAACGCCACCATGGCTCTCATGTTCGGAGCGTTGCTGATTCAGGGCGTCACCCCCGGCCCGCAGCTGGTGGACCAGGATCCGGAGCTGTTCTGGGGCGTGGTGAACTCGATGTACATCGGCAACATCCTGCTGCTGATCATGAGCCTGCCGCTGGTGGGAATCTTTGTGAAGATCCTGCGCGTACGCGCCGCCATCCTGGCGCCGATCACCGCACTCATTACCCTCCTGGGCGCCTACACCATCAACAACAGCATGTTCGATGTGACGCTGGTGGTGGTCTTCGGCGTGGTGGGTTACCTGATGAAGAAGTTTGGCTTCGAGCCCGGCCCGCTGGTGCTTGCCTTCGTCCTGGGATCGCTCCTGGAAAGCTCCCTCCGCCGCTCACTGCTGGTGTTCGGCGGCGATCCCATGGGCTTCTTCTCGCGGCCCATCTCGGCCACCCTGCTTCTGGTCTTCGTGCTCGTGGCCTTGCTGCCCGCGCTCCGCACGCTCCTGGCCCGGCGGTCCAGGTCTTCCCAGGCGGCACGCAACTCCGGTTCAACTATCCAGGGCACCAACGACATCAAGGAAAAGGTATGAAAATCATCGTCGGCTTCGTTCCCACCCCGGCAGGAGAAGCGGCCCTGGCCGCGGGGATCTCGGAGGCACAACTTCGCCGGCAGGACCTGGTGATTGTGAACTCCGCCCGGGAAGGCGCGCTAGTGGACAAGTCGGTCGCTCCAGCCTCCGTCCTTGAAGAAGCGCTCCGGCGGGCAACGGAAGCCGGCGTGAACGCCACTGTCATCCAGCCGCCCTACAAGGACGACCTCGCCGACGAATTCCTCGACGTCGCGCGGGACATCGATGCTTCGCTGATCGTCATCGGGCTCCGCCACCGGACCCAGGTGGGCAAGTTCATTATGGGCAGCCACGCGCAACGGATCCTCATGCAGGCCGACCGCCCAGTGCTGGCCGTTAAGGCCGGAACGTCGGCTTTCTAAATCCTGGGCCTCCCCGCCCAACGACGGGCCTTCAGCGCCGCATGCAGTTCGAGCCGGATCGCGCCGCTCAGCGGATCAGCTCCGATGAGTTGGCGGATCCGGCCGAGCCGGTTGTAGATACTGCTGCGGTGCAGGTGGAGCTTCCGGGCAACATCCTGGACCGATCCGTCGTTGTCGTACAGCAACTCCAGCACCGGCAGCAGCTCGCCGTTGCGGTCGTGGCCTTCCAGCGCCCTGAAGTGGACCGACCCCGCGTCGTCCCAACCCCCGGGGGCCTGCAGACGGTCGAACAACTGGTAAATCCCCACGGCGCGTCCGTCCACCAACTCTCCCAGCGGCGGGTCCACCGCAGCCGCCTGGGCGGCAACCCTGGATTCCCGGTAGGCCGCTGCCAACTGGCGGATCACCTGGAAGGGCTCGCTGATACCCAGGATCACGCGGTCCACGGTCCGCCCGGCCCGCTTGGCCAGTTCCAGCTGGTAGTGCACCAGCACCTGGGCATGCTCCGCCCGGCCGCCGGAAGCCCGGAACAGCATCACCGCATGGGTTTCCGTTCCGGCACTGAACAGGGCAGCGTCCACCCCAATGGTGGACTGCAGTGCGGCGGAACGGTGCGTCAGCGTCGCGGCAATGGGATCGACGGCGGATCCCGCACCACCGGCGTCCAGCACCGTCACCACCTGCCATGGTCCGCGGCCTTGGATTTCCTTCCACCCGGCAACAGCCGACACAGCATTCGACTCGCCTCCGCAGGCAGCCATGAATTCCTGCTCCCGCCGCCTCCGGAACTCCGACTCGGCAGTATTGGAATCCAGCAACACCCCTGCCAACAGATCCAGTTCGTCCCGCACGCCGGGCAACTGGGCGAGGATCGCCGTCGCGGTCTGCTCCTCAAGATCCTGTTGCACCCAGAGGTATCCCACCCGGAAACCGCGCACCAGCAACGGCACGCAGACCCGGCCAAGCATGCCCAGATCATCGTTGGCGGGCACCACAACGGGACGGACCGCCGTCGAAATTCCATGCGAAAGCTGCCACGCGCTGACGTCGCCGGGGACCTTCTTGCTCAGGAGGAAATTCACGCGCACGCGGTCCGCATGGGACTGGTTGGAGCTGTAGGCCAGGAGGACACCGTCGAGGTCTTCCAAAGACAGGCCCCGCCCGAGTTTCGAAGCGACCCTCTCAACAATCTGTTCGACGTCCTGCTGCACGGGGACAGCGTACCAACATCAGGCGACACCTGACGTTCCAAGGCTCGACAAATGTCGAGCTAGATATTCCAAAAACCCTGATTTTCCGCGGTTCTTCCCCCTCAAGCGCTGAGGTAATCGTGTCGCCTGCCTCACAGCCGGATCTATTCTGGAACCACAGCCCGCAGCAAAATCCGGCCGAAAAAAGCCGCAAACGATGGAGCCCCAGATGATCATCGGTGTCCCCAAGGAAATCAAGAACAACGAGTTCCGCGTAGCCATCACGGCCGCCGGCGTGCACGAGTTCCGCACCCACGGACACACTGTCCTCGTTGAACGCGGTGCCGGCCTCGGCTCGGGTATCACCGACGAGGAATACTCGATCGCGGGCGCCGAAATTGTCAACGAAGCCGACGACGTCTGGGCCCGTGCCGACATGGTCATGAAGGTCAAGGAACCCATCAAGGCCGAATACCACCGCTTCCGCAAGGGCCTGATCCTCTTCACCTACCTGCACCTGGCCGCCGAGCCCGAGCTCACCACCGAGCTCATCAACTCCGGCGTCACGGCCATCGCCTACGAAACCGTGCAGGAAGGCCGCGCCCTCCCGCTGCTCGCCCCCATGTCCGAGGTCGCGGGCCGGCTCTCCGTGGTGGTCGGCGCGTCCTCCCTCATGGCACCCGCCGGCGGCAAGGGCATCCTGCTGGGCGGCGTTCCGGGCGTGCGCCCGGCCAAAGTTGTTGTCCTCGGAGCCGGCGTTGCGGGAACCAACGCCGCTGCCATGGCGCTGGGCCTCGGTGCTGATGTCACCATCATGGACATCAACATCAACCGGCTGCGCGAACTCGATGCCCTTTACCAGGGCCGCCTGAAGACCGTCGCCTCCAACGCCTACGAGATCGAGAAGTCAGTTGTCGACGCAGATCTCGTGATCGGTTCCGTCCTGATCCCGGGCGCCAAGGCCCCGAAGCTGGTCACCAACGAACTCGTGTCCCGGATGAAGCCGGGCTCGGTGCTGGTGGACATCGCCGTGGACCAGGGCGGCTGCTTCGAGGACACGCACCCCACCACCCACCAGGAACCGACGTACAAGGTCCACAACTCGATCTTCTACTGCGTTGCCAACATGCCCGGCGCTGTTCCGAACACCTCCACGTACGCCCTGACCAACGTCACCCTGCGCTACGCCGTCGCCCTGGCCAACCTCGGCGTCAAGGCCGCCTTCGACCGCGATCCGGCACTGGCAGCCGGCCTCAACATCGCCGGCGGCCAGGTGGCACACCACTCCGTCTCCGAGGCGCACAACCTGCCCCTGGTTGAGGACTGGCACAGCCTGGTCACTGCCTAGGCTTCCAGGCGAGCACGACGGCGGGGTGCGGCTTCCACGGAGGCCGCACCCCGCCGTCGTTTGTCTCTTGCCCAACGAGATGGCACTTAATGCCAATGTTCGCGGCAAACATTGGCATTAAGTGTCACTTCGCGGGGTTGCCTGGGGCCTTGGGAACCTCCGGGATCACCTGCGTGGGAACAGGAACCGGCAGGGTGGACGGACCCAGGCTCGGTGGAAGATCCGGTGTTCCGATGGACGGCGGCGTGATCCCGGGTTCGGGAGTGGGCACATTGCCCGCGTTCCCCGGGGCCTTGGGTGCCTGGGACACTCCGCCGCCTTGGTGCTTGGCGGAGTTGCCGTGGTCCGTGCCCGTCGAAGGCCCGGTTCCTGTGGCTCCGCCGGCACTGTCCGTTGGATTGGGGGCGGTCGGTGCCGGGTGGGCGCCGTTTGTGGGGAGTTCTTCAGCGGGCCCGGCCGGCCGCTCCGGCTGCGGAGCCTTCGCCGGCCCCGGGGCAAGCTGCGACACCACGGAGCCGATGGCCGCGCCGAGATGCTGGAACGTCCCCGGGATCCCGCCTTCCTGCGCGGCCGCCGCCGAGGCACCACCTGCCAGCGTGGCTGCCAGGGCCAATCCGGCAATGGCTGCCCGGCGCTTACGACGGCGGGCCGCGAGTTCGTCGTGGCGCGGAGGCTGGGCGGTGGACCCGCCAACGGACGGAAGGACCGCCGTCGGGTTTTCCTCAACGACAGGCACCAACGCAGTGGCGGCCTCGCCCGCCTGCCCTGCCATCAAGGCGCGCACGGCCTCCGACGGCAACGGCGCCGTGTCAGCCAGCGAGCGCAGGCGGAGCAGTTCGTCGCGGACGCCGGAGCCGTCACGGGCAGCATCGATTCCGGCGTCGGCCAGCAGCTGTTCGACTGCGCGTGCCTTGGTCTGTTCGCTCATGATGTGCCGTTCCTTTTCAGTACACGCTTCCTCAGTGCACCCAGCGCCCTGCGTTGCAACTGCTTCACGGCACCTTGGGACCTGCCCATGATGGCCGCTGTTTCTTCCACGGAAAGGTCTGCCACCACCCGCAAAGCGAGGACCTCACGATGCTCGGTGGCCAATTCTTCCAGGAGCCCGGTCACGCCCAGGGCTCCTACCGCCTGCTCTTCAGCCGATGGCGCCCGCCGGCCATCCAGCTCGGGCTGGTAGGGGGCTGCCTCCGGCGTCCGCTCCTTCCTGCGGTAATGGTCCACCATGCGCGCATGGGCGATGGTGAACAGCAGGGTGCGGGCTCCCTGGAGCCCTCCGTGCAGGCCCTGGAGCTTGGGGTGGAAGGCAAGGAAGACGTCCTGGGTGATGGCCTCGGGATCGTCCACACCGCGGGCACGCAGGTACCCGCACACCTGCCCGGCGAAGTTGTTGTAGGCAGCCGTGAAGAGCAGAGCGGGATCATCATTGTCCGTCTGCAGATATTCGTCAGTTAAAGGCCCAAGCACCCGCGGATGCCTCCATCCACGCAGCGCAGCGACGTCCCGGGCGGGTAAACCACTGCGCTGCCGTCCGTTACGTAGCGGGGCTCCCGGTGATCGACATCAGATCGATTTCGGGGAGCCCCGCTGTTAACCGTAGCCGCTGGCGGTTTAGCGGACAGAATCCAGCGGCGCACCGGGAGCCGAAGGAATGTCGGTGGGAACCTGCGTGGGCAGTTCCGGAGCAGCCGGAACAGCGGGGGTCGCGGGCACGGCCGGCGCGTCAGGGGCACCGGGGACAGCCGGGGTGGCCGGAACAGCAGGTACCGTCGCCGCGACGGAGGCACCGCCGTCGACCTTTGCTCCTGCTGCACCGTCGGCCTTCAGGCCTGCTGCCTTGCCGGCTTCGACCACGGCGGCGCAGTGGGCTTCAACGTTGGCGTCGCCGCCGGCTTCGATCACCAGGGACTCGTAACCGGGCACTTTGGCGTCCGCGGCGAGCCCGCCGCCCAGCAGCGCGGTGCACAGGCCGAACGCCTCGGGGGACGTGGCGTCTTCAACGGCGTCAGCGGCGGTCCCGACGGCGTCTGCGGCCTTGGCCTGGCCCGCTGAGGCAGCGTCGGCTGCTTTTGCCTGGGCGGTGTCGACGGCGTCAGCGGCCTTGTCCCCGCCCGCCGCCACGGCTTCGGCTGCTGTAGTGTTTGCCTGCTCTGCCACGGGAGCCGGGGCGCCAACGGCATCGTGGGCTGCCTGCTGAAGTCCAGCGGGGAGGGCGCCGTTGAAGGCGGCTACGCCGGTTCCGCCGGCCGCAACAGCTCCGGCAGCCAGGACGCCCGCGGCGACTTTGCTGGTGGCAAGGACAGTGAACAAGGACATGGATTCCTCCGTCAAACATTGGGGATTGCCCCGGCAACCGAGGTGCAGCTGCCGGATGATCAGTGTACGGACGTGGCCCGTACTCCCCTTACATCGTTTCTTTCCGTGCAGAGGTTACGCATGGGCTGAAACTTTTTCCGCGCCTGCATCCACAAGGGAAGTTCTGCCCATCGCCGCTGTGCCGCGCCGACGGCTAAGCTCAGGTCATACTTTTAGCCAGGCAGCATCTTGCGGCCAGGCATGACACGACTAGCGCAGGGGGATGCGTCATGGGGCAGGGATTGGTCGGCGCCGACGTCGCGGATCTGCGGCGGTTGTCCAAGCTGATGGACTCCGAGGCGGAGAAGATCACCACGCTCCAGCGCCAGCTGGGCTCGCTGATCGACAACGGACACTATTGGAAGGGCAACGACGCCGAGCGCTTCCGCAGCCTCTGGCGCAGCGACCTCCACGCGCGCCTCGCGGCTGCCGCGCTGTGTCTGAAGACGAATGCCCGTACTCTGCGGCTCAATGCTGACCAGCAGGAGCAGGCATCGGTGGGATCTGCGGGTCCTGGCGGCGCGGGCGGGTCCGGCTCCGGCTCCGGCGCGGGCGGGTCCGGTTCCGGCGGCTCCGGCGCGGGCGGGTCCGGCTCCGGCGCGGGCGGGTCCGGCTCCGGCGGGTCCGGCTCCGGCGGGCTCCCCGGATTCACCACCGGCCCCCGGACCTACGGGCCGGTCACGGTGGAGGGTTACGGCTCGGTGGGCGTGGAAGGCACCGGGCAGGTCAACGGCTCCGTGGGTCCGCATGGCATAGACGTTGAGGCGACGGGCGAGGTGTCAGCCGGGGGTCGGGCAGTCTTCACCGCAACCAGCGAAAACGGTCCGGTCAGCTCGTCCATCACCAACGAGACCTTCATTGGTGCACGGGCCGACGGCGGACTAGATGCCAGCGTCCCCTTCGGATTTGGTTTGCCGGAGTTTCAGGCCACTGGCGAAGCCTTTGTCGGCGTCGAGAACATCACCACAGCCAAGAGCGACTTCTTCGATGGCTGGGTCAACAGCACCAGCACCGCCCGTTTCATGACCGGCGCCGAGGCAGAAGCACACGCCGTGGGCAGCGGCTTCCTGTTCTCCCCCGGCGGCGAGGCCTTCGCGGGCCAGAAGGTCACGCTCACCCAAGAGACCGAGTTCGCCGGCGGCCTGTTCACCACCGGCCAGGGCACCGAGCTCCGCGGCGGCGCGTGGGCCAGTGCCGGACAAGGCGAACTGAGCGTGGACAAGTCGGACAAGGTCACGGGCGGAGCATCCAGTGCGGGGGCCGGAGCCGAGCTGACGCAATCCCAGTATGTTGAAGTCCTGGGCCAGCGCCTCGCCACGTCAGCCACTGCGGCTGTCGGCGCGGGTGAGGGCTACAACTTCACTGCATCCTTGGACGAGGACGGTTTCACCCTCGGAGTTGGGGCCAAGATCACGGCTGAAATCGGCCTGGGCGCCGGCGCCGAAATCACCATCAGCCCCTCAGGATTCATGGAATCCGTGAGCGGCTTCGCGGACTTCATCACCAAGTAGACATACCGGCCACCCATTCCACGAAAATCTGCCGAAAGGGCCCCATGACCTCGCAGCAAGTGTTTCCGTCCGCTACGTTCCCTGCCTACCCCGCCATCTCCCTCACTCCCCCTGCAGAGTGGACGCCGGATGTGGTCCCGGACGCCCTCGGTGCGCTGAAGGGCCCGGTCATCGACGGCGAGTACACGGCGAACGTGGTGATCTCCGTGTCCCGGCGCACCCCCGGCTATCAGCTGCAGGACATTGCTGCCTCGGTGGATGCCTTCATGGCCACCTTGCCGGATGCTGTTCTGCTCGGTACTGAACCAGCCGTGATCAATGGCCGTCAGTGGCATGTGCGGGAAGCCCGGTACACACATCCGGAGGCCGGATCCCTGACGCAGTTCACAGCGGTCACAGTGGTGGACCAAGGCGTTGCCGCCGACGTCGTTCAACTCACGGGTAGCTGCCGCCTCCAGGAAGACGACCACAAAAAGGCCATCTATTCGTTGGTGGCCAGCGCAGAGGTTAGCGCCGCACCCTCGCAAACAGCGGTGGGGCACGGGCCCTCAGCCCGCTGACGAAGCCTTGGCCCTTGCCTCCTCGATGAGCCGGAGCACCGCCACTGAGTCCGCCGGATCCACCGGTGCCGGAAGCGCGGAGGCTGTACCGCCGTCGTTGATTTTTTCCGCGAGGAGACGGTAGAACTCCGGGTAGGCGCCGCGTTCTGTGGGAACAGTTCTGCGGCGCCCGTCGGCTTCCAGAGTGCCATGGTTTTCGGAAGGCTCGACGCCGTACTGCGGATCCGTGGGCAGCCCACCTCCCAGGACAAACGGCTCCTGCGGGTCCACGCCATACTTCACGAAGCCGCCGTGGGTGCCCAGCACCCGGAACCGGGGTCCGTGGAGATGGCTGGTGAGGTTCAGGCGCACGTGGCTCACCACGCCGGAGTCATGGCTGAGGGCGATGAAGACATCGTCATCTGCGCGTTCCTGGGGTCGGCGGGCAGCGATCTCCGCGTACGTGACCTGCGCCGGCCCGAAGAACCGGAGGGCAAGGTCCAGCACATGCGAGCCCAGATCGAAAAGGACGCCACCGCCGTCGTCCACCGCGGCACCGGCTTTCCATGCTTTGGCGATGTCCGGCGCCCACCGTTCCATGCCGGACTCGAACCGGGTCACGGTACCCAGCGCCCCGGCGTCGAGCAATTTCTTCACGGTGAGGGCGTCACCGTCCCAGCGGCGGTTTTGGTACACGGTGAGCACGCGGCCAAGCCGCGCGGCGAGTTCGATCAGTTCCCCGCCGTCCGCACTGTGGACCACGAAAGGCTTATCGACGACGACGTCGAGCCCGGCTTCCAGCGCCGCTTTCGCAAGCGGGTAGTGGGTTGCGGGCGGTGTGCCAAGGACCACCAGGTCAAGCTGGTCCGCGTGGGCCAGGATGTCCTGCGGGGTGTTGACGATCGTTGCCTGGGGGTAGGTGGCCGCGGCCTTGGCCTGCCGGTCGGGGTCCGACGTGGCGATGATGGCCAGATCATAGGCAGGGTTGGCGGCGATGAACGGCGCATGGAAGACGCTGCCGGACAGACCAAAGCCCGCAACGGCAGTACGGATCCTCGAGGAAGTCATGTGCCTAGGCTACCGATGCTCTCTCACCTAACGCCCCTTCTGCCCCGATGCTCTCTCACTCCCCTGAGGAAAGCGATAGAGGATCGGGCGAAAGGGGTGTTTTGGTGAGAGAGGATCGGGCGAAAGGGATGTTTTGGTGATAGAGGATCGGGAAGGGGAAGGCCGGGGCTCCTGCCGCGGACCTTGGCATCAACCATGGGTCGCGGGGAGTCCCGGCCTTCTTTGAATCAGGCTGCGGGCGTTACTTCTTGGCGCCCTTTTCCCAACCGATGGTGGTCCAGTCAGGAACGTTGGACAGGCTCTTGAACAGCGACGGCCCGTAGTTGGCCAGGCCGGTCCGGACGAACTGGATTTCCGGACCGTTCAGGACGGTACCCATGGAGAAGTACTTCTCCATGTGCTTCTTCTCGACCTCCATGGCGGCCTTGTTGCGCTCAGCGTCATCGGCGATGGTTGCCAGGCGCTTGATTTCGGCGTCGAGCTCAGCGTCGCCCAGGCCGTTCTCGTTGGTTGCGGAGTCGTAGTACTGCTTGACCGCGTCCGTGGCGTCCGGACCCACGGTGTAGCCGGAAATGGTCACATCGAAGTCGCGGGTACCAACAACCTTGCCGAAGTCGGCGTCACCGCGCTGGTCGATGGACACGTCCATGCCGGCGGCCTGGAGCTGCTTCTGCAGGGTCTGGGAGGTGGCAGCCGTGGTGGGATCGTCACCGAAGTTGGTGATCTTGAAGGCAACCGGAACGCCGTCCTTGGCCATGATGCCCTTGTCATTGGCGGTGTAGCCGGCGTCGGTCAGGACCTTCTTGGCTGCCTCGGCGCCCGATTCCTTGACGGGGTAGTTGTCCTGGTAGTACTCGGAGAACGGCATGAGCATCATTGAGCCCGAGCTCTCTTCGGACCAGTTCAGACCGTTGAAGCGGACATCGCGGATGGCTTTGCGGTCGACGGCGGTGAAGATCGCCTTGCGCACGGCCACGTCGGTCAGGGCCGGGCGCTTGGCGTTCAGGTTCAGGCCACCGGCGAACAGGCGCTGGCCACGCCGGATGTCGGCGTCCTTGGTGCCTTCGAGCTGCTTGTAGCGGCCCAGGGTGCGGCCGTTGGCTGCATCAATTTCGCCGTTCTTGAACGCGGCGATCGTTGCGCTGGGCTCCATCTGCCGCCACACGATCTTTTCCAGAACCGGCTTCTGGCCCCACCACTTGTCGTTGGGAACCATGGTGACCGTCTTGGCGGTGGTGTCGTAGTTGTCGATCTTGAACGGACCAGCCATCCATTCGGGGTGCATGTCACCCGCGAAGCCCTTGTTGAAGATATCCGGGGTGTTCACTGCGGGGTGGATCAGGCCAAAGAACAGGCCTTCCAGCGGGAAAACCGGCTGGGTGGTGGTGACGATGACTTCCTTGTCATTGGCGCCGGCCTTGACCGAATCAACGAACGCGTAAGCACCTGCGGAAACGATATCGATGGACGTATCCTCGCCCTTGAGCATGTTCCAGGTGTTCTCGAACGTCTTGACGTCGATCGGCGTTCCGTCGTTCCAGGACGCCTTGTCGTTCACCTTGATGGTGATGGTCTGCTTGCCATCCTTGACTTCGCTCTTGACCTCTTCGCAGAAGTCCTTGTTCGGCTCGGCCTTGCCGTCGAAGTCGAGCTTCCAGCAGCCGCCGATTCCGCCACTGTTGATGGAGGCGACGTTAACCGGGGTCATCAGGGCCGAGGTGTCGGCGCTGTTGCCCACATTGGAGAAACCATTGAAGTCCGGGCCGATGCTGCCCACAGCCAGGGTGACAGTGCCGCCCTGCTCCAAGTCTTTTGCTTCCTTGGCGTTGACGCTGATCAGCTTGCTGATGTCGCCGCCACTTTCTTCTGCCTTCTGGGAGGCAGGACCCGACGGCGTTCCCCCGCCGCAAGCGGTCAGCATCAGTGCAGCTGCAACTGCTACGCCGCCAATCGTCGTGTACTTCTTCATGGTTTACCCTTCATTTTTTACGACAGGATTTTGCGAGTTGAATACAGGGTTCAGTTGAGTCATGTGTCGTCAGGCATGCACCACCAGCATGTCGGCATCAATCTCTCCGTCAGGGAAGAAGCATGCAAATTCCTGACGCTGATCCGCTTCCGAAGCCAGGGGCGGCTCCAGATTAAGGCACTTCTCCTGCTTGGCAGGGGGAAGCGCGGCGAAGACAGGGCAACGAGTCGCGAAGTTACAGCCTTTGGGAGCATCCAACGGGCTCGGAAGGTCTCCCTGAAGGATGATGCGTTCCCGCGTCCGCTCAAGGCGGGGATCCGGCACGGGGATCGCGGACAGCAGCGCCCTGGTGTAGGGGTGGCGGGGGTTATCGAACACGTCATCGACATGTCCGGTTTCCACGATCTTGCCCAGGTACATGACCGCTACACGGTCGGAAATGTGACGAACCACGGAGAGGTCGTGGGCCACCATCAGGTAGCTCAGCCCGAGTTCGGCGCGGAGCTGGTCCAGGAGGTTGATGACTCCTGCCTGGACGGAGACGTCCAAGGCGGAAACGGGTTCGTCCAGCACTACGAGCTTGGGGTTGACGGCAAGCGCCCGGGCGATGCCGATGCGTTGCCGCTGGCCGCCGGAGAACTGGTTGGGGAAGCGGTTGACGTGGTCAGGCTGAAGGCCCACCAGCCGCATAAGCTCCATGATGCGCTTCCGGATGGCCGCCTTGGGCATGCCCAGGTTCTCCAGCGGCTCGGCAAGGACCTCGTACACCGTGAACCGCGGGTCCAGGGCACCCGTTGGGTCCTGGAAGACCATCTGCATTTCCTTGCGCATGGCCAGCTTTGTCTTGTTGTCCGTGGCAGCTTTGTTGCTGACCCCGCCGATCACCACTTCACCCACCTGGTCCGGGTGGAACTCCATGATTTCCAGCAGGGTGGTGGTCTTGCCGCAACCGGACTCGCCTACGATCGACAGGCACTCGCCCTCGCGGATGTCGAAGCTCAGCCCGTCCACGGCCTTGACCGTGCCGATCCTCCGCTTGATGAGGGCCCCCTTGAGGAGCGGGAAGTGCTTCTTGACGTCCTTGAGTTCCAGGACCTTCCGGCGCTCAAGGCGGGTGACGCCGTCGAACTTTGACACCGGCTGGGGCGGCGCGTGGAAGATCTCGTGCGCGTCAGCGTCGCCGGACAGTTTGTCCGACTTAATGCATGCGGCGTGATGACCGGCGACGGCGGAGCCGTCCGGAGCGGTAACCGGCCAGAGTGTGGGCTCACCATCGAGGCACTCCTGGCTGGCCAACGGACACCGCGGCGCAAAGGAGCAGCCGGTCACAGGCAGGGTGAGGTTGGGCGGCGTTCCCTCGATCGGAACCAGCGACTGCTTGGTGGACGTATCCACCCGGGGAACCGCTCCCAACAGTCCCAGCGTGTACGGCATGCGGGGGCTGTAATAGATGTCCTCCACAGTCCCGGTTTCCACAGGCTTGCCCGCGTACATGACCATGATGTCGTCGGCCATGCCCGCCACGACGCCGAGGTCGTGCGTAATCATGACTACCGCAGCACCGGTTTCCTCCTGCGCCGTGTGCAGGACTTCCAGCACCTGCGCCTGGATGGTGACGTCCAACGCCGTCGTGGGTTCATCGGCGATCAGCACCCGAGGATCGTTGGCGATCGCAATGGCGATCATGACGCGCTGGCGCATGCCGCCGGAAAATTCGTGCGGGAAGGCTTTGAGCCGGTCCTTCGGGCTCGGGATGCCAACCATCCGCAAAAGTTCGACGGCGCGGGCTTCTTTGGCTTGTTTGCTCATGGTGGGGTTGTGCACCGTGAGCGCCTCCGTGATCTGGTTCCCGATGGTGTACACGGGGGTCAGGGAGGACAGCGGGTCCTGGAACACCATCGCGATATCGTTGCCGCGGTGCTTGCACATGGCTTTGTCGCTGAGGCCCAGGAGTTCCTTGCCTTTGAAGCGCACCGAGCCGGTGATGTCTGCGGTTTCCGGGAGCAGGCCCATGATGGCCATGGACGTGACGGACTTGCCGGAACCGGATTCACCGACGATGCCCAGGGTTTTTCCGGGCATGAGGTCGAAATCGACGCCGCGGACAGCGTGGACCACGCCGTTTTCGGAGTTGAAACGGACGTTGAGGTCGCGGACGCTCAGGACGGCGTCGCCCGGGGCGTAGAGCCCTGCGTCGCGGAGTCGCTCGGCTGGTGCCGGGGAGCTGGCCGACTGGGAGATGTTGGTGCTCATTTGCTGGTCTTCTTTGCGGTCTTTGACTTTGCGCGGCCAATGGAACTGGAGCTGGGGTCGAAGGCGTCACGGAGGCCGTCGTTCATCATGGCCAGTGAGCCGGTCAGGAGGAACATGACAATCAGCGGAACCCAGAACATCCACGGGAACGAGGACACCTGGCCGGTGGCCTGGCCGATCAGGACACCCAGGCTCACGTCGGGGAGCTTGATGCCTATACCGATGAAGGAGAATGCCACCTCGGCCAGGACCGCGCCGGTGATGCCGCGCGTGAAGTCGAGGACCAGCAAGGAACCGATGTTCGGTACGAGGTGCCGCCACACGATCCTGCGGGACGGGACGCCCATGTACTTTGCGGCTTTGACGTAGTCGCGCTGCATGAGGGACATGGACAGCGAGCGCACCAGGCGGGCCGTGCCCATCCAGCTGAAGAACAGCAGCACGATGATCAGCAGAAGCCAGCTGGGCAGGTCCTTGAGTCCCCCGCCGCCGCTGGTTGCCACGGCCACCACCAGGATGGCCGGCATCATGATGAGGGCCTCGAGGATGAACAGCATGGTGGCATCCACCTTGCCGCCGAAGAACGCCATGGTGCAGCCGTACACGGCGGAGATGAGGACCGAAATGCCACCCACGATCAGGCCGATGAAGATCGAAATGCGGGTGCCCTCGACGATCAGCGAGAAGAGGTCGATCCCGGCCTGCGTGGTGCCAAAGAAATGCTCGGGGGACGGTCCCATGCCGATGTTGAGGGGGTCGATGGTGTCTTTGTCCCACGGCGTCAGGAAGCCGCCGAAGAGGGAGAAGAGAAACAGCGCCAGGAAGATGATGAGTCCGGCGACGGCGGTCTTGTTGCGCATGAAGCGCCGGAAGATGATGCGGGACTTCCCGATCACGACGTCCTGGTCCGAGACACGTGACTCGTCGATTTCGGCGATGGGATCGATGATGTTGGTCATTACTGGACCCTCACTCGCGGATCAACCAGCGTGGTGGCGAAGTCGGCCAGGATGGCACCGATGGCGAAGATCACCGAACCATAGGCCAGCGTGGCTGTGGCGACGTTGACGTCCTGGAGCCCGATTGCCTGGATGCTCCACAGCCCGATGCCGGGCCAGGCGAAAATCGCTTCGGCGAAGAAGCCGCCCGTGAAGATCGCTGGAATGGTGAAGGCTATGCTCTGCGCAACGGGGATGAAGGAGACCCTGAGTGCGTGGCGCCGGATGGCCTGGTTGCGCGTCAGGCCCTTGGCGCGGGCTGTGCGGACGAAGTCCGCGTTCACGTTGTCCAGGAGGTATTGCCGTTGGGCGATCTGGTAGCCCGCCCAACCGAAGATGGTCATCGCGAAGGTGGGCACGGCGTAGTGGGCCACAAGGTCGACGAAAGCCGGCCAGCCCGGGTCGATTCCCGGCGTCGAAATTCCGGTGACGAAGAAGATCCGTTCGCCGACCGTCTCATTGATGCTGATGGCGCCCAACTGAACCAGGAAGTAGGCGATGGGGGCGGGAAGGATGTGGACCAGGTAGCTGTAGGACGTGATGACACGGTCCTGGTACTTGTACTGGCGCGCAGCTGAGTACACGCCCAAGGCCACGCCGATGATCAGGGTCAGGATGATCGAGGCTATGAACAGCCGCGTTGAGACCATCACGCGGTCGGCGAATTCGGCGTTGACGTACGCGCCGTTGGGGCTGCGGCCCCAGTCCCAGCGGGTGATGATGCCGCCGAGCCATTCGACGTACCGCTCCCAGGCATTCTTTTCAGGGTCCAGTCCGAGTCCCCGGAAGGACGCTGCCACCTGTTCAGGTGTTGGCCGGGGAATCTTTTCCTGCTCCAGCAATGCCGGCTTGAGGGAAGTTACGGCCAGGAAGTAGCCCGCACTGGTGGTCAGGAAGATCATGATCAGGTAGATGCCCGATCGCTTTGCAAGGTATTTCAGCATGTCGGGCGGCTGCCCTCGATCTTGGCAAAGCTCAATGGTCGTCCTTCCGCGGTTCCCGGCTGTGGCCGGTGTCAGCAACGAATTGGCGCAGGGGAACTTGTACCCCCAAACCCCTTCAGTGATCACCGGCCTGGTATGGCATGGGTCACATTCAAGAGGAAACTACCACAATAACTGCTTCACGTTTTGCTTCAACGAGTCCAGTTTCACGCCTGCAGCCAGATTGTTATGTGCAGACTGCGTCATATTTACGACGCCGGAGCTACTTAGGCGCGCAGGTCACCGCCGCAACAACCGGGCAAGCTAGCGGACGCTGCCCAACAGCCTGCTGACGAGGTCGCGCCAGGAATCAGTAAGCCGGGTGGGTGAGACGCCGTGCACCCGGACGTCGTTCACGATCCGTTCGGGGTCCAGTGCGGAAATCAGCGTCATCGCCATCACCCAAGGATCCGCGATGCCGGCTTCGCGCAGCAGGACCTCGATATGTCGATGCGCCAGAAGCGTGGCCGGCACCTCAAAACGGTTCCGCGTAGAAGCGCCCGCCGCCTTCCACAGGTCGCCGTACTCCAGGACGAAGTAGATCCGGCCTTCCCCGAAGGCCACCAACCGGTCCGCTGGAGGCGCACCGGGGCCCAGGGGCGGCGGCCCAAACATGAAGCCACGCTGGAACTCGGATTCGGAGTCGCTCAGCAGTGTCATCATCAGCCCCGCACGGCTGCCGAAACGCCGGAACACGGTCCCCTTGCCCACCTTGGCCTTGCAGGCCAGCGCATCCATGGTGAGTGCTTCTGCGCCGAACTCCTCCACCAGCTCCCGGGCAGCACATAGCAGCCGCTCACGGTTCCGGGCAGCATCACTGCGCTCGTGCGGCGGCCCGAAGGGCACTTCCGGCTGGAGTGGGATCGAGCTCACAAGAAATATTCTAGACCCGGGAATAGAAAGCGGACCGCAGTCCGTTTAGTATCGGTGAAGGCCCCAACTTCCAAAGGAGACATCATGTCCAGCAGCACCGTCCTCACCCTCGTCGGCAGCCTCCGCGCCGATTCCCACAACAAGAAGCTGGCTGAAGCCATCCAGCTCAACGCCCCTGAAGGCGTCGAAGTCCAGATCCACGAGTCCTTGGGCAACATCCCGTTCTACAACGAGGACATCGACGTGGAGGGCCGGATCCCCGCCGAGGCCGCAGCCCTCCGCGACGCCGCTTCCAAGGCAGACACCATCCTCCTGGTCACCCCCGAGCACAACGGCACCGTGCCCGCCTCCCTCAAGAACGCCATCGACTGGCTGTCCCGCCCCTTCGGCGCCGGCGCCCTGGCAGGCAAGCCGACCGCCGTCGTCGGAACCGCCTTTGGCCAGTACGGCGGAGTCTGGGCGCAGGACGAAGCCCGCAAGGCCGTTGGCATTGCCGGCGCCAAGGTCCTGGAGGACGTCAAGCTGGCCGTTCCCGGTTCCATGGTCCGCTTCGCTGAACTGCACCCGAAGGACGACGCAGAGGTCGTTGAGCAGATCAAGGGCATCTTCGAGCCCCTGACGGCCGTTCAGGAAGAAGCCGCAGCCTAGCCGTTGCACCCCCAGCGCCCCCGTTCTGCTTGCTTGCCCCTTGCGGATCGGGGGCGCTGCCGTGTCCGCTCGCGGCGTGACCAAGTCTTGTCCTAACCGTCACCGAAGCGGCATGTTCCTGCCGCCGGCATCGGCCTAACGTTGAACTACGGGTGGACGGACAGGAGCGTGGGGCTGTCATGCGTGCCGGGCGGGGATCGGAAAGTACGACGGCGATCGCGGCTGCCTGCCTCATGGTGGCTTTGTGGGTGGCTGGCTGCACGGCCCCCGAAGGTTCGATGAGCCCGGCCGCTTCCGGCACTCCGGCCTCCGCAGCAGTGGCTACGCCACCCGGCGCGTCGGGCGCAGCCCCATCCAGCGACACTTCCGTTGATGACGGTCCGGTGTTGCCTCCCACTGCTGCCGGTGGATCTCCCACCACCGCGCCCCCGGCGCCCGGAAGCCCGTCCACTGATACACCTGCGACGGGTTCAGGCTCTTCAGGTTCTGCCGGATCATCCGGTTCCGCGGGTTCGTCCGAACCCACAAGTCCGCCCGGGTCGGCCAGCCCGCCCGGGGCGGCCAGCCCGCCGGCGCCAGGTACCGGCGTCGTGCCTTCACCGAAGCCAACCGCCACAGCACTTTCGCCGTCCGATGCTGCAGCAGCCGCCAGGGCTGCGGCCCTGCCACCCGACGCGATCGACCTGGGACCGGCTGTCTACTACGTGGCGGTGGACGACGGCGGCGCCCGGGGCGTCCGGTTCGGTTGCAATGACAGCCTCGTGCCTGTGCGCGGCGCGGCGATCCCCGGCGACCCCCTGACCGTAGCCCTCAGCCGCCTGCTGGACGCCGGCATGCCCGTGGACAGCGATGCCGGACTCTACGACTCCCTGGCCGGATCGTCGCTGCGTTTCCTCTCCGGCTACGTCAGCGGGTCAACGGTAGTGGTCAATCTTGGCGGCTCGCTGCAACCCGGCGGTGTGTGCGACATTCCGCGGATCGAAGCCCAACTGACGCACACCGTGGTGTCGGCGAGCGGCGCGTCCAGGGCAGAGATCTACATCAACGGCCGGACGCTGGCGGATGTGCTTGGTGTGGGGTGAGGTCCGCCTCCCCGTGATCAGGCAGTGGCGATGGCCAGAACACGGCGCAATGCCCAGGCGATACGAAGGACAGCAAAAGCAGACGCGAAAGCCATGACGAAAACCACTGCTTCCGGAATCCACAGGCCGGTGGCGTGGTCACCTTCCAGAACCACGGTGGTGAGGGCGGCAACCAGAAGAAGCCCCAACCCGGGAATGGCGAACAGAAAGACCTCGCCTATCTGCCGGCGATGCGTGGCGGTCAGCCTTTCCAGCGGAAGTTCCTGCTGTCCGGGAGCGGCTTTCTTGCCCAGAACGTTGATCAGCATGGACACGCTCGTGAGGGTCAGGCCCGCAGTAGCACCTGCCAGCGTGGCGAGCGTCTGGAAGAGGGTGCGCCGGGCGTCCGTACCGACGTTCTCCAGCATCAAAGGACGCTGTGCAAGCACCGCCAGGCCCAACCACACCAGGACCAGCAGAAGCGCCCAGACATAGTCCGCTTTGGGATGCAACAGGAACCACCGCCAGAGTGTTCGGCGGCGGCCGCTGCGTTGGATATCAACCTCGTACAAGCTCATGACCCGCACCACCTTGTGTTCCCGCAGAATCAGCTCCGACGGAGACCGGCGTTCCGGGCTGCTCCTCCCGCGCGGCCACCTCCCGCGCCGCCTGTTCCTCCCGCGCCGCCAGCTCCCGGGCAGCGGCCATTCCGCCGGCTACCAGGTCCGGGACGAGCCCCGGTTCCGCCGAGCCCCTGACCTCCGGGAGCGTCCTGGCCAAGAAGGCCTCGTTGTCCTTGGCCTGACGATTGAGGATGGCGATGGCCTGGGCAGTGGACTTGGCGGGATCGTTGAGGACATCGGACTCGACCTCCACGTGCGAGACAAACCGCTCCTTGAGGAGATCAACGATTTCACGGTCTCCATTGACGGAGTCCCTGCCCTCGGCAACCACGTAATCGAAGTGCTCCACGGAGCCGGACCTGCGGAACAGGTCGATCAGCCGCTGGATCCGTTCCCGGATGCGTTGCTTGTCCTCCGTGGTGCCTGAGCGGCCCACACTGAGGGAAAGCCGGAAGGTCCCTTCCGTCATTAGGCGTGATGCGCTGTCGAGGACATCGGCCCACTCACCCTCCATCAGCTTCCCCGTCAGCCGCTCGGCGGGCAGGGCGAACTCGAAGCGGCTCACCTCGAGCCGGGCCAGGATCTCCTCCACATCCTCCCTGACCACCGGAAGCAAGCCGAAGTCCAGTCCCAGCATTCCGTCCAGGTATTCAGCGAGCCGCGGTGGCCTGGGGCCGTTGCCGCTGGTCAGCACCGCCATGACATTGCGCTTCAGGAAGGCGAAGTACGTGGTTTCCAGCAGGTGGTCCCCCGGCGCCAATGGCAAGGGTTTCCGCCTGCCCAGGGCATCACCGACGCTGGGCAGGTTGGAATACCGGACCCGGTCCAGCACAAGCACCGGAGCCGGAGACATGGCTGCAGTCTGGGCCAGCAGGACCGTTCCGTCAGCGCAGGTGAAGTGCCTGTCCGTTCCGGCCTGCCGGGCGTTCGCCAGGACCTCTGCCACACGGCGGGCAGGAAACGGCCGGGTGAGGGGGAAGCCGTTGAGCTGGTCGATGCGCCAGAACTGGACGCTGCGCCTGGCCATACTGCCACCCTTCCTTGCCCTGTTCCGTCGCCTTCCCGCGCCTGCGGGACTCCGGCCTGCGGGCCTTCTGCCTGATTGATCCCAAGCTATCGGCGGGGTCCGACAATAAAGCCAGGTGCCGCCGTCGTACTTTGCGTGGCGGCAGTTACAGCGAGTACTTGGGACCGTGCGCGAACAAGGCGTCCATCTCGTCGTGGCTGCGTGTTCCGGCAAGGCCGGACCAGTTGCCGTCCCCCAGAATCTCGTGGGCCACCTTCGCGACCTTGGCGTAAGCAGCCTTCGCCGTGTTGCCACCGATACTGACCCTGCGGACTCCGGCGTCGTGCAGTTCCAGGGGCGACGGCGCCCCCACTCCCGCCAGGGCGTTCACGGGAGCCTGGATGTGGCTGCACAGCTCGTGGAGGACGTGCAGGTCCACGACGCCGGGGACGAAAATGCCGCTGGCACCAGCGGTGAGGTACGACCCTGCGCGGAGCAGCGTCTCCTCGTAGGCTGTTTCGGGGTAGTGGCCGGAGAGGTATGTGTCCGTCCTGGCATTGATGAAGAGTGGGACGCCGCGTTCGTCGGCCGCGGCCCGGATCAGGGCGATGCGGCGTGATTGTTCGGCCACGTCCGTCAGTGGCTCCTCGGCGGAGTCCTCAATGTTGATTCCCACGGCCCCTGCGTCCAGGACCGCATGGACCGTAGCCCGCAGTTCGTCGTCGGTACGGCCGTAACCGGTCTCGATGTCCGCGGTAACCGGGAGCTTGGTGGCACCGACGATCCGGCCCAACGCAGCCATGGCCAAACCCCAGGGAACATGGTCTCCGTCCCGGAAGCCCAGGCTCCAGGAAACCGCCGAGCTTGAGGTCGCGATCGCCGTCGCCCCCGCCTCCTGGACCACTCGCGCGGAGGCCGCGTCCCAAACATTCACGAGCACCAGCGGCGTGGGCCCCGCGTCGTGGAGCTTGGTGAACAGTTCGGCTTTGGCTGCTAATGCTCTGTGCGGTGTCATAGGTACATTCCAGCCCGTGGCGCAATCGGCGTAAAGTCACCAATGTCTGGAAACAGATGTTGCCTTATTGGCAACCAGCGGGGGTATCCTGTCACTGTGACCCACGAAACACTGGATGCCGGCACCACGCTGCCCGCTGAAGCCATCGACGCCATCGAACGTGCCGCCACAGCCGCGCACCCGCATGAAGAACTGTTTTCAGCGCGGGCCGCGAACATCAAACAATCCGCGGTACGCGATGTCTTTGACATCTCCATGCAGCCCGGACTCGTGTCCCTTGCCGGCGGAAATCCCTACCTGCAGTCCCTGCCTCTGGAGAAACTGGGACAGACTGCCGCCCGGATCATCTCCGAAGAAGGCATGACCGCGCTTCAGTACGGCGGCGGACAGGGCACCGAGGAGTTGCGCCGGCAGATCTGCCGGATCATGGCCGCCGAAGGCATCAACGACGCGACGCCGGAGAACATCGTGGTCACGGCCGGTTCGCAGTCAGCACAGGATGTCGCCACCAAAGTCTTCTGCAACCCGGGGGACGTCGTCCTGGTGGAAAACCCCACTTACGTGGGTGCCTTGAACACGTTCGAGGCCTACCAGGTGGAGGTGGAGCCAATCGATATGGACGACGACGGTCTGGTACCTGAGGTCCTTGAGGCCAGGATCGCGGCGCTCCAGGCAGCAGGCAAAAGCATCAAGTTCCTTTACACGATCCCCAATTTCAACAACCCGTCAGGCATCACGCTGGCGCAGGAACGCCGTCAGCAGATCGTCGATATATGCCGCACTGCGAATATTCTGGTCCTCGAAGACAATCCCTACGGGCTCTTGAGGTTCGACGGCCATCCCATCGCCCCCATGCGCGCTGCCAACCCTGACGACGTCATCTACCTTGGCTCCTTCTCCAAGATTTTCGCACCGGGCCTGAGGATTGGTTGGGCGCTGGTTCCCGCACATCTGCAGCGCCGGTTCTACCTGGCCTCCGAATCGGTGACGCTGTGTCCGCCGCCACTGAACCAGATGCTCATCTCGGCATACCTCCGCGATTACGACTGGCAAGGCCAGATCGAAACCTACCGCGGACTGTACGCAGAACGGTGCCGGGCGTTGCTGAAGGCCCTCGACGAATACATGCCCGACGGGGTCACCTGGACCCGGCCCGACGGGGGCTTCTTCGTGTGGGTCACCCTTCCGCAGGGGGTGGATACGTACCCGTTGCTGGGCAAAGCCATCGACGACGGCGTGGTCTTCATCCCCGGGGCGGCGTTCACGCCCGCGGACGGCCCGTCCAACAAGCTCAGGCTGGCCTTCAGCGCCGTGCCTCCGGATACGATTGCCGAAGGCGTCCGCCGCCTGGCCCCTGTTTTGGCAGAGGCCATCCAAGCCACCACCAAAGGAGCAGCATCATGACCGACGTCGTGATCGTAGGAGTAGACGGCAGCGAAACGGCACTCAGGGCTGCGAGGGCAGCCCAGCAACTGGCCATCGGACTTGGCGCCACCTTGCGCGTGGTCAGCGCCTTCGACAGCAACCGGACCGAAGTCGTGGAAATCGGCACGGACAAATGGATCGTCTCCGATG
Source organism: Paenarthrobacter sp. NCHU4564 (assembly GCF_052156435.1). Taxonomy (NCBI): domain Bacteria; kingdom Bacillati; phylum Actinomycetota; class Actinomycetes; order Micrococcales; family Micrococcaceae; genus Paenarthrobacter; species Paenarthrobacter sp. NCHU4564. The sequence continues at coordinate 33,363 of NZ_JBQLIS010000003.1, forward strand.
CCGCGGAGGCTGAGGCCGTGGCAAAGGCTGTCGCCGAACAACTGACCGACGAGCGCCTGAACGTCACCTTCTCTGCCGCACGCGGAAAGCCCGGTGAGGCGTTGGTCAAGGAAGCGGAGATGCTGGACGCGAAACTCATTGTGGTGGGAAACCGCCGCATGCAGGGTCTGGGCAGGGTCCTTGGCAGCGTCGCCAATACCGTGGCCCATACTGCTCCTTGCGACGTGTACATCGCCAAGACCGATCAGCCGTAAAGCGAGCTGAATCACGCAGCCGGGTGGGGAGACTCACCCGGCTTTTTGCGTCTTCAGAGCAAGTGGAGAAACTGAACCGTTATAAAATTGAGATGCCCCCAACGGCGTGAGCCACCTCCACCCACCTCAACTTCCAGGGGATCTTTCTTGCTTACTCTGCAGCCGCGCCAGCGCGTCGGACACGACATCCTGCTTGCCCGCCACGGCAACAACATCAGCACCATGCGTTTGGATCGCGGCAACGACCGTGTGATCGCATTGCTGGATGACGGCTCCTGGGACAGCGCCCCCAACACGATCTCCCCCAGCCTGGAAATGCCCGAAACCATGGGCAGCATCTTCCGCAAGGACTGGCGTTTCCTCTCCGTAGCCTTGGTGGGCATGCTCACCGTGGCTGCCGTGGCCATGGGCATCAGCGTGGAGATGGCCAACCACATGTCCACGTCGGAACTCCAGGCGCTGCTGGTCAACTACCCGGCCTTCTAGGCGGGCTGGCAGCCGCAGCCTGGCTTTCCAGTAGCCCGCACGATCACACCATCCAGCCGCGCAGCAGCCACCACAGCCCGGCGATGACGCCCCCACCGAACAGCGATCCCGCGATGACCTGCCCCAGGGTATGGGCCCGCAACACCACGCGGGACCAGCCAACGGCCGGGATGAGCAGCAGCACCGGACTCCACGCCGGTCCGAACATCAGGACCACAATGACGGCAGCGGCGGAGATGGCAGACCCGTGGCCGCTCATCTTCCAAAAGGCGCTGACGACTGCCAGGACCGCTATTCCGCCGATCAAGGCAATGATCATGACCGATACACTGGCGGGTCCATGCAGCCACTGGAGCACGGCCAGTCCGGCCAGAACAGAGACCAGGGACAAAAGGAGCAACGGCGTCCGTTGGCGCCTGTCGCTGACATGGTGGTCAGTAATCCGACCCAGCTTGACCAGCACCAGCACATAACCCAAGGGCAGCACGCAGGTAAAGAAGGCAGCCAACGCCCCAAACCAGGCGGTTCCCGGGAAACCCGGCTCGATGGCGGGGCTGATCAGCAGCAGCAGCGTCACCACCACCGGAGGCTGAAAAACCTCCGTCAGCCCGCGGGCGAAGGTGCGCCACGGCCCGGTGAGAAGCTGTGGTGCGGCCAGGGGCCGGGGTGCCGTCTGCGGATCAATCAAGCAACAGCGCCGGTTCTTCGAGAATCGCGGCGACATCCGCCATGAAGCGGGCTGACAGGTCCCCGTCCACTACCCGGTGGTCAAAAGAGCCGCCCAGCGTGGTGATCCACCGCGGAATGACCTCTCCGTCAAGGACCCAGGGCTTCTGCTTGATGGTGCCAAACGCAATGATGGCCACCTCGCCGGGGTTGATGATCGGCGTCCCGGTATCGATGCCCAGGGCACCGATGTTGGTGATGGTCAGGCTCCCGCCCTGCATCTCCGCCGGCTGGGTTTTGCCGGCCCTGGCCTTGGTAGCCAGCTCATTCAGGGCAAGTGCAAGCTCTTTGAGCGAGAGGTCCTGCGCGTCCTTGATGTTGGGAACCATGAGCCCGCGCGGGGTAGCGGCCGCTATCCCAAGGTTCATGAAGTGCTTGATCTGGATCTCTGCGCCACCCTTGCCGTCCGCGTCCTCTACCCAGGTTGCGTTAACGCTGGGGTTGCGGGCGGCCGCCCAAATCACGGCTTTGGCCAGAATGAGCAGCGGGGAGACCTTGATGCCTTCGAAATCACGGGAGGCCTTGAGGCGCTTGACGAACTCCATGGTGCGGCTGGCATCGACGTCCACGAAGATGCTCACGTGCGGTGCAGTGAACGCCGAATCGACCATGGCTTTGGCCGTCGCTTTCCGCACGCCCTTGACCGGCACACGCTCGATCCGTTGCTCCTGCGGCTTCTTGGAAGCTCCCCAGAAGGTGTCTGCCTTGTCCAGTTCGGCGTCGCGCTGCGCCTGGTAGCTGACCAGGTCCTCGCGGGTCACTTCCCCACGTTCACCGGTAGCCACGACGTCTGCCAGGTCGATTCCCAGGTCCCGGGCAAACTTGCGTACCGGGGGCTTGGCCAAAACCTTGTTGACCAGGCCGCTGATGGTGCCGCTGATGGCAGCGCCCCTGGAGGCGGGGGGAACGGGAGCGGTTACCGTGGCGGCACCTTCCGGGGCCGTCACCCTGGCCGGGGCTGTCCCCGTGGCCGCACCTTCCGGGGCCGTCGCACCGGCGGGGGTCGCAGCGGCCGGGGCCGCAGGACGGACGACGGCGGGAGTTCCGTGCGGTCGGTGAGGCGCCGGCGTCCGGGCTGCTTCGGCTTCGAGGACAGCCTGGTTGTCCTGGACTGTCCCTTCAGCGTTTTCGTCGACATGAACCGGGGCGACCGGCGACGCAACCGGACGTTTGCGCGGGCGGCGCTTCACGGCGTCGGCCTTTGGACCGGAGCCCACCAAGGGTCCGCCGGCGAGGGCATCCCCTGAGTCGGCGGGAAGCTTGCCGTAGGTCGGCGCCGCGGAGTCGTCAGCGGACAAAGTGCCGTGGATCGGCGTGAAGCTTTCCTCGGCGTCGGCAGCTGGCGCCTGCTGGGCCGTGTTGTCCGGGGCGACCGCCGGGGAGTCACCTGGCTGGTTATCGGAGACCGCCACGATGGGCGTGCCCACTTCCACAGTGATGCCTTCTTCAACCAGCAACTCGGTTACCGTGCCCGCAAACGGAGAAGGCAGCTCGACGAGGGACTTGGCCGTCTCAATCTCGCACAGGACATCATTGATCGCGACCGTGTCGCCGGGCTTGACCTTCCAAGCCACGACCTCGGCTTCGGTCAGGCCTTCGCCAACGTCCGGAAGGTTGAATTTCTTTACAGTCACAGTGGTCCTCGGTTTCCGTGCGCCCTGCAGTAGCGGGCTGGATCAGGGCGGGTTAGTAGGCCAGGGAGCGGTCGAGGGCTTCGAGGATCTTGTCGATGTCCGGCAAGTAATCTTCCTCGACCTTCGCCACGGGGTATGGCATATGGAAGCCACCGACGCGGATCACCGGGGCTTCCAGGTGCAGGAAGGCCCTCTCACCGATACGGGCAGCGATCTCGCCGCCGATACCACCGAACGTGGGAGCCTCATGGGCGACGATCAGCCGTCCGGTCTTTTTGACGGAGGCTTCCACGGTGTCGAAGTCCAGCGGCGAAATCGAACGGAGGTCAATGACCTCGATGCTTCGTCCGTCTTCAGCGGCGGCGTTGGCCGCAGCCAGTGCGACGGGAACCAGCGGGCCGTAGGCCACGATGGTTGCATCTGTCCCCTGACGGATCACGTGGGCCTTGAAAGGATCTTCGGAGAGTCCCGCGTTCTCCACATCCACCTCACCCTTGAGCCAGTACCTGCGCTTGGGTTCGAAGAAGATCACCGGGTCCGTGCACTCGACGGCTTTCTGGATCATCCAGTAGGCATCGTGGGCATTGGAAGGCGAAATGATACGGAGGCCGGCCGTGTGGGCGAACAATGCTTCCGGCGACTCCGAGTGGTGCTCCACGGAACCGATGCCGCCGCCGTACGGGATACGGATGACCACGGGTACCGTCAGTTGGCCGTGGCTGCGGGCATGGATCTTGGCGAGCTGTGTGGTGATTTGGTTGAACGACGGGAACACGAATCCGTCGAACTGGATCTCGCAGACGGGCGAGTAGCCCCGCAAGGCCAGGCCAATGGCGGTACCGACAATGCCGGACTCAGCCAGGGGGCTGTCCACCACGCGGTCTTCGCCGAACTCCTTGATGAGGCCGTCAGTAACCCGGTAAACACCTCCAAGGTGGCCGATGTCCTCACCCATGAGCAGCGACTTGGGGTTGTTCTTCAGTGACGCGCGAAGGCCCTCGTTGATGGCCTTGGCTATGGTCATGGTTGCCATCAGTTGGATGCCTCCTCTTCGCCTTCAAATCCTGCGGAATATTCCTCGAACCACGCTAGTTCTTCGGCGATCAGGGGGTGCTGCTCGGCGTAGACATTGGCAAATGCGTCCCGGATGTCCGGCACTTCGAGGCCATGCGTGGTTTCGCGGACGTACTTCGCGAGCTCGTCGCCGTCCACCTTGACCTGCTCGAAGAACGCCTCGTCCGCGAGGCCCTCGGACCGGAGGTACTTCTCAAGGCGATCCAGGGGGTCCTTTGCACGCCATGCGGCTTCCTCGGCCGATTCGCGGTACTTGGTGGGGTCGTCGGCGGTGGTATGCGCCCCGAGCCGGTAAGTGTAAGCCTCGATGAGGACCGGGCCCCGACCCTCGCGGGCATGCTCCAGCGCCCACTCGGTAACGGCGTGGACGGCGATGACATCGTTGCCGTCCACCCGGATTCCGGGGAAACCGTAGCCTTTGGCACGATTGGCCAGCGGCACCTTCGTCTGTACTTCAGTGGGCACAGAGATGGCCCAGTGGTTGTTCTGGCAGAAGAACACCACCGGGGCGTCGTAGGAGGCTGCGAAGACCATGGACTCATGGACATCGCCCTCCGAACTGGCGCCGTCACCGAAGTAGGCGATGACAGCCGCCTTGGGATCGGTGGAGTCCCGGGCCATTTTCTGGTCACGCTGGATCCCCATGGCGTACCCGACCGCGTGGAGTGTCTGGGCCGCAAGCACCAGCGTGTACAGGTGGAAGTTGTTCTGGCGGGGATCCCATCCGCCGTTGGAGATGCCCCGGAACTGGCGCAGCAGTTCCGCGAGGTCCACGTTCCGTACCAACGCGACGCCGTGCTCTCGGTAGGTGGGGAAGATGTAGTCCTGCGCCTGGCTCGCGTGCCCGGAACCAATCTGTGCGGCTTCCTGGCCGGTCAGGGGTACCCAGAGCGCCAGCTCACCCTGCCGCTGCAGGGCAGTGGCTTCCTGGTCGAAGCGACGGATCCGCGCCATGTCAGCGTAGAAGGTCCGCAGCTTCTCAGGGTCGATCCGCTTGGCGTAGTCGGAGAACACGGGGTCGCTGCCCAGCGTCCCGTCGGGGCCGAGCAACTGGACCATCTCCACGGATTCCCCGGACGCAGCTACCGCTGCTGAGGTAGCCGCCAGAGTGTCATAGGCCCCAGGGGGCAGTTGTGTCGAGCCCATTCCGTCTCCTTGCTTGCCGCGGCGGATGCCGTGCAATGTCTGTCGCTGGGATATATGCCCATTCAGGAATGCATTCCTGAATGGGCATATACATTGGCTTTCGGTCCTTACTTTATCCGTAGTAAGTACCGTAGGCGCATTTGTTAACCGCTAGGAACCCGCGGGTGCCTTTGTATAACCCGCACATAACTTGAGGAACCGGGTGTTGGCTTCGACCTCGCCGATGCTGACCCGGACACCCTCATTCCCGAAGGCCCTGACTGACAAGGCCTGTTCCGCCGCGAGGGCCGCGAATTCGCCACTGTTCTCGCCCAGATTCAACCAGACGAAGTTCCCTTGCGCCTCCGGCACGAACCATCCGAGGCCTCGCAGGCCCGCAGTCACACGGTCCCGCTCGTCAACCAGGCTTTGTACCCTTTCGACAACTTGATCGAAATTCTCCAGAGACGTAATTGCGGCGCGTTCCGCGATTTGGGAAACAGCAAAAGGCGTGGCGGTTACCCGAAGGTGCTGGGTGAGCAACGGGCCCGAAACACTGTAGCCGACCCGGAGTCCGGCCAAACCGTGGGCCTTGGAGAAGGTCCTGAGCACCACCACGTTGGGGTATTTGCGGTAAAGCTTGATGCCGTCCACGGCAGCTTGGTCACGAACGAATTCCTGGTAGGCCTCGTCGATCACCACCACGACATTGGGCGGCACCGACTGGATGAAACGTTCTGTTTCCTCTGCAGTGAGGATGGGGCCGGTGGGGTTGTTCGGCGTGCACAGGAGGATGACCTTGGTACGCGCCGTCACTGAAGCGGCCATGGCCTCCAGGTCATGGCGCCCGTCCGGGAGCAGTGGGACCTGCACACTCGCGGCCCCTGCAAGTCCGACGCAGATCGGATAGGCCTCGAAGGAACGCCAGGCATAAATCACCTCGTCCTGCTTGCCGTCGTCATTCTGCCCGGCGAATGTTGCGAGGATTTGGTTAAGCGCGCCCAGGCTTCCGGCACCGGTGACGACATCGTCAGCGGGAACATCCAGGAATTCTGCCAGAGCAGTGCGCAGCTTGGTAGCCAGGGGGTCGGGGTAGCGGTTGATGTCCGACTGGTCGGCGATGGCCTGCAACACTGCAGGAATCGGCGGCAGGGGGTTTTCATTCGACGACAGTTTGTAGCTGGTGAGGCCCTCAATTGCTGCCGGAGGTTTGCCGGCGGCATACTTGGGGAGCCTGTCCACGACCGGCCGAGGGAGTACGCCCTCCGGTGCGTTGTCAGTAGTAGTCATGGGTTCAAGACTACTTGCCCGCATCGGGTTGTTCCCGGGCTGTTTAACAGGTCCATATGACAGCATTGGCCCATGGGTTCATTCATCATTCGCGTCCTCATCAACGGTCTGGCCCTGTGGGTTGCCAGTTGGCTGCTGGATGGACTGGAGATCACAACGTCCGCCACGGAGCAGGTAGCTGCCAATGCCGGCCTGACGGAAAGCGCTGACACCGCAGGCATTGTGCTGGCATACCTCTTCATCGGCTTGATTTTTGGTGTGGTCAACGCTTTCGTCCGCCCATTGGTGAAGTTCCTGTCCCTTCCCGTGACGATTCTGACACTGGGTCTTTTCACGATCGTCATCAATGCCGGAATGCTGTACCTGACGGCATGGTTGAGCAGTTTCACCCCGGTGCATCTGACTATCGACTCGTTCTTCTGGACTGCCATTCTTGCCTCGATCATCATCAGCATCATCAGCTTGGTGGCCGGACTGATCCCGGGTGCCCGCAAACGCTGATAACCTGCTCGCCCGGGGGTAGGGTCCGTGGGTGGAGTGGATGCCGAGCCCGCGCGATATCAACACAGGCAAACTCCCGAGGGCAAGAAAGGAATCCCGCGCCGGGGGAACGACCGCTGCCGAGCAGGGACTCACCTGGTTCATCGTTCACCGATGGCCGGCTTGGAATCCGGCAGGTGCGGATCGCGCAGCGCCGCCCGGGGATCCCGCAATGGTTCCCGCTCCAGCTTGAAGCGGGTCACCTTGGCGGTACCCCCGGATCCGACAGCGGCAGTGAAGGCAGCGCTGGACGCCGCGAGCGATGGGTCGTGGCTGGCAGCGATCAATTCGGCGCCTTCAGCATAGTTTTCAAGGTCATGACCTGGCCCCAACCCCGGGTCCTCCCCCTTGGGTGTCTGCACAGGATTCGTCAGCGTGACCGTCACCCTGTCCTTGGTATCCGCGGGGATACGCCCATCGCTGCCTGGCACCCAGTCCTGGACATGCTCCAGGTGCATGCTGCTGATTCCTTGCCCCGGTGTGATGCCTCCTGTCGGGGCTCCCGCAGTCAGTACATACTTGAGGTCGAACTCGCTGAGGAAGGCCTTGTTCTGGCTGAGGTTCATCGCATGTGCTCCACCCTGGCTATGGCCCACTGCCACCACTGGATCACCGGCTTCAGCCCCTGCCTGCCGCAGGGCCTGGGCAACAGCGGGAACTACCTGCTCGGAGTCGTAACCGAGAGCTTCTCCAATGCCGGCAATATCGAACGGGTTGCTGCTGGGTGAATCGGGCTGCGTGCCTGGAATGAGGACCATCCAGGCTGCAGTTCCATTGTTATCGAACTCAATGACCTCGATTTCGCCGTCACCCCGGGCGTGCAGGGATTGAAGCCGGCGCATGCTCGCAGCCATGGACGGGTCCACCGGCTCCACCGATTCGCCCAAGCTTTCAGCGTGCACTGGGCGCGGTTGGACTCCCTTCATGAACGGCGAACCCACGAGACTCCGCAAGATATCCCCGGCACCCATGCCGGACGGAAGAGCACTTCCTATGACGTTCTCCGTCATGTCCCGGCTCAGGGTCCGGGCCGTCACGGACAGCCCGAACTGTTCCGGGCCGAAATCCCCCAGGGCTGCGTTGCGGGCCTCGGCACGCTCGTAGTCGCGGTGTCCCTGCCTTACACCCTCGGCTACAGCTTCCAGTTCCCTGCGGACGCGGCCGGCTTCCTTTCCGCTTTCGGCTACCGCATTGATAGCGTCACACCCCGTTGCATAAGACTCATAAAGGGACCCGGCCAGTTCGTCCTGGACGCGACGAGCTTCGTCCTCTACGCCTTTGAGTTGCTGGACCAGGTCATCCAGCTGGGCTACGCCACGCAACAGTTCCTCGAACTGGAAGGAAATCCCGCCGAGCCCTCCGCGGATCGTCAAGGAACCATCTGGAAGGGGCGGAGAGGGAAGGGGCGGGGAGCCGGCCCCCACCGGTGCCGAATCAGCCATTACTCACCTTTTGCCCCGAGACAGCTACATTGTGCGAGTGCCGGAGGATCAATCCTGCAGCCGTGTCCAAGGACTCCCGGGTGCGCATCACCGCCGAAGCGTGCAATGCAATGGTGGTCCGGTACGCGCGCCCGGCCGGGGACTGCCAACTTTCCAATTGCGTCCGCCGCAGGGTTGCAAGCACTTGGTCCGTCTGATCCACGCAGCGCTTGATGCGCCAGGCCAGTCGTTGGACTTCGTGGCTGCGGGACGCGCACTCAAGGGGGTCGAAGGTGGGCGGGTTGGCTGCGGGCATCAAGCCGACGCTCATGTCTGTGTACTCCGTGGTTTGTTATTCGGATCGGTGAGTTCGACGGTACGGAGCCGCGGAGCGGGGTGGAAGCGAGCGCGTCGCCTATGTGGAAAACGCGGAGGGGTTTCCACATACGGCTTGTCACCGACTCAGGGCCTCGCTTGGAACATGAAAGAATAGGCACCATGGCTGAATCCCCCCGCGTTTCCCTCGCTTCTGAACCTCTCGCCCTTGGCGCCCTCGACGGCCGCTACCGTGCCGCCGTCGCGCCCCTCGTCGACTACTTGTCCGAGGCTGCCCTTAACCGCGATCGTGTTCATGTCGAGGTCGAGTGGCTGATCCACCTGACCAGCCACTCAGTGCTTCCGGGCGCCGGTCCCCTCACCGACGACCAAGTCGCCAAACTGCGCGCCATCGTCACAGGCTTCGACGCCGCTTCCGTCAATGAGCTCGCCGAGATCGAGGCCGTCACCGTCCACGACGTCAAGGCCGTGGAGTACTACATCGGGCGTCGACTGCCGGCCATCGGCATCGAAAACCTGACGGCCATGGTCCACTTCGGTTGCACGTCCGAGGACATCAACAACCTTTCCTACGCAGTCGGCATCAAGGGCGCGGTGGAGGACGTGTGGCTTCCCAATGCCACCGCATTGGTCCAGCAGATCCAGGCGATGGCCGAGGCCAACCGTTCCGTCCCCATGCTGTCCCGCACCCACGGCCAGCCCGCTACGCCCACCACGCTCGGCAAGGAACTGGCGGTCATCGCGCACCGCCTGAACCGCCAGCTGGTCCGCATCGCCAAGACCGAGTACCTCGGCAAGATCAACGGCGCCACCGGAACCTACGCCGCCCACGTGGCATCGGTACCCGGCGCGGATTGGGAGTCCGTGGCCAAGTCCTTCGTGGAGGGACTCGGACTTACCTGGAACCCGCTCACCACCCAGATCGAAAGCCACGACTGGCAGGCGGAGCTCTACGCGGACATCGCCCGTTTCAACCGCATCCTGCACAACGTCTGCACGGACATCTGGAGCTACATCTCGATTGGCTACTTCCGGCAGATCCCTGTGGCCGGCGCTACCGGTTCGTCCACCATGCCTCACAAGGTCAACCCCATCCGCTTCGAGAACGCCGAAGCCAACCTCGAAATCTCCAACGGCCTCCTGGACACGCTCGCCGCCACTCTGGTTACTTCCCGTTGGCAGCGCGACCTCACGGACTCTTCATCGCAGCGCAACATCGGCGTGGCTTTCGGGCACTCCCTGCTGGCCATCTCGAACGTCGCCAAGGGCCTGAAGGCTCTGGACGTTGCCGAGGACGTCCTGGCCGGCGACCTGGACACCAACTGGGAGGTTCTGGGTGAAGCCATCCAAATGGTGATGCGGGCAGAGGCCATTGCCGGAGTGGAAGGCATGGAGAACCCCTACGAACGCCTGAAGGACCTCACCCGCGGACAGCGCGTAGACGCCGCGCGTATGCAGGAATTCGTCCAAGGCCTGGGCCTGTCCCCCGAAGCTGAAGCACGCCTCCTGGCACTCACCCCCGGGAAGTACACGGGCATTGCGGAAAAGCTCGTAGACCACCTTCAGTAATTTCAGAGCTGCAGCACAAACGCACACGGCGGCGGGCGGGGCAAACCCAGCCCGCCGTCGTTGTCTGACCACGGAGCCACGCCACAGCCTCGCCACACGGTCCGCCGTCGTTGTCTGTCAATCCAGCCGCGCCACACAGCCGCGCCACAGCCGCGCCACACAGCCCCGCCACACGGCCCGCCGTCGTTGTCTATCAATCCAGCCGCGCCACACAGCCGCGCCACACGGCCCGCCGTCGTTGTCTGTCAATCCAGCCGCGCCACCAAGCCGCGCTACCCAGCCGCGCCACCAAGCCGCGCTAGCCATCCGCGCCACACAGCCGCGCCACCAAGCCGCGCCACAGCCACGCGCCCCGGAGCCAACACCCGCCCGTCTCCACCGCGTCATTGCTGCCCAGGGCTGCGCTCTGGCGAAGATTCCCAGTCGCTGCGTCTAGGCTGGACCAAGGAACCAAAGAACCAAGGAACCGCCCTAAAGCCAGGCGCGGTTCCTGGAGGCACGTCAGCTACCAGAGAAGGAGCGGAGCGTTTATGAGGCTCCTGTTGATCAGGCATGGACAAACACCGGGCAACGTCGCGGGCCAACTGGATACGGCATTCCCCGGCCCCGGACTGACGGAACTCGGTGAGCGCCAGGCTGACGCCCTCCCCCGCGCGTTGGCCGGAGAAACCATCGAGGCTCTGTACGCGTCCACGCTGGTGCGGACACAGCGCACGGCCCTGCCGCTGGCAAAGGCCACCGGGCTGGAACCGGTCATCCTGGATGGTGTCCACGAGATCGAAGCCGGAACTCTTGAGAAGAAGACCGACCACGAATCACACCTCCGCTACATGCACACCGTGTTCTCCTGGACCGCAGGCGACCTTGAAGCCCGGATGCCGGGCGGGTTCACCGGCCATGACTTCTTTGCCCGGTTCGATGCCTCGGTGGAAAAGGTAGCCGCCGCCGGACATGCAACTGCGGCAATAGTGAGCCATGGTGCCGCTATCCGGTGCTGGGCCGGGCTGCGCGCAACGGACATCGGCACCGGTTTCGCGGAATCACACATGCTGCCCAACACGGGCGTTGTTGCCCTGGAAGGCGATCCTGCCTCCGGCTGGCACGTAGTGCACTGGGACCAGGTTCCCGTGGGTGGCCCGGCCCTTGCAGACCGCACGGCCGAGGACCCGACCGGCGACGCCCTGTAGGTGTGGGCCATCAAGCCCTGCAGACATGCAGCAGACACGGCAGTAGCCAGCATTTCTCCGGACGCTTACGAGCAGGAAACACCACGGTAACCGCCGTTTCCTAGGCTTAAGAGGCATAAACACCTCAGCGGTACGGAAGCGAAACGAGGCATTGATGCAGACCAACCCACGGCTCAATATCCGGCAGGTCACCTGGGCGAACCCGGTTGGCGCAGATCTTCGGGCCGCACAGCAGGCGGAACTGGACTCGCGTTTCGGCACCACCGACCACGAACCCGGTCCGCCGCCGTCTGAAGCGGACACGGCAGTGTTCGTCGTGGCCTACGAAAAGTGCTCGGGACAACCTCTGGGGTGCGGTGGACTGAGGATGCTCGACGAGAACACCGCAGAGGTCAAGCGCCTCTATGTGGTCCCCTACGCCCGCGGGTCGGGAGTGGCCAGCTCCATCCTGGCTGCACTCGAGGCGCAGGCTCATTCACGGGGATTCAGCGTGATTGCGGCAGAAGCCGGGTCGGCCCAGTCCGACGGCCGGAGTTTCTACGTCAGCGCCGGGTTCTCCGAGATTCCCAACTTTGGCCCTTACGTTGGCGCCAGCGGCTCGTACTGCTACTCCAAGCGCATCGACTCGCACAGTGCTTCGCATACCGCCATGGCTTAGGCGGCACGGGGGACGGTTCGATAATCTCGGATCATGGAAAAAGCAGACATCACCTTCCGCACCCGCAAATGGGTGCGGCCCGAAGACCTCAACGCCAACGGCACGCTCTTCGGTGGCAGCCTGCTGAAGTGGATTGACGAGGAAGCCGCGATCTACGCCATCCTGCAGTTGGGCAATGGCCGCGCCGTGACCAAGTACATCTCCGAAATCAACTTTGTGAGCTCGGCTGTGCAAGGCGACTTGATCGAGATGGGCCTGACCGCCAAGAAGTTCGGGCGCACCTCGCTCACCATGCGGGCCGAAGTCCGCAACATGATCACACGCCAAAGCATCCTCACGATTGAGGAGATCGTGTTCGTGAACCTGGGCCCCGACGGGCGCCCGCAGCCCCACGGCTACACAGAAATCACGTATGACCGGGACCGCATCCCCACCCACCACCTGACCAAAACCCGCGACGACGACTAAACCACCCGCCGTCGTGGGTTTCCGGCAACTGCAGCACTGCAATCATGCTTAAACGGGTGCCGGCGGCCGCGGAAACCGCGGCCGCCGGCCTATGTTTTCCGGCAGCGGGAGTGAGTGCCGCCGGAACCTGTGGGGCGCTGAACCGGAAGGGCGTCAGCGCCGGTCGAACGTCAGTCCGCCGGGAACCTGGAAGGTCGGCATCAGTTCGAGCATGCCCACGTTGACGTGGCGCGGGGTTTCAATGGCGTAATCGAGGGCGTTGACGATGTCATCAGTGGTGAGGGACTCGTAGCCTTCGTAGTAGGTCTTCCACGCTTCTTCCATGGCTTCCGGCGTGCCGCCCATGTTACGGCCGAAGATCTCAGTCTCCACGCGGCCGGGGCAGATTTCGGTAACGCGGATCCGCTTGCCCACGGTGTCGTTGCGCAACTGGCGGGAGATCTGGTGCACGGCGGCCTTGGTGGCGTGGTAAACCGTGTGCCCGTAGAAGTTGTACACGCCGGCGATCGAGCTGATGTTAATGACGTGCCCGAGGTCGCGTTCCACCATGCCGGGCATCACCAGGCGCGTCAGCTGCAGCAGGCCGCGGAGGTTCACGTCCACCAATTCGTCGATGTCCTGCTCCGAAGAGTCCAGGATGTTGCCTGGCCGCGAGACACCGGCACAGTTCACCAGGACGTCCACCTTGAGGTCACCCACGACGCCGGCCAGTGCGGCCGTGTCGGTCAGGTCCACCACGTGCGGGACTGCTCCAGTGCGGTCGGCCAGTTCGGCCAGGCGCTCGCCGTTGCGGGCCACGGCGTGGACGGTCAACCCGCGCTTGGCGAGGCGTTCGGCGATGGCCGCTCCCATACCGGTGGAAGCTCCGGTGACCAGGGCTGTGGTGTAGTCAGAAAAGGACATTGGTTCTCCAAAAGTGGGAGGGGCGGGCGCCATCGATGACGGCGCCCGCCGGATGGTTATTGCTAGGCGTCGCGCAGTGGTTCGTGGGCACGGTCCTTGACGGTGCTGACGGCGATGAGGGTGCCCAAGGCCGTGACGACTGCGTAGAACGCCGGCATGTAGATGTTGCCGGTGCTGCTGATGAGCCAGGTCATGAGCAGCGGGGCGGTGCCGCCAAACAGTGCCGAGGAGATGTTGTAGCCGACGCCGTAGGCGGAGTAGCGGACCCGGGTGGGGAACAGTTCCACGAGCAGGATGTGGATGACGGCGGTGTGTCCGGCGAAGATCACGGCCATGATGCAGGCACCCAGGATGGCCAGACCCATGTCACCGGTAGCGATCAGTGCGTACGACGGGATGCCCAGAACGGCCATTCCGATTGCTGATCCGGCGATCACCTTCTTGCGGCCCAGGCGGTCGGAGAGTGCACCCATGAATGGGATGGCGATGCAGATGACCACCAGGCTGCAGGCGGTGACCAGCAGTGCCTCGCCGATGGTGAAGTTCAGCTGCTTGCCCTTGAGGAACGTGGGCATGTAGGAGAAGAGGACGTAGTAGCCGGAGCCGTTCATCAGCGGGATGAAGAGGGCCAGCAGCATGGCGCGGCGGTGGACCGGGCTGGCGAGGGCTTCCTTGAGCGGGTTCTTGGAGAGTCCGCCCTCTTCCTTGAGCTTTTCGAAATTGGGGGTGTCGCTGATGGCTTTGCGGATGTACCAGCCGATGATGCCCATGGGGATGGCCACGAGGAACGGGATGCGCCAGGCGAAGGAACCGAAACCGCCGCCGTCGATGGCAGCCTGGGTGAGCCATGGCGACATTGCGAAGGCAACCAGGGTACCGGTGAGGAGTGCGGCGAAGGACGCGATCTGCGCGAAAGAGGTGATGACACCACGCTTGCCCTCAGGGGCGTGTTCGGCCAGGAAGGTCATGGCGCCGGCAGCTTCGCCGCCCACGGAGAAGCCCTGGACCAGGCGGAGGAGCACCAGCAGGATCGGCGCGGCGATGCCAATGGCCGCATACGGAGGAAGCAGGCCGATACCGGCGGTGGCGACGCTGATCAGCATGATCACGAAGACCAGTAGCTTTTGCCTGCCGATCTTATCGCCGAGGTAACCGCAGACGATCGCGCCGAGGGGACGGACAAAGAACGAGACCGCGTAACCGGCGAACACAAAGAGGAGCGCGTTGTCCGGGTTGCCGGGGGCCAGGAAGACGAGGGCCAGTGTTCCCGCCATGAAGGCGAAGATGCCGTTGTCGTACAGCTCCACGAAGATGCCAACACAACCTGCGGTGACAACCTTGCGGGTTTGGCGGCTCGTGAGCCGCTCATGCTGCTCCGGGGCAGCATTGGTGCTTGCGGTCATGACTTTTCCTTACTGAAATGAGCGTAGCAACGCCTACTAGGTATGACGACAGGTTTTTTAGCTGCATGCCGCAACTGGTAGGTCCTGCCACTGGGGACGGCATCCGATGCCGAGGAGTCCGAAGACGGTGTTGACGGATTCGCGGAGTGTTTCAAGTTGGGCCCGCGAGCGCCGGTGGGCGGCAGTTGCTTCTGCCACTGTGGTTTTCCGAAAACGGACTTTGTCCCCTGGCCGCGCCTGGGCCAGGACATCCAGTCCGGTGCTGGTGACCACTGCCAGCACGGGATACCCGGCGGTGACGCCGCGTCCCCGGTGCAGTACCAGCAACTCTTCCCTGGAGGGAACCTCGACGGCGCCCACTGGCACTCCGCGGGAAAGGACCTCACTGCTTGAGGTTCTTTCCGGAAGTTCACCGCCGAGCCGCAGGCCAATGTGGTTGCTGCGGCCGCTGACGGTGTACTCCGAGGTGAAGAGCAATTCACCGGATGCGCCAAACTCAGCGACGTCCGGTCCGTCGGTCACGTCGACCGACAGGTCTGAACCCATGCTGGGGCGTTCGAGGCCCAGCCGGAAAAGTGGAAGGTCGAAGTACGGCTGCCGCACGGGACCCACGCTGCGACGGGTGGTGAGCGTGGTTCCTTCCTTGAGCTGCAGTCCGAATCCGACCACGGTGTCCGGAGCAACGCTGTCCAGGAGCGTATCCGCCTCCACGGATCCGTGGATGGCGAGGTAGGCCCGCAGTCCGCGGTGGATGCCCCGGAGGGAAACGGATTCGCCGGCCCGGACCGATACCGGTTCCCATTGGCTGACGGTTCGTCCACCGACCGTGAGGGTCAAGGGAGCGCCCGTCACCGCGATCAGGATGTCCTGGGTGGCCGTCATGCGGAAGTCCAGGGCAGTGATTTCGATCAGGGGTTCGTTGTCCAGGTTTCCGGCAAGGATGTTGGCTGCCCGGGCTGAGTATTGGTCCAGGGCGCCGTTCACGGGGAGCCCGAACCGGGGTCCCCGGAAGCGCCCCAGGTCGGTGACGACAGAGTTTCCCGGCTGATGGATCAGGATCCGGCCGTTCATGACTGCGCCTGCGCTTCCAGTTCCAGTCCAGCCAACGTGTGGAAGTCGGCGGCGCCGATCTGCCGGAAGCGCACGATATCTCCGGGCTGATAGGGGACCAGCGGTTCGCGGCGGATGTTGAGGACGGACAGAGGAGTCTGGCCAATGACGCACCAACCACCGGGAGCCTTGGCCGGAGCGATGACAGCCTGGCGGCCAGCTACGGATACCGCACCTGCCGGTACGCTCAGCCGGGGGTCCTTCAACCGCGGTACAGGCTTGGGAAATGCAGGACCGTCCATCATGGGGGAACCCGCGGGTGCGCCAAGGCAACGGATGGTGTAGGTCTTCTCCGTGTGGAGGCGGATCACATCCTCCATGGAGATTCCCTGGAATGCGGCAACCTTTTCCAGGTCCGGCCCATACTCGCCCCCGTAGACCACGGGAACGTCGAACTCACGGGGTGCTGAGCTGCTTCCAGCCGAACGGCCGAGCTCGCCCAAGCCAAGTTTCACGAACGCGCGCATCTGGCCCGCGGAAACCATCACGGGGTCGAACTCCACGAGCACGGAATCGTAAGTGGGAACCGCGGCGTGGAGGCCCTCGGCACCGCACTCTTCGAGCCAGCCGGCCAGGCGGTGGACGGTCAGCCAGTTGTCTTCGCTGGTTTCCGAGATTGCGACCACCCGGAGCGCCGAATCACCCGATTCGTAGATCTCGGTGGGAGCCACTGTCAGGACGGTCATGTCAGGCCGCCTTCCTCTTGGCGTCCATGACCTCGGCCAGGGGTGCAATGCGGACACCGGCTGCGATCAGCTCGGACCGGATCAGGCGGGCCAGTTCGACAGCGCCCGGGTTGTCTCCGTGCAGGAGGACCGTGTCAACGTCGATAACAATGTCCACGCCGTTGGCGCAGCGAAGCTTGCCCTCGACCACCATGCGAAGGGTCCGCTCGACGATCTCGGCAGGATCGTGCAGGACAGCGCCGGGCTGGCTGCGGGGAACCAGCGTGCCGTCTTCCTGGTAGGCGCGGTCCACAATCCCCACGATGGCCACGTCCAGCCCTGCGGTGCGTGCGGCCGCAGCCAGTTCGCCTTCCTGGGCCACCACGATGAGTTCGTTGTCCACGCGGGCTGCCGCCTCGGCCACAGCCTTGGCGTAGTCGGCGCGAACGGCCACGAGGTTACCGAGCCGGCCATGGGGTGCGAGGTGCGTGACCTTGGTGCCGTGGAAGGCAGCGAAGCTGTTCAAGGCGCCCAACTGGTAGAGGACATCGTTCTGGACTTCGCCGGCGCTCAAACCCATGTCCCTGCGTCCGAAGCCACGGAGGTCCGGGAAACTTGGGTGGGCTCCAATGCCCACACCGCGGCGGACGCATTCAGCAACAGTGTTTGCCATGATGTCCGGGTCACCGGCGTGGAACCCGCACGCGATATTGGCGCTTGAGACGATCTCCAGGAGTTCGGAATCGTCACCAATGGTGTAGGCGCCAAATCCCTCTCCGAGATCCGCTACAAGATCAATCATCGGGTTCACGTGGTTCTCTTTCCGTGGGTAATTCTTATGAAATTCCGAAAAATGCCGCAGACCATCAGGGTTGATGATGGGAATTCCCGGAAAGTGGCTGCTGTCCTGATGCTTCAAAACTTTGCCTAAGGTTCTTCCAGAAGTCTCGCACCCGCCAACTGCCTTGCACAAAGACCTAATCGCTATCCCGTGATAGCTCTCCGTTATGACCTGCGCCACCCGGTGCTGTGGCGCGGCTCCCAGCGCGTGCGGGTGCGTCTATATTTGAACAACCAGAAAGGTAGATCCATGGACACACGAAAGCTCTCCTACTTCGTCCAAATCGTCGACTCAGGAAGCATCACCAAGGCCGCTGCAGCCCTTCACGTTGCACA
Organism: Paenarthrobacter sp. NCHU4564; assembly: GCF_052156435.1. Taxonomy (NCBI): domain Bacteria; kingdom Bacillati; phylum Actinomycetota; class Actinomycetes; order Micrococcales; family Micrococcaceae; genus Paenarthrobacter; species Paenarthrobacter sp. NCHU4564. The sequence goes on from NZ_JBQLIS010000003.1 coordinate 51,388, forward strand.
GCCGGCCCTGAGCCAGCAGGTGTCCGCCCTGGAAAACGACCTCAAGCAGCGGTTGCTGATCCGCAGCAAGCAGGGGGTTGAACCCACCGCAGCCGGACACACGCTGTACCGCCACGCCCAGTCGATCCTCCGCCTGGTTGAACAGGCCCGGCAGGACGTGGCAACCTCCGGGGCTGCACCGTCAGGACGGGTATCCATCGCGATCGCCCCTTACAGCATGGCTTCCAGCCTGACCCCCAGGATCATCAGCGAAGTGGGCAGGCGCTACCCGGACATCGTGGTCCATCTGACCGAGATTTTCGGCGGCGTCCTCAGCGAAGCCATCAAGAATGGGCGCCTGGACATGGCGTTGATCTATGAACCCGGCAAAATCCGGGGCGTGCAGTTCACCACCATGATCGTCGAAGATCTGCACCTGGTGGTTCACCCGGAAGCTGAGGTGGCCCGCCTCAGCTCCGGCAGGGACACCATTACCTTGGCCGAAGCGAGCACCGCGGGCCTGTTCCTCCCGGAGAAGAACCACACGCTCCGGCAACTGATCGAGAAGGGCTTGGACGACCAGGATCTTCCGCTCAAGCTCGTGGGTGAAGTGGAATCTGTCCCCTCCCTGACCAGGCTGATCCGGGCGAACCTTGGCGGGACGGTACTGCCCAAGTCGGCAGCGGACGCCCTCTTCCCGGACCAGGAATTCAAGGTACTGCGGATCGTGGAGCCTGCCCTGCAAAGCAAGATCGCCCTCTGCACACCGGACCACGAGCCCCTGTCCGAGGCAGCCTCCGCCGTCCTTCTGGTGGTCAAGGAGATGCTCCACCAGCAGCTGATCTCCAAGTACGGAACAGACCCCGTGCAGCTGCCCGCACATCCATAACAAAGTCTTATCCGGACAGACAGCTTTGGTCTTATTCAAAGCCGTTTTAGTTTCCTATTATCGAATTAAGAAGAAATTCGAAATACAGCCCACGGAAGACTGCGGGCCTGTTCAAAGGACAAAACGGTGAAAAAGATCAGCACCTCCGGATGGGTTTCGAATCCAACCCGCGGAACTGTCACAGCACGAACCGGATTTCACTGCCCAAAGAATGGGTTCTGGCGGCCCATTGGCGGTATCGGCGAGCCGTTGTTCGTCTTTGAAGGAAGCCTCATGCCGGCTCACGCCGGGAACAGCATCGAATGGCACCTGGTGGACACCCGGCCCGGCCATTCCGGCCTCGACTGACCAGTACGCCAGGCACAGACGCCAGCCACCCGCCGTCGTACGCCAACCACAGCTGCACCGCGCTGAAGGCGCCCTGCCCCCAAGACCCGGGCACGGCGCCTTTCTTGTGCCCCGGACTCCCTGAGACCCACGCCAAAGGGCCGGCCACAACAGTGGCCGGCCCCTCAGCGGAAAGACTAGTCCTCCACAAGGAGGCCCTTCTGCTTGAGCTTCTCCGTGAGGCCGCACAGCTCGATGGTGTTGCCGCCGTCGTGGTAGAGCTTGATGAGCTCGCGCTCGTGGTCGTCGCGGGCCTGGGAGAGCGCGATGACTTCCTCGGCTTCTTCGCGGCGGACCACTACGACGCCGTCAGCGTCGCCGCGCAGGATGTCGCCCGGGTAGATGATCTCGTCGCCGAAAACGATCGGATGGTTGATCGGGCCGAGCGTTTCCTTGACCGTGCCCTTGATGCTGACGCTGCCGGAGAAGACGGGCAGCCCGAGTTCGATCAGGTCCTGGGTGTCGCGGACGCCGGAATCGGTGACCATGGCCGCGATGCCCTTGGCCTTCATGGCGTTGCCCAGGACGTCGCCGAACGTTCCGGCCTCGGCCATTTCCTGCGCACCGACCAGGACGACGTCGCCGGCCTGTGCATAGTGGATGGCGACCTGGAGCATGAGGTTGTCCTGCGGAGCGCAAGCCACGGTGACAGCCGGACCACAGAAGGACATGGAGCGGTCGATCGGCTTGATTTTGGAGCTCAGAGCGCCGCGGCGGCCTTGTGCTTCGTGGATCGTGGCCGAGGAGAACCTGGCGAGGCGTGCGACGACGTCGGCGTCCGGGCGCTCAAATTTGGTCTTGACATGGATCATTTTCGGGTTCCTTCTAGTTGAGTGCGTTGACGGCATCGCGGACAGCGTCCACGCCGGCGTTGATGGTCTCCAGCGAGGTGGCGAAGGAGATCCGGAAGTAGGGGCCCAGGCCGTAGGCCGAACCCTGGATGACAGCGACGCGCGCGGCGTCCAGCAGGTACAGCGTGAAGTCCTGGTCGTTTTTGATGACCCGGCCGTCCGGCGCGGTCTTGCCGATCACGCCGGAGCAGTTCACGTAGGCGTAGAAGGCGCCCTCGGCCGGGGCCACGGACAGGCCGTCGATGGTGTTCAAACCATCGACGGCGGCATCGCGGCGCTTGCGGTACACCTCCACGCTGTCGCGGACGAAGGACTGGTCACCGTTCAGTGCGGCAGCTGCGGCAGCCTGGCTGATTGAGGACGGGCAGGACGAGGTCTGCGACTGCAGCTTGTTCATGGCTGCGATCAACGGAGCCGGTCCGACGCCGTATCCGAGGCGCCAACCGGTCATGGCGTAGGCCTTGGAGACACCGTTGACCAGCAGGATCCGGTCCTTCAACGCCGGGGCGGCCGTGACCAAGCTGGTGACGCGGCCTTCGCCGAAGTACACCTCGTCGTAAATCTCATCGGTGAGGACGAAGACGTGCGGGTTTTCCTCCAGCACCTCGCCGAGGGCCTGAAGTTCCTCGCGGGAGTACACGGCACCGGTCGGGTTGGACGGCGCGTTGAGGATCAGCCACTTGGTTTTGGGGGTGATGGCTTGCTTGAGGGCTTCGGGAGTGAGCTTGAAGCCGGTTTCCTCACCGCAGGGGACGATCACCGGGGTGCCGTCGTTAGCCAGGACCATGTCCGGGTAGGACACCCAGTAGGGCGCCGGGACAATCACTTCGTCGCCTTCGTTGAGCGAGGCCATGAGCGCCACATACAGGACCTGCTTGGCGCCGCCGCCGATGGTCAGCTGGTTGGCTCCGTAACCGTGTCCGGTGTCCCGCTCGACCTTGTTGAGGATCGCACTTTGCAGTTCAGGAGTTCCGGTGACCGAGGTGTACTTGGTCTCACCGTCTCTGATCGCGGCGACAGCTGCTTCTTTGATGTGGTCCGGGGTGTCGAAGTCCGGCTCGCCGACAGTCAGGTCGATGATCGGAATGCCTTCGGCTTTCAGTTCGCGCACGCGGGCGGCCGCGGCGACGCTGGCTGAGGCCTTGATGCGGGTAACCCTCGACGCCGGCAGGAACTCGGACATGTCTCCTCCAGGGATGTGGAACTCGGGACGCGCGGATTCGCGGATCCCTTTGTTCGAGACTAGGTACTGGCGGAGGGCTCTGGATAAGACCTAATGTGCGTGGATTCATAAGGGACGCTTATGACGCGGGTTGCTTTCGCAGCGCTCCATGCTTAGACAGGGGGCTCTGCGCCTGAATCAGGCCGGATCCATGCACTTTGCTTATGGGTTCACGCGGTATTGGTATTTCCAAGGGCGGGTGAACGCTGCCTAGATTCGAGTGGTGGGAACAGCTGACTACAGCGCCGCTGCGGCGACGTTGACGGCTGTCCCGGCCCACCGCCGTCGAGCGTTCGAAAGGGATTTCATGCCAGCTTTGGCTCCAGCAGCTACCGCCCAAGGCCGGTCCGCCACTGGGCGCTACACCTACCGCGCCGGCGCTCCTGCGCGCTCTTCCTCGACCGCGGACGCCGAGCACGCGAAACTGGCCCACGCCTTGGGTGTGCACCGACAACTCCTCTCCCATGCAGCCAGCTCCATCAGGACCTTGACGGCTGCAAGGAATGACTTGATCGCCCAAGCCGTGGAAGACGGGCTCACCGTGGCCACCATCGCAGCCGTGACCGGCGAGAACCTCCGCACCATCCGGACCATCGCTTTGGCTTATGACGACCTGCAGGTCAGTGGCCTCCCCCGCCAGGCCCTGCTGGAAGCGCTGAAGGCCAAAAGCGAGGAGTTGAAGGCCGCCGAAAGGCACCGCGGGCAGGTAACGGAACGCCGGGAGGCACTGATCGTTGCGGCGGCGAGGGCACAAACCTGCGACGATCTGGAACTCGCGTCCCTCACCGGCCTGACCCCGGACCACATCCGCCGCTCCATCCGGGGGTTGACCCGATCCGCCTGACACCGTTGTCCCCTGGCGGGTTCACCGGTAGAACAGAGTGATGAGCGATGTGAATTCGTGGATGGACCAGTACGTGCGGGCGTGGAACTCAAACCAGCCCGGCGACATCAAGGCCCTCTTCACCGAGGACGCCGTCTACAACACCCGGCCCCATGACCAGGAGGCCTGGCACGGACACGAGGCAATCGTGAAGGAGTGGTCCGGCGATTCCTCGGACGCATCCGGGGACTGGACGTTTGAATGGACGCTCCTGGGCCGGGACGGGGACACCGCTTTCGTGCAGGGACTCACCACCTACCTCAATGGCCAGCCCACCTATGACAATCTGTGGGTCATCCGGTTCGCCGAGGACGGCCGTGCCCGCGAATTCACGGAGTGGTACATGGCCCGGAAGGACACCCCCGCAACACCCAACTAGGTCGCATTTGTGCACGTTTAGAGCCGTGAAAACGCGCACAACTGCGACCTAGTTGGGGGCGCCGGCGCGGTCCAGGTCAGCCGGCGCGGGCCAGGTCAGCCGGCGCGGTCCAGGGTTTCGGCCACCGGTTCGTCGGCCGAACGCACAGGTCGCTTGGAGTGGATGTACCGCTCGGCAAACGCGTCCGAGGCCCTGGCCAGCACCGCAACGTCCGCACCCACCAGCGCAAAGGAGGCACCGGCGTCGAGATAGGCCCGCGCGATGTCCTCGTTGAAGGCGTTCACACCGGCAGGCTTGCCGGCCACCTGGGCGGCGGCCAGGCAATGCTCGACGACGGCACGCACCAAAGCGTGTTCCTGCTGTCCCAGCAGACCCATGGAAGCGGCCAGGTCCGACGGACCCAGGAAGATGCCGTCCACGCCATCCACTGCCAGGATGTCCTCCACCACGGCTGCCGAGGCCTCGGACTCCACCTGGACCGTGACGCTGACGGTGTCACCGGCCTGGGCAAGGTAGTCCGGGATGCGGTTCCAGCGCGACGCCCGGGCCAAGGCCGAACCCACCCCCCTGATTCCCAGCGGCGGGTACCGGACGGCGGCCACCGCTTCTTCTGCCTCCAGTGCCGAGTTCACCATGGGCACCAGCAGGTTCTGCACGCCAAGGTCCAGGTACTGCTTGATGACCACGGGATCGTTGACCGGCGGCCGGACCATGACCTGCACGGGGTAGCCGCTGACGCTGTGCAACTGCCCCAGGATGGACTCAATGCCGTTGGGACTGTGCTCGGCGTCGATCAGCAACCAGTCCAGCCCTGACCCGGCACAGATTTCCGCCACCAGCGGACTTCCTGAACAAACCCACATGCCCACCAGGGGTCGGGCCTCGTTTTCCAGCACGGCATAAAACGTGGGGTGAGGCACTGGACGGATCGACATCACAGCTCCCAAAGGGTCCGAATCCGCAGGTTGATACCACTGTTGTACCCCTTTGGCGGCGGACAAAACAGTCCCTTTTTCGCAGATCAGTAGCTGGCTTTTACCGCACCTTCCGACGGCCGGACGAACTGCGATGCAAGGGCTTCAGACCCCCGCGCGAGCATCGCCACATCGGCACCGACCAGCACGAAGGAGGTTCCGGCGTCGAGGTATGCGCGGGCGGTGTCGGGGTTGAAGGCGTTGACGCCGGCTGGCTTGCCTGCCGCGGTGGCGGCCTTGATGCAGTGTTCGACGGCGTCACGCACTTGCGGGTGTTCCTGCTGTCCCAGCAGGCCCATGGATGCGGCGAGGTCTGAGGGGCCGAGGAAGATGCCGTCCACGCCGTCGACGGCCAGGATCTCCTCGACGGCGTCCACTGCTGCGGCGGATTCGATCTGGACGGTGACGCTCACGGTCCCGGCTGCTTCGGCGAGATAGTCCGGTACCCGGTTCCAGCGCGAGGCGCGGGCCAGCGCGGACCCGACCCCGCGCACGCCGTGGGGCGGATACCTCACGGCAGCCACAGCCGCGGCCGCTTCGGTGCCTGAGTTGACCATGGGGATGAGCAGGTTCTGCACTCCGAGATCGAGGTATTGCTTGATGACCACGGTGTCGTTGACCGGGGGCCGGACCATGACCTGGACGGGGTAGCCGTGGATGGCCTGGAGTTGGGCGAGGATCGATTCGAGGCCATTGGGGCTGTGTTCGGCGTCGACCAGGATCCAGTCGAGGCCGGCCCCGGCGCAGATTTCTGCCACGAGGGGGCTGCCGGAGCACACCCACATGCCGGCCAGAGGCCTGCCCGTTTGGTCCAGTGACTGGTAGAACGTGGGGTCTAGTTGAAGTGGCATGTCACGACTCCCAACGGTCCGTAGTCGGCGTGGACGGTATCGCCCTTGTAGACCCACAGGGGCCGGGTGAAAGAGCCTGCCAGGATGATGTCGCCGGCTTTCATCGAGTCCCCGTGCGCGGCGATCTTGTTGGCCAGCCAGTGCACGCCGTTGGCGGGGTGGTCCAGGACCCCTGCGGCGACTCCGGTTTCCTCGACGGTCTGGTTCTTGTAAAGGATGGCCGAGACCCAGCGGAGGTCCACGGCGTCGGGTTTCACGGGCCGGCCTCCGATGACCATGGCACCCATCGCGGCGTTGTCCGAGATGGTGTCCACGATGGTCCGGCCCTCCATTTCGATCCTGGAGTCCAGGATCTCGAGGGCCGGAACCACGTAGTCGGTGGCGTTGAGGACATCGAAAATGGTGCAGCCAGGGCCCTTCAGCCCCTCCTTGAGCACGAACGCGAGTTCCACCTCGACCCGCGGGTGGGTGTACTTGTCCCACTCCACGGAACATCCGGTTTCGAAGACCATGTCATCGAAGATGGCCCCGTAGTCCGGCTCGGTAATGCCCGTGGCGGCCTGCATGGCCTTGGACGTGAGTCCGATCTTCCGCCCCACCAACGTGCGCCCGGCTTCCTCGTTGCGTTGCCGCCACAACTGCTGCACGGCGTAGGAGTCCTCCACCGTCATCTCCGGGTACCGGGCAGTCAGGCGCGGCACCGGCTTGCGGTTACGGCCGGCCTCAACGAGCTCGTCGGCAATGGCTTCAATCGTCTTCGCGTCCAACATGGCTTAGACCTGCGCTCCCAGCTTGAATCCTTCAGCGGCCGTGCCTTCGGTCGGCCGGGTGTAGGAGAAGCCGTCTGCGCCGACGGTGACAGCCATTTCGGACTTCTCTTCGCGCTCGATCACCGGCTGGGGGTTGCCGTCGAGGTCCAGGACGAGGGAGGCCTCGGTGTACCAGGACGGGACCACGGGGTTGCCCCACCAGTCGCGGCGCTGGTTATCGTGCACGTCCCAGGTGATGGTGGGGTTGTCCGGGTCGCCGGTGTAGTAGTCCTGGGTGTAGATCTCGATGCGGTGCCCGTCCGGGTCCAGGATGTAGAGGTAGAACGCGTTGGACACACCGTGGCGTCCGGGTCCGCGTTCGATGCGGTCGCTGATGCGCAGGGCGCCCATCTTGTCGCAGATCTGGATGATGTTGTGCTTCTCGTGCGTGGCGAACGCGACGTGGTGCATGCGGGGTCCGTTGCCGCCGGTCAGGGCAGTGTCGTGCACGGTCTGCTTACGGTGCATCCATGCGGCGTACGTGACGCCGTCGGAATCCTTGATGTCCTCGGAGACGCGGAAGCCGAGGTCCTCCAGGTACTTCCGGCCGCGCGGGACGTCGGGGGTGACCTGGTTGAAGTGGTCCAGGCGGACCAGTTCACCGGCGGAGTAGAGGTCATAGCGCTGGGTGAGGCGCTCGACGTGCTCCACGTCGTAGAAGAACTCGTACGGGAAGCCCAGCGGGTCCTCGACCCGGACGGAGTCGCCCACGCCCTTGGTGAAGCCTTCCTTGCGGCGTTCCACCCGGCAGCCGAGTTCACGGTAGTAGGCCTCGGCGGCGTCCACCTCGGCCGGGGACTTCACCCGGTACGCGAACGCGGCGACGGCCGCGACCGGGCCCTTGCGCAGCACCAGGTTGTGGTGGATGAACTCCTCCAAGGAGCGCAGGTAGATCGCGTTCTCGTCCTCTTCGGTGACGTGCAGCCCGAGGACATCGACGTAGAACTCGCGGGACTTGGCCAAGTCGGTGACCACGATGTCCATGTACGCACAACGGACAATGTCCGGAGCAGGAACAGACGGGGTCGGGATAGGGCCGGTGAAGTTACTCATGATGGTCTCTCTTCGTTGAAAGGGTTCTTGTGGGAACCCAACTGGGTCGCAGCTGATGCCGTTTTGAGGGCTCAAAACGCGCACTAATGCGACCTAGTTGGGTGCTAGGCGCCGAATTTGGGGGTGTGGACTGAGCCGAGGGTGATGTGGACGGCCTGCTGGTCGGTGTAGAAGTCGATGGAGCGGTAGCCGCCCTCGTGACCCAGCCCGGAAGCCTTGACACCACCGAACGGGGTGCGGAGGTCGCGGACGTTGTGGCTGTTGAGCCACACCATCCCGGCCTCGACGTTCTGGGAGAAGTTGTGGGCCCGGGTCAGGTTCTGCGTCCAGATGTAGGCCGCCAGGCCGTACTTGGTGTTGTTCGCCAAGGCGAGGGCTTCGTCGTCGTTCTCGAACGGGGTGATGGCCACGACGGGACCGAAGATTTCCTCCTGGAAGATCCGCGCGTCAGGTGCGACGTCGGCAAACACCGTGGGTGCGATGTAGTTGCCTTCGGGGAGGTGGTCGGGTCGGCCACCGCCGGCCAGGAGCTTGCCTTCGGACTTGCCGATCTCCACGTAGGAAGCGACTTTGGCGTAGTGCTCGGGATGGACCAGTGCCCCAACCTGGGTCTTGGGATCGTGGGGGTCGCCCACCACGATGTTCTTTGCCCGGGCGGCGTACTTTTCGCAGAATTCGTCGTAGATCGCGCGTTCCACGAGGATGCGGGAACCTGCCGTGCAGCGTTCGCCATTGAGGGAGAAGACACCGAACAGGGCCGAATCCACGGCGGCGTCCAGGTCGGCGTCGGCGAACACGACGCACGGGGACTTGCCTCCGAGCTCCATGGAGAGGCCCTTGAGGTTGGCGGCTGCGTTGCGGAAAATCGTCTGGCCCGTGGTGGTCTCGCCGGTAAAGGAAATCAGCGGAACATCAGGGTGCTTCACCAGCGCATCGCCGGCCTCTTCGCCCAAGCCGTTGACCAGGTTGAACACGCCATCGGGCAGCCCTGCGTCCTTGAAGATCGTGGCCCAGAGCGAAGCGGAGAGCGGCGTGAACTCGGCCGGCTTAAGGACCACGGTGTTACCGGTGGCCAGGGCCGGGGCCAGCTTCCAGGACTCGAGCATGAACGGGGTGTTCCACGGGGTAATCAACCCTGCGACGCCGATCGGCTTCCGGTTGACGTAGTTGATCTGCGAGCCCGGGACCTTCATGGCGTCGTCGAACTGGGCGACGATCAGGTCCGCGAAGAAGCGGAAGTTCTCGGCAGCGCGGAGGGCCTGGCCCTTGGCCTGGGTGATCGGCAGGCCGGTATCGAACGTCTCGAGTTCGGCCAGGCGGGCTTCCTGCGCCTCGACGGCGTCGGCGATCTTGTTCAGCACCCGGGCACGCTCGCGGGGCTTCATCTTCGGCCAAGGACCGTTCACGAACGCTTCGCGTGCTGCAGCGACAGCGAGGTCGATGTCTTCCTTCTGCCCGGCGGCGGCGGTGGCGTAGTTCTGGTTGGAGACCGGGTCCAGGACGTCGAACGTCTTGCCCGAAACCGAGTCAACGAACTCGCCGTTGATGTAGTGCTGGATGTGCGTGGGCAGATCCTCGGGGACGTAATGCTTGGCGGTTTCTACGGAGGTCGTCATCGTTGAAGTCCTAACTGGTGAGGCGGCTTTAGGCCTGGTTGTTGGCTGTGGCGAGGTAGGCGTCCAGGGTGGCGGCGCGGTGTTGGCGGGCTGCTTTTTCGATGGTGTCGGCGTCTGCTCCAGACTCGATGAGCTGGAGCAGGGCTTCGTGTTCGCGCACGGATTCCTGGGCGCGGCCGGGAACGAAGCGGAACGTGGACGAACGCAGGGACGCCAGCCGGTTCCAGCCGCGATGGACGAGGTCAAGGATGTGCGGGTTGGGGCAGTGTTCAAACAGGACGCTGTGGAAGTCCTGGTTCAACGCGGTGAAACGTACGGGATCGAAGTGTTCCAGGCATTCGCGCATCTCTGCGTTGACTGCACGCGCGCGTTCTATGGCACGGGCATCAATCAGCGGGGCGGACAGCGCTGTGGCCGCCCCCTCCACGATGCTCAGGGTCTGCATGGTGTACAGGTACTCGGTGGGGTCGATCCCGGAAACCGTGGCACCGACGTTGCGTTCGAACTTCACCAGGCCCTCGGCCTCGAGGCGGCGGATCGCCTCCCGGACGGGGACCACGCTGAAGCCCAGGTCCTCGGCGATCTTCGCGAGCACCAGCCGGTATCCCGGCGTGTAGGTGCCCTCGACAATCCTCGCCTTGACGGCGTCATAGGCTTGCTGGGACTTGCTTCCGACGGCGGTTTCAGTCACCGTGGGCTCCTTCCGTGGCTTCCCATTTCTTGTAGCGGGCCTGCCATTCGGTGTTCATCGGGTAGAGACCGTCAACGCTGTTGCCTTCCTGGACCATCTGGAAGATGAACATCTCTTCCTTTTCCTGGGTGATGCAGTCGTCCACGAGTTCCTCGGCGATGGCCGGCGGGATCACCAGGATGCCGTCGGAGTCGGCCACGATGATGTCTCCCGGTTGCACGGTCGCTCCGCCGCAGGCGATGGTGATGTCCGTGTCCCACGGGATGTGCCGGCGGCCGAGCACTGCCGGGTGCGGGTTGGCGAAGTACGTGGGCATTTCCAGATCCGCCACGGCCGAGAAGTCCCGGACGCCGCCGTCGGTGATGATCGCCGCGGCACCGCGCACTTGGGCGCGGAGGGCCAGGATGTCACCGACCGTGCCGGTGCCCTTCTCACCGCGGGCTTCCATGACCAGGATTTCGCCTTCGTTGACCGAATCGATGGCTCGTTTTTGGGCGTTGAAGCCGCCGCCGTGGGCCTTGAAGAGGTCCTCACGGTTGGGAACGTAGCGCAGGGTCCGGGCCAGGCCCACCACTTTCCGGTCCGGGCGGGTGGCCTGCAAACCGTCGATGCTGACGTTGTTCAATCCACGCTTACGGAGCTGCGAAGACAAGGTGGCCGTCGCGACCGATTCGAGCTTGGCTTTCAGCTCCGGCGACAATCCCGCCGAAACCGGCGCCAGACCGGCAGCTTCCCGTGAACCGTACGCCTCTTCCCGCTGCGTGTCATCAGTCTTGGGCAAGGCACCAAAGTCCGCGAACGGCGTCGTACCTTCCGTCACTTTGGTGGTGAGGCGGCCGGTGCTGAACTCACCGCCGGTGACCTCGATTGCGACGACGTCACCGGGCTTCGCGACCGAGGCGCCGGCCGGGGTGCCGGTCAGGATGATGTCGCCCTCCTCCAGCGTCAGGAGCTGGGAGAGGTCCGCGACGAGCTGCGCGAACGGGAAGAGCAGGTCCTCGGTGGTGTCATCCTGGACGAGTTCGCCGTTATGCCAGGTCCGGATCCGCAAGGCGGCAGGGTCGACGGCGTCGGCCGGGATCAGTGCCGGGCCCACCGGGGTGAAACCGTCGCCGCCCTTGGACCGGACGTTCGAGCCCTTGTCCGCGTACCGGAGGTCGTACACACCAAGATCATTGGACGCGGTGACCCATTCAACGTGGCTCCACGCATCCTCCAAACCAACCCGGCGGGCAGCCTTGCCAATGACCAAAGCGATCTCGCCCTCATAACCGAGCAGCTCGCAACCGGCCGGACGCTCAACCACACCCGGGGCATCCGCGGAGCCCAGCGCCAACGAGGACGAGGGCTTCAGGAAGTACGACGGCTGGGCCGGAGTACGCCCACGTTGGGCAGCGCGGCTGGGGTAATTGATGTGGACCGCAATCACCTTGCGCGTCCGGTCCAGCACATCCTGGCCCAACTCCTGCGTCCGGAACTCCACTGTCACGACCGCTTCCTCCTGCATTGGTTATCTGATCGACTCAGCTATCAAGTACGAAATCGTATACGAAAACTATGATCCAGAATGTGGCCTGCGTCAACCCCCTTTCCCAACTGACTGTCAGTAGCGGTTGTTATGTGCGCCCGGACCAGCCAGTTGGGCCTTACATCTTGTCAGGGGGCTCCCGTAGGGTCGGGGCATGGACATCATCCTGGTACCTGGATTCTGGTTGGACGCTTCATCCTGGGAGGAGGTAACACCGGCGCTCGTGGCGGCCGGGCACACGGTTCATCCGCTGACCTTGCCGGGACTGGAATCAGCAGACACGCCCCGCGCCGGCATCGGCCTGCGGACGCACATCGACGCCGTGATCAACAAGGTGGACTCAGTGGAGGGCAAGGTGGTCCTGGTAGGACACTCGGGCGGCGGTGCCATCATCCACGGCGTCGCAGACGCCCGGCCCGACCGGATTGCCCGCGCGATCTACGTGGACAGTGGACCGCTGGGCGAAGGCGGTGTCGTTAACGACGAGCTGCCGCACGAAGGCGACGACATCCCCCTGCCGCCTTGGGACGGTTTCGAGGAGGCGGACCTCGTGGACCTGACGGAGGAGCTGCGGGAAAAGTTCCGCGCGCGGGCGATTCCCCAGCCCAAGGGTGTTGCCTACGAGCAACAGCACCTCCACGACGTCCGGCGCTACGACGTTCCGGCCACAATCATCGCCTGCGAGTTCCCAACGTCCATGCTCAACCAGATGATGGACGCCGGCCACCCCTTCACCGAGGAGTTGGCCAGGATCCGCAATGTCGAACTCGTGGACCTGCCCACCGGACACTGGCCGCAGTTCACCAAGCCCGCCGAATTGGGCCAGGCGCTGCTCGCCGCAGTGGACCAACAAGCCTGAGTGGATAACCGGTAAAAGTACGACGCCGGGTGGCCCGGTTCCGCGGGCCACCCGGCGTCGTGCTGGTCCAACCACCATCGGGGAAGTAACGCCCCGAGTCCGGGGCCGGACAAGCTCAGGGCCGTGGCTTGGTATTGGTGGCCGGCCCCTCGGGCGCAGCACCGCCTTCGTCCGTCCAGTCGCTTCCCGTGGTGACGTCAAGAGCTGGATCAGACACCACATCACCCTTGACCGTCGACACCGTAGGCCGCTTGTCCCCCGACTCGGCCTTCTGCCCGCTCTTGGAATCAAGGACGCCCGGCAGGGCGGTCTCGACCTTTTCCAGCAGCTTCTTGCCGGCAGCGTAAAGGTTGTCCAGGATGTCCGGCACGGACTCCTGCACGGTCCCCGCCGCCTGGTGCACGTTTTCCTGGACCTCAGGGGTCTTCCAGACCTTCTCCGCGCCTCCGCGGATCCGCCTGTACACCTGCGGCCAGGACTTGGAACCCCATACGTATCCCACAGCGACGCCAACAGCGAAGAATGCTTTCCCTTTCACAGGACCAACTCCTTTCGAGGTGTATTTACCTACGACACTAGTCCCGCTGGAACACGGTGTCACGCTGTCCGTAATGAGCATCCGGTTAATCTGAATTTGCTCAATTGAAATATTGGACTAAACTTTATTGCCAACCAGCGGAAACCCGCAGGCAACAACTACATCGCTACCCGAGGAGTGAAAACCATGGGACTGGATGACAAGATCAAGAATGCCGCTGAAAACCTTGGCGGCAAGGCGAAGGAAAAGACCGGCGAGGCTACCGGAGACAGGGATCTCCAGGCAGAGGGCGTAGGCGATCAGGCCTCGGCAAACACCAAGCAGGCCGGCGAGAAGGTCAAAGACGCCGCAAAGGATGTCTTCGGCAACAAGTAGCGGAGCGGAGCGCCCGGGAACGGGTCGGCACGCCTGTGACCAAAAAATAGTCAGGTTACTTGCTGTTGGCCCGGGGACCGGCTAGCGTTACTGATGTAGCACTGCGGTCGGAACAGGCCGGCAGCAATGCTTCGCTGCATTAATGAAAAATTCATCGGGATTGTTTATCCGTTCTAAATCCCCAATTGTGCAGCCGAGCCGAATTCGGCCCGGCGTGAGTGACCCTACCCATGTAGCGGACACCCGATGAGCTGAACCGCTTCACCGAGTTCATGGAATTTCCATCAACAAGAAAGTAGGAGCAAAAATGGGTTTCTTTGGTTTTCTTCTGCTCGGCCTTTTGGCTGGAGCCATCGCAAAGCTTATTCTTCCCGGCCGCCAGGGTGGCGGTTGGCTGGTCACCCTCCTTCTCGGCGTCGTCGGCGCCTTGCTGGGTGGTTGGATCGGCGGTCTCATCTTTGGTGAAGGTTTGACCGAGTTCTTTGCCATCAGGACGTGGCTCCTCGCAATCGGCGGCTCCATCCTCGTGCTGCTGATCTGGGGCATGGTCACCGGTCGCCGCCGGACACACCATGGCTGACCACGGAGTTCCCGACCCCACGAAGAGCGAACGCGAAGGCCAGTACGACAACGGCGATTACGGAGACGCGGGTGTGTCACCTGAAGCGCTGAAGGACGACGCCGGCGGGGATTACACGGCAGGCGACTACGCCGAGAAGACGGTCCCCTCAGCGGACGCAGAACTCGATGAGCGCAACACCGAAGATACCCCGGAGGACAGGCCCTTCTCGTCCGAGCCCGATGAGGAGGCATCCGGTTCAAGCGGCCCGTGAGATGCGGGAGTCCTGAACCAGGACCTTCGAACAAGTGAAAAACCAGGAACCCGGAGCCGCACATTGCAGCTCCGGGTTTCCGGCGTCCGGCCCCGGCTCCTTATTGGGCACAAGGCGCAGGACTTTTTGTCAGGGCTGACGCCCGGGGTTGTACTGGCGCCGGAAGGCTTAGGCGCTGACCGCCGCAGGCTCAGGCGCTGACCGCCGCAGGCTCAGGCGCTGACCGCCGCAGGCTCAGGCGCTGACCGCTGGCGGGCTTACGCGCCCGCGCCGGCAGGGCCGGAGCCGAACAGTGCCTTGATCTCGTCCAGCGGCAAAACCCGTTGCCGGTACTCGCGGGTCAGAACCCGGAGGACAGCCTCGGCAGCCTCCGGGTTCTCCGTCGCGATGGCCTCTGCAGCGTAGATGAGGCGGAGGTTATGGGCGAAGGCGTCCGCCGCAGTCTGGGCAATGCAGTTGTGCGCCGAGACGCCCGCCAGGATGACGGTTTCCACCTCCCAGTTCCGCAACCGCATCCCCAGGTCGGTGCCCATGAACGCGCTGTCCCTGGTCTTGACCATCTGGGGTATGTCGGCTGTCACCAAGCCCGGGACGAACCTGGCCTGATCGCTCCCCCGGAAGATGAACCCCTGGTCATCGTCCAGCATGTTCAGGCTCCACGTGGATTTGTCGCGCTCATGCTCAGTTCCCACCAGCAGGACCTTCGCCCCGGCCTCCCGGGCTGCGCTGGTAAGGGAATTGCAGGCCGCTACCACTTCTTCCTGGCGCCGCTGCAGCACCGGCTCCTCGAAGAAGGCATTCTGCATGTCGATGACGAGTACCGCGATCATAAGCTGGGCAACTTCCTTGGGTTCGGCGTCGGATTCTGGTGAAGGAGGCCCTAGAGGCCCTTACCGCCCGTGACGGGAAGGACGGCTCCGGAAATGTACGAGCTTTCATCGGATGCCAGGAGCACGTAGGCGGGAGCCAGCTCGGCGGGCTGGCCTGCACGGCCCAAGGGCGTGTCCTGCCCGAAGGTGGGGAGCTTGTCCGGCCATTCGGTAGCGGGAATGAGCGGGGTCCAAACAGGTCCCGGGGCCACTGCGTTCACCCGGATTCCCTTCGGCCCCAGTTCCTGGGCCATGGCCTTGGTGAAGGCGACCTGGGCGGCCTTGGTCATCGCGTAATCCACGAGCTGCGGCGAGGGATTGAAGGCCTGGATGGAGGCGGTGACGATGATCGAGGCACCCGGGCGGAGATGGGGTATGGCCGCCTGGGCCGTCCAGATGAGGGAATAGAGATTGGTTTTGAAGACCCGGTCGAACTCGTCCGTGGGGATGGTTTCCAGGCCTTCGCGGTTCTTTTGGTAGGCCGCGTTCAGGACCACGATGTTCAGCCCGCCGAGCTCCCGGACCGTTCGTTCCACGATGTCGGCAGCGAAACCTTGATCCCTGGCATCACCGGGAAGCAACAGAGCCTGGGCGCCGCACTCGCGGACCCACTCCGCCGTCGATTGTGCATCTTCTTCCTCTTCCGGAAGATAGCTGATGGCCACGTTGGCGCCTTCACGGGCGTAGGCGATAGCCACGGCGGCACCAATCCCGGAGTCACCGCCGGTGATAAGTGCCGTCTTGCCTTGAAGCCGCCCATGGCCCACGTAGCTGGCTTCGCCGTGGTCCGGCTGGGGTTCGAGGGGCTTGGTCAGGCCGGGCTGTTCCTGTTCCTGTTGGGGGAATTCATCCGAATGGTACCCGGTGCGGGGATCCGCAGGTGGGGCATCAAGGCGCTGGCCGGACTGTTCGGCACCGGAGTGCCGGCCAGGATTGGTCTGCTGCCCAGGCTTGTTTGGCTTGGCTTGATTCACGGTTCTGCCCTTCCCGGAAGTCTGGTTGCCGCGACCCTGCCCACTTACTGCCGCGCACAGCCGCAACGGCGTGCAAGGTCGTCTCGTCACAAGCTGTACCCCGCGGGGGTTCCTCCCAAACCCGTTCCCGCTAGGTCCGGAGCGTTTTCGCCTTCACCATGAGGAACAAACCGTAGGCGATCAGTCCCACGGCCACTGCGGCAAGGAGGTAGGGCCCATACGGCTGTTCCTTGAGGGCACGCAGGCTTCCGTCCAGGCCTGTGGATTGCTCAGGCTCGGCGCGGATCGTGGCGACGAAAACCAACAAGCCCACCAAGAGCAGCGCCAAGCCTTTGGCCACGTATCCCACGACCCCTACCACCACCTGGAACTTTCTAACAGGTTTGTGGGAGGACAAGACGAGATCCTTGGTGAAAGTCCGCCTGAAACCGCGGACGGCGAAAACCACACCTGTCACCATGACTCCGACACCGATGCCAAGGAGGAGTGCCACTCCGAAGGGGTTCTTGATGAGCGCCAGCGTAAAGTCACTGGTCGACTCACGGCTGCTGCTTCCCTGCCCGACGACGAAGGACATGATGGTGGCTGCGAGCGCCGCGAAGAGGACCCCCTGCCCGGCCGCGGAAAATCGCTTCCCGGGTTTGTTGTCGGATTCCCTGCGGTGGCCTAGGACGGCGTTCCCCAGTTGCCAGAGGGCCAGCGCAGCACAGGCTCCGAAGCAGGCCCACAGCAACAAGGGACCCAGAGGCTGCAGGGCGAGTTGGGCGACAGCTCCGCTGACATCGGCTTCTCCGCTGTTCCCGAAGGCCAGTTGAAGGGCAATGCCGCCAATCAACGCGTGAAGGATGCCGCTGACGGCATACCCGGCGCGCGCCGCGATCTCCAGGATCTTCGAGTTTGAGGCTTCTTCGGCCACATCGGCGGCCTTCTTGATCTCTTCCTTAATGGCAAGCCTCCTGACAGTTTGTGGCTGCGATCCATGGTGCCACTTTGGAACAGGGGAAGGCCACGCAGGGTGTTGCAAAAGGTGCGGCGGTCGGCGCTGCCGACGGGTCAGTACCGACGGGTCTGTACCTACGGGCAACTACCCCGCGACCTAATGTCCGCGGACTAGTACCCGCAGACCGACTGGGGCCAGATGCTGCCGAGTCCACCGCCCAGCGGGTTGAACTGCTCGCGGATGGACGTCCCGGGGCGCGACTGGGCAGACTGCTCGCCGGCCCTGAGGGCCTTGTCGGCACCGAACGATTCGGGAGCCATGCGGGCTGCGCCCGTGGCGGACATGTCAGTGATCTGGTCGGGCATTTCGGCGGTCCTTCCCGGAGCTTCCCATCAGCACGGTTGGCTGTTAGTTCAACCATGGGTGGGGGTCCTCAAGAAGCACGCCGGGTCATCTCAAGATTGGCTCAAGATTCCAGCCCCGCGTGATCGTAGTGCGCTTCGGGAAGGTTGAAGGGGAGGCCTGGTGCAGCCTGCGCGCCAGGTACTGCCGGTCCCGTATTCCTCGTTGAAGGCGCCCCGGCCCACAGCCACGCTTCTGGACTGTCCGGGGGTCGCGCCTGGGGCCAATGACCGGCAGGGGTTTGGTTCAGGCCAGCAGTTGCTCGATGTCCGCGAAACTCATCCCTGAGGCGACAGCGAGGTCCGGCAGTTGAGCCCCCGCAGCTGCTGCTGCAGTAAGCGCCTGGTTCATGTCGTTCTGTGCTGCATCGACCTCCCATTGAAGGCTCTCGAGCCGGGCCGATGCGGTCCAGACCGCGCCCAGCAGTTCGGATCTTCCCAGTCCCGGAAGCACCACGGGCCGATGGTCCGGGGTCCGGGTTTCAACCAAGGAGCCGGTTTCTGACTGCTGTAGCGCTTCTCCACTCAGTACTGCTGTCATGATCACTCCTCTTATGGTGACATCTAGCTTGTTTAGCTAGTTATACGGAATTCTAACTAAAATTCCGAAGAAAGCCATGAAGGAGGATGCGGCCCCGGATTCGCGCCCCGCGCACCGCCGTCGGGATGCCCGCAGCGGGGACCGACAGGCGGACCAGGAGGCGGAAACAGTCACGCCGTAACGCCGCTTTCCAATAAATGATCAATATGCTTACTATTCAGTCGCATGAGGCGCACCGGCGTGGAGTCCGCCCGAGGGGGGAGGGCCGGCCGGTGCCGGAGAGGAGCTGAACGTGAGTAACGAACAGGATCTGCCCCCGCTGACCGACGACGAATTGCTGCAGCAGCAAAGCACCGCCCTCCCAGACAAGGAGGTAGCGTCCGTGTTGGACCTGAACGCGGATCTCGACCTCGCCATCGACGCCGCCGCGCCGATCGACCTCGCTGTAGCGGCCAACGCCAACGTCGCGGCACCCATCGATGCCGCTGCCGCAGCAAACATCCTTTCCTTCGGTTCCGAGGCCCAGGCGCTGTCCGATCAGGGTGTCCTTATTGACCAGAACATCGCCGCCGACGCCGCAGCTGAATCAGCCCAGGACAGCGCGATCGACCAAGGCAATGACACGATCGACGGCGGGACCACCGCCGCGCCAACCGGTGACGACGCCGCTGCCCCGGCTGGCGACACCGACGGGGCCACTGACCTCGGCGCCCTCCCCACCGACCCAACAGCAGCCCTGGACGGCGACCTGCTGAACGTCAACGTGGACCTGGACGCCGATGCGGATATCGCCGCGCCGATCAACGGTGCTGTCGCCGCAAACGCGAACGTGGCAGCGCCGATCGACGCAGCCGTGGCGGCCAACATCGGCTCCATCGACAGCAGCGCCACTGCCGTGTCGCAGCAGGACGCCATCATCAACCAAAACATCGAAGGCGAAGCGACAGCCAACGCCAACCAGCAGTCCGACCTGCAGCAGTAGCCCATGAGGATCGCCGACGGCGGGCCGTCCACCACGGGCGGCCCGCCGCACACCTCCGCGCTGCCCGGAGAAAATGCGCTGCCCGAAAAACAACAGCCTGACCTGGCGAATGTGCCGGAGCTGCCCGTCCTGGCCGATGGTGTGCAGTTGCTGGGTGAGACGAAGGGTTCGGGCTACCGCGAACCGCCGTCGCTGGTCCGGCGCGCTGACGGCCAGGTCCTGCAACTGACCAGTTTGCTGTTCATGGTGCTCGAGGCTTCCAACGGCACCCGGACGCTGGATGAGATCGCCGCGGAGGTGACGCCCCGGTTCGGCAAACACGTCACCGCAGGAAATGTTGCCGCCCTGATGGCCTCCCACCTTCTGCCCCTGGGGCTGCTCCAGTTGGCCGACGGCTCCCAGCCCGGGTTGAAGCGGGCCGACCCCCTGCTGGGCATGCGGTTCCGCTTCACCGTGACCGACCCGTCCATGACGCGGCGGTTGACCGCACCCTTCGCCATCCTGTTCCATCCCTTCATCGTCTTCGCCGTCACGGCAGCCTTCCTGGCCGCATGCTGGTGGGTTCTGATGGTCAAGGGACTCGCCTCGGCAACACACAACGCCTTTGACAATCCGGGACTCCTGCTGCTGGTGTTCTGCGTAACCATCCTCTCCGCCGGGTTCCACGAGTTCGGCCACGCTGCCGCCGCCGCCCGTGGCGGGGCCGCTCCAGGGAGGATGGGGGCCGGGTTGTACCTGGTGTGGCCCGCCTTCTTTACGGACGTGACCGATTCCTACCGGCTGGGCCGCGGCGGCCGCCTGCGGACGGACCTGGGCGGCCTTTATTTCAATGCCATCACCGCCGTGGGCATCATGGCAGTGTGGTTCCTGACCCACGACGACGCGTGGTTGCTGGTGATTGTCACCCAGGTACTGCAGATGGTGCGTCAGCTCCTGCCGCTGCTCAGGTTCGACGGTTACCACATTTTGGCTGATGCCACCGGGGTTCCGGACCTCTTCCACCGCATCAAGCCCACGCTCCTGGCATTGCTTCCCAGGCACAGGAAAAACCCGGAGGCACAAGCGCTGAAGCCGTGGGCCCGGGCCGTGGTCAGCGTGTGGGTGCTGGTGACAGTGCCCCTCCTGGTCATCAGCCTCCTGCTGCTGGTTGTTGCCCTGCCCCGGCTGCTAGGAACTGCGTGGGCAAGCGCCACGGGCCACTATGCTTCACTGGCCGAACGCGCGGCCAACGGCGACCTCGCCGGTGCTGGTGCGCAGGTGCTCGCGCTCTTGGCCATCGCCCTGCCCATTGCGGGAATCAGCTACATGCTGGTGCGCCTGCTGCGCCAGTTCCTTCGAGGCTTGTGGCGCAAAACCCGGGGGAAGGCAGGCCAACGCGCCGTGGCACTGGTGGCTGTCGCAGCAGTAGCTGCCGGACTTGCCTGGGCATGGTGGCCGGCTCCAGGCACCTATACGCCAGTGAGGCCCTATGAGCGCGGAACACTCCTGGACGCCGCTCCCGCCATCTCGTCTGCTGCCGGCCCGGCCGGGTTGTCAGAGGGCAGGCCCGGCCAGACAGTGACCCTGTGGCCGGAGGGGCTGTCGTTGCCTACACGCGACAACCCCCAGCTCAGCCTGGTCCTGGTACCCCGGACCGGCACGGCACAGACCGGCAGCGTGTCCCCCGGCCCGGGTGCCGGCGCCGAAAGCCGCGTGCCGCCGTCGTGGGTTTTCCCTTTCGACAAACCGCAGGCGCCAGAAGCGGACGGCAACCAGGCACTGGCCGTCAATACCACGGACGGCTCTGTTGTCTACGACGTGGCCTTCGCCCTGGTCTGGGCGGACGGCACAAAAGCTGTGGACACAACCAACGAAGCGTATGCCTTCGCGTCCTGCGCCGGATGTGCTGCCATTGCGGTGGGCTTCCAAGTGGTGCTGGTCCTGGGGCAGGCCGATGTGGTGGTGCCCCGGAACCTGTCCGCCGCGGCCAACTACGGCTGCCTTTCCTGCGTCACGTACGCGCTGGCCAGTCAACTGGTGCTGACCCTGGACGGCCCGCTCAGCCCGGAAGGCATGTCCACGCTAGAGGCCCTGTGGCAGGAGATCGCCGAATTCGGACGGAACCTCCGCAACGTTCCCTTGTCCGAGCTGCAGTCCCGCCTCTCCGCTTACAAGGACCGGATCGCGCAGCTCATCCGGTCCGACCCCGGCGCTGGCGGAACACCTGCATCCGACGGCACTGCCTCGCCAACCAATCCGCACACGACGCCATCACAGGCCCCTTCACAGGGACCGGGAACCGGTACAGCACTTCCGCCCCAACCCTCGTCTGCTGCGCCGGCCTCGCCTGCGGCGTCGGCCTCGCCCGCGCCTGCTGTCCCCGCATCCACGGCCGTGCCGTCACCGGCACAACCCCAGCCAGCCCCTTCAGTGAGTGCCCCGCCAGCCATCACTCCCGCCCCGTCTCCTTCCCAGGCTCCGGCCGGAGCAGGACCAACGACGCCGGCCCCGGGCACGGACGGCTAGGCGCGGCGCCTCCCCAGCACTCCGTCCGGTTGTAGGCAATAATGAACAACTGAACACAAGTGAACGATCGCTGCGGAGGCCACCAATGTTGTCCGAGGACCGCCAACAGCTCATCCTGCGGGAACTGGCCCTGTACGGGTCCGTCAATGCCGCCGAATTCGCCGCCAAGCTGGGGACGTCCGGCATGACAGTGCGGCGGGACCTGGCCCTGCTGGCCGAACAGGGGCTGCTGGAGCGGGTCCATGGCGGAGCAGTTCCCCCGGGTGGCCGGGCCATCTCCAGCGGGGCACCCTCCAGCGGCGCGCTTCCCGCCGGGGCGCCCTCCAGCGCCGCGCTTTCCAACTGGGCGCCCTCCCCCGGCGCCGGGGCCGTCCGCAAAACCTCGTGGCGGCCCGGCGGAAGGAGGCCGTTGGCGACGATCGGGATGATCGTGCCATCGGCGTCGTACTACTTCCCCGGGGTGATCCGCGGTGCCGAGGCCGCAGCGCAGGAGGCGGGCGTCCGCCTGGTCCTGGGCGTCTCCAACTATTCGGAGGCAGAGGAGCAGCGGCAGTTGCGACGCTTGTACGACCACGGCGTGGACGGCATCCTCATCACGCCCAGTGCAACGTCCCTGGCCGGCACGGAGACGCTGGAACTGCTGGCCCAGGCGGAGGTTCCCGTGGTGGTGGTGGAGCGGTCCATCGACAACGCGCTGGACCATGGCCGCTTGGAAGCAGTCCGGAGCGACCACGTCCGCGGCGCCGAGATCGCGGTCAACCACCTCCTCGGGCTCGGCCACCAGCGGATCGCCTTGTGCCTGCGGGAAAACAGCCCCACGGCCCCGCCGCTGATCGAAGGTTTCCACCTCGCCTTGGAGCGGGCAGGCAAGCCGCGCGACGATTCCATAGTGCGCACCATGACGCGCGCCCAAAACGATCCGCAGGCCCATCGGTTGATGGTGGGCGGCATCCTCGACTGGTGCGCCGCCTCCGGTGTCACCGCGGCGCTGGTCCATACGGATGAAGACGCCCTCCAGTTCGCCAGCGTGTGCCAGGAGCGGGACCTTCCCGTTCCTGGCAAGCTCGCCATTGTGGCCTACGACGACGAAATTGCGGCTTTGGGGGCCGTTCCCCTCACAGCGGTGGCACCACCAAAGTACGACGTCGGCCACCAGGCTTTGGTGATGTGCCTCAACAGGTTGGGGGTCCGCCGCGGCAGCACCAGCGCCCTCCAGCGCGTCAACCTGTCACCCGCACTTGTGGTCAGGGACTCGACGGAACCCTAGCCCGCGAGCTGGCTGTTTGTGCTCCAGGTTGCCATCGAGCGTCAGCTCAGCGAGCCGCGCCGGGTTGTTCACTTCTGTTTACTTCATTGCTCATGTTCACTTTTGGGTATTGCATGGTGCTCAGTCACAACGTGCCTAGAGCACACCACGACTTCGCATCGTGAACTTCAAAGGAGAACAGAATGAAGCGTCGCCAGCTTCTGCTTGGGGCGGCCAGCCTGATGGCCAGTGCCGCCTTGGTAACCGGATGCGGCAGCACCCCGGCCGCCGCACCCACCCCAACACAGGACCCGTCCGGAAACATCACGTTCTGGTCCTCGTTGGCCGGGATGGACAAGGTCGCCGAGGCCTTCAACGCCAGCCAGGACAAGATCAAGGTCACATTCGAAACAGTGCCGAACGGGGCGGCAGGCGGCTATGCCAAGCTGTCAACCGCCATCACAGCCGGCAACGGCCCGGACGTCGCCACGATCGAGTACGCCCAGCTTCCGCAATTTGTCAGCAACGGCCAACTCCAGCCGCTGGATGGCCTGATCGACAAGTCTGCGACCGTGGACAAGCTGACCGATGGAACAAGGTCCCTGGTGCAGCTGGGCGACCAGACCTACGCACTCCCCTACGACGCGGCCCCCATGATCATGTGGTACCGGAAAGACATGCTGGACAAGGCCGGCGTCGGAGTTCCCTCCACCTGGGAGGAGTTCGAGGAGGCGGGCCGCAAGATCAAGGCCGTCGCGCCGGAAGCCCATTTGGCCAGCTTCAACCCCAACGAGGCAACCCTCACGGCCGCTTTGTCCTGGCAGGCCGGCGCCAAGTGGTTCGGTACCGAGGGCGACAGCTGGAAGGTTGGCATCAACGACGAAGCCACCCGGAAGGTCGGCGCGTATTGGCAGAAGCTGATCGACCAGAAGATCGTCAAGGTCCAGCAGTCCTTCAGTGACGAATGGTCGGCAGATTTGGCAAGTGGCGCCGTCGTGGGTGTCCTGGGAGCCAATTGGAGCGCCACCGGCATCCAAAAGCGGACCGAAGCCAGCGGCCAGAAAGGCCAGTGGATCGCAGCGGAAGTTCCCCACTGGGGCACCCCGGCAGACGCCTTCTACGGTGGATCCAGCTTCAATATCACCAAGAGCAGCAAGAACCCCGCCGCTGCCGCGAAGTTCATCGAGTACCTGGCCACCAGCCCTGATGCGATCAAGGCCAGGGGTAACACCGGGTCGGCGTACCTGGCCTTCCCCGGACTCACGCCCGTGGCGCAGGAAGCATTCGACGCCGGCTTCTTCGGAAACGATATTTACGAGGTCTTCGACAAGGCCTATTCCACGATCGTTCCGGGGTGGCAGTGGGGTCCCAACTGGGACATCACCAACACCGCCCTCAAGGACGCCTACGCCAAGCTGACCACCGGCGGAAAAGTCGTCAACGCCGTGCAAACCGCGCAAACCGCCACGGTGGCCGGACTCAAGCAGAACGGCCTCTCCGTCAAGGAGTAGGCCCGCGCGGCAAGGTGGCTTCCCCACTTCCGGGGAAGCCGCCCCGCCGGCGAGGAGATAAACAATGGCACACACCAAAGCGCCCCCTGCATCGCGGGCCATGGCCGGAACGGGCGGCCGGACCGCAGCCCTGTTCCTGGTTCCCTTCTTCAGCGTGTTCACCCTGGCCATGGTGGCACCGGTGGTCTACTCGATCGTCCTCAGCTTTTACGCCCAGCAGAAGTCGGGCCTGGGCTTCGGCGAGGCAAAGACCACGTTCGTTGGCCTGGAGAACTACCTTCAGGTCCTTCAGTCCGAGAGTTTCGTGGGCGGCATCGGCAGGCTCGCGCTGTACTGCCTGCTGTACATCCCGTGCATGGTGGGCGGCGCCCTGGCCTTCGCGCTCCTGCTGGATTCCGCCGTCGCGCGGGCCAGGAAGCTGTTCCAGCTCCTGGTGTTCCTCCCCCACGCCGTGCCGGGAGTCATTGCGGCCCTCATCTGGGCCTACCTCTACACCCCCGGCGTCAGCCCGATCGTCTCGGTCCTGGAGGGCGGCGGTATCTCCTTGAATTTCCTGGACAACCACATGATCCTGCCGTCCATTGTGAATATCGCCGTATGGGAGTGGACGGGATACAACGTGATCATCCTTTTCACCGCACTCCAGGCCGTGCCCCGCGAAATCCTGGAAGCCGCCCGGGTGGACGGGGCCGGGGAAATCCGGGCTGCCTTGTCCATCAAGCTGCCACTAATCCTGCCGGCGCTGAGCGTGATCATGCTGTTCACCATCATCGGAACCCTGCAGCTGTTCACCGAGCCGTCCATCATCTCCAAGGCCACGGCCTCCGTCACCAGCACCTGGGTGCCCAATATGTGGGCCTATGATGCCGCGTTCAACCGGCACAACCTGAACCAGGCCGCAGCAGCCTCCATCATCATCGCGCTCATGGCCGCCGTGCTGTCCTGGGCCGTGACCCGCTTCAGCTCAAGGATGAACAAGGCATGAGCACCTCCACTCCTACCCGCCCCACGGGCATACCCGTCTCCGGAAGCACAGTTGGTCCGCGCGGACCGCACCGCAGCGGCAGGACCGGCCGGCTCCGGACCCACAAGGTCCGTCCGGGCGCGTTCGCCAGTGCCTTTACCG
This sequence comes from Paenarthrobacter sp. NCHU4564, assembly GCF_052156435.1. Taxonomy (NCBI): domain Bacteria; kingdom Bacillati; phylum Actinomycetota; class Actinomycetes; order Micrococcales; family Micrococcaceae; genus Paenarthrobacter; species Paenarthrobacter sp. NCHU4564. Next base: position 77,200 of record NZ_JBQLIS010000003.1, read on the forward strand.
TCAACGCGCTCCTGCTCCTCGGGTGCGCTTACATGGTCCTCCCTGTTCTGTGGTTGTTCTTTGCCTCCACCAAGAACGCCTCCGACCTCTACGCGACGGCTGCCTACGCCTTCGGGCAGCCAGCGTTCTTCGACAACGTCAGCGCTGTCATCACCCAGGACGGCGGCATGTTCCTCCGCTGGATGGCCAACTCGATGTTCTATGCAGCGTTCGGGGCTGTTTTCGGCGGGCTGATCTCGGTCATGGCCGGGTATGCGTTCGACAAATTCCAGTTCCGCGGCAAGGACTCATTCTTTGGGGTGGTCCTGGTGGGCGTCCTGATCCCCAACACAGCAACCGTGCTGCCGATGTACCTCCTGGCCTCGGTCTTCGGGATCACCAACACCATCTGGGCCATCCTGATCCCGGTCCTGTGCAACCCGTTCGGCGTGTACCTGGCAAGGGTCTACTCGGCGGCGTACGTTCCGGCGGAAACCCTGGAAGCAGCCAGGGTGGATGGCGCCGGGCCGATCCGCTCCTTCTTCTCCCTGGGACTGCCGATGATGATGCCCGGCTACATCACCATCGCGCTCTTCCAGTTCGTCGGCGTCTGGAACAACTTCATGCTCCCGCTCGTCATGTTGCAGGACCAGCAACTGCTTCCTGTCAGCGTCGGCATCTCCATCTGGCAGGGGTACTCCGTCCCGCAACCGGAGTTCACGCCCATGGTGATCACCGGCTCGCTGCTCTCGGTCATTCCGCTGTTGGTAGCTTTCATCATGCTGCAACGCTTCTGGAAATCCGGCCTCACCGCAGGGAGCGTCAAGTGACACTGAAAGTGGCCCTGGCCATGCCGGCCCAAACGGCACGCGCCGTCTTCCCGGCCCGCAGCCTGGATCCGCTGGAGCCCTCGCTCACCCTCCTGAGCCGGGACCCCCTCCAGGATTTCCGCACCCAGCGGGCGCAAGCTGTCCTGCGGGAAACCGACATCCTCCTCACCGGCTGGGGCTGCCCGATGATCGATGATGACGTCCTGGATCACGCGCCACAGCTTAAATACGTCCTTCACGCCGCCGGAAGCGTGAAACACCACATCGGTGCCGCGTGCTGGGAGCGCGGCATCCAGGTCAGCTCGGCCGCGGATGCCAACGCCATCCCCGTTGCCGAGTACACAGTGGCCATGATCGTCCTGGCCAACAAGCGCGTCCTCCAGATTGCCCGCGTGCTGCACACCACCCACGCGGAGGTCCTCCCGGAACAGCTTTTCCCGGACATGGGCAACTACCGCAAGCGCGTTGGGATCATCGGTGCCTCCAGGATTGGCCGGCATGTCATCCGGCTCCTGCGCGACTACGAGCTGGACATCGTGGTGGCGGATCCGTACCTCACCGAGGCTGAGGCCGGTGCTCTCGGCGTCGAACGCGTGAGCCTGGACCAGCTCGTGGCGACGTCAGACATCGTGAGCCTCCACGCGCCGTCGTTGCCGTCCACCAGGAACCTGATCGATGCGGAGCTGATCCGGCGGTTGCGTCCCGGGGCCACTTTCATCAACACAGCCCGCGGCGAGTTGGTGGACCAGGATGCACTGCTGGCCCGGATTCAGAGCGGGGACCTGTACGCAATCCTGGATGTCACCACACCATGGGTGCTCCCCTCGGATTCGGCGTTCTACACCCACCCCAATGTCCTGCTGACACCGCACGTAGCAGGGTCGTTGGGCAATGAACTGGAGAGGATGGCGTCGAGTGCCGTGGCCGAAGCACTCCGCCTGGCACGGGGCGAACCTCTGCGGTTCCCGGTGCGGGTGGAGGACCTCGCCTTTACTGCCTGACGGTCCGGGCGGAACGCACGACGGCGGCTGTCACCAGGGCGGAAACCCGCGGTGTGCGTCTTGTCCTCTTTGGCCTTCTTCCTGTTCGCCGGGTCGGATTACGTGGTGTAGGCGCACCCCTTCGTGGAACGCAGCGCACCCTTTCCCGCCCCACGCACCGCTTCGTGGAATGCACCGCACCCTTTGCCGCCCCATGCACCCCTTCGTGGAATGCACTGCGCCCTTTCCCGCCCCACGCACCCAGGATTATGGGTGCGATCGGCGCACACGGGTGCGGCCTACGTCGGTCATCCCGGGGTACGGTGCGATCGGCGCACACGGGTGCGGCCCACGTCGGTCATCCCGGGGTACGGGTGCGATCGGCGCAAACGGACGCGCAGCCAAAGTTGCAGGCGCACCCGCTTCCGCCAGGCGCACCCCTTCCTGGAGTGCAGCGCACCCTTTGCCGCCCCAAGCACCCCTTCGTGGAGTGCACTGCACCCTTTGCCGCCCTATGCACCCAGGATGACGGGTGCGATCGGCGCAAACGGGTGCGGCCCACGTCGGTCATCCCAGGGTACGGGTGCGCCCCACGCAGGCCGGACCACATGCCAAACAAATGCCAAATCAGCCAATCCGCGCCAAAACGATTTGCCGTCTAGCGCCGATCACTTTAGAACCAGAAAATCCCCTCCGTCAAGGGGTCGAAAATTTTCTGCGAACACCGTTGACACGTCTGCCCAGCCGGCCCTAATGTCGTTGCCAAGTCGTTTTGGCAAAACGATTTTTCAAAGCCAAAAGCAATCCCCACCATCTCTCTGCAATTTCCGTTCAAGAGAAAGTGAGTCGACAGCGATGTCCACTCGAAAGACCATCTCCAAGCTCGTCACCCTTGGCGGGCTGTGCACCGCCGTCGCACTCGTTGCCACCGGTTGTGGCGCTGGCGGCCCCGCACCATCCTCCAGTGGATCCGGCGGCTCAAGTTCGATCAATGTCCTGGTGGAAGCCGGCGGCCATGCCGAGCTCACCGGCGTAGCCGAGCAATGCAAGAAAGACGCCGGCGTCGAGGTCAACTTTGTCGAACTCCCTTACGACGGCATGTTCAACCGCCTCTCCAGCGAGTTCTCCTCCGGCAACGTCTCCTTTGACGTGGCCGCCCTGGACTCCGTGTGGCTCCCCAGCTTCAAGGACGCCGTCCAGCCCATCGACGAGCTCTTCACCGACGAGGCCAAGAAGGACATCTTCCCGGCCCTGGTGAAGGAAGCCAACGTGGACGGCCACTTCATCGGCATGCCGGCCTGGACCAATGCCGAGATCATCCTGTACCGCAAGGACCTGTTCGAGGACGCCAAGAACAAGGCTGACTTCCAAGCCAAGTACGGCTACGAATTGGCGGCCCCCAAGACCTGGAAGCAGTACCAGGACATCTCCGAATTCTTCACCAAGGACGGCATGTTCGGCACGGACGTCAAGGGTGCCGTGGAAACCGAATGGCTGGCCCACGTGCTCCAGGCCGGGTCCCCCATGGTGTTGGACAAGGACAACAACGTAGTCATCGACAATGCCGCCCACAAGGAAGCCCTGGACTTCTACGTAAGCCTCACTAAGTCCGCCCCGAGCGGTGCAGCACAGGTCGACTGGGCAGCAGCGCAGAACCTGTTCAACCAGGGCAAGACAGCCATGACGCGCTTCTGGGCCCACGCCTACCGCCAGATCCCCGCCGATTCCCCGGTTGCAGGAAAAGTGGGTGCCGCAGCGATGGTTGGCGGCAGCGCCGGCGTCGCGGGTGTTCCGGGACCGTGGTACCTGTCAGTTCCCAAGGCGACCAAGAACACCGAGGCTGCCAAGAAGTTCGTGAAGTGCGCCTACGACCACAACAGCATGGGCATCGACTCCAAGCTCGGTCTGGCGTCCAGGATCAGTGCCTTCGAGAAGTACCAGGACCAGCCCGGCTACGAGAGCTTCAAGCCGCTGATCGAGACCCTGAACGCCCCTGCCACGGCAACCCGTCCGGCGACAGCCAAATGGCAGCAAATCGTTGACACCGTCCTGGTCCCGCTGCTGCAGAAGGCAGTGGCCGGCGGAGACACCTCGGCCCTCCTGGCAGATGCCAAGAAGCAGATCCAGGACCTCCTGAAGTAAGACTCCGCGGCCGGCACCGCCGGAACCCCAAAGCAGTGCCGGCCGCGGCACCACACAGAGAAACACCCAGCAGAAAACAACCCAGCAGAAAAGAAAACCGTGCGTATCTCCGATCGCCGCTTTGCCCTCTTCCTGATGACGCCTGCGGCCCTGTTCCTGGCCGTTTTCGTCGCCTACCCGCTGTTCCGCCTGGTGGCTGACAGCTTCTTCAAGATCTCGCCCATCGCCGGCGGTCCCCGCGACTTCGTGGGCTTCCAGAACTACGTCACGGCTTTCACGTCCGAAGCCTTCACCAGCGCGGGCTGGCGGACCCTCGCCTACACGGTGGTGGTAGTGACCCTCGAGTTCGCGCTCGGGCTCGGCATGGCGTTGCTTTTCACCGCTTTGGGCAAGAAGTCCCAGATCTGGCGGACCGTCTTCCTGTACCCGCTGATGATCGCCCCGATCGTGGCCGGCCTGCTCTGGAAGTTCCTGATGATCGACAACTTCGGACTCATCGGAACCCTCCTCCACCAGGCGGGGATCCTCTCGGACCCGAACCAGATCGGCTGGCTGTCCGACCCAAGCATCGTGCTGTTCTCGGTGGCCATCCCGGATATCTGGCTCACTACGTCCTTCATGTGCCTGGTGCTCTTCGCGGGCCTCCAGAACATCCCCGGCGACCTGATCGAGGCAGCCCGCCTTGACGGTGCCCGAGCCCCGGCACTCCTGTTCCGGATCATCATCCCGCTCCTGCGGCCTGTGATCGCCGTGGCGCTGGTGGTCCGTGGAATCGACGCCGCGAGGGCCTTCGACACCATCCTCATCCAGACCAACGGCGGCCCGCAGTCGGCCTCCGAGACCATGAGCCTGCTGATCTACCGCACCATGATCCGCTTCGGCGATCCGGGCCTGGCGAGCGCCATGGGCACCATCTACCTCCTCGCGATGCTCGCCGTCGCCTTCTTCGCGGTGGCCACCATTTGGCGGCCAGGAAAGGACAGCTGATGAGCACCGCAGAGTCCACGTACGACGGCGGCAGGCGGGGTCCTGCTTCTGTCCCACCGCAGCGCGGCAACGGAATCGCCACACGGGTCGCCGCGGCGAAGCACCCCCGCGAAACCGCCGTAAACACCGGGCCCGGGCTGCCGGCGTCGAACGTCTCCAATGCGCAACCGCCGCGCAGGCGGCGCGGGGTCAACCGGGAAGGCCTGGAAGCAGGCCGCCGCAGCACCCGGACCATCCTGTGGATCCTGTTGGCCGCGGCCATGGTGCTGTACGGCTTCCCGTTCCTGTACCTGCTGTTTACCTCGTTCAAGACGCCGATCGACACCATCGCCGTCCCTCCGACCATCCTGCCCAAGGAATGGACGCTGGAGAACTACGTGAACGCGCTGGGCCGGGGCGGGGTGGTGGCGTCGTTCATCAACAGCATCCAGACGGCCGTGATCAGCACGTTGCTGTCCTTGGTCCTGGCCATACCTGCGGCCTACGGCATCACCCGCTACAAGACACCGAGTGGCCGGGTGTTCATCATGGCCGCCCTGGTGACCCGTATGGTTCCGCCGGTGGCGATCGGTATCCCGCTGGCGTCCATGATGGCGTCGGTGGGCTTGGCCGACACGCCCATTGCCTTGTCGATCGCGCACACTACCATCTCGCTGCCCCTGTCCATCTGGCTGATGTCCAGCTTCTTCGAAGCCGTCCCGCGGGACCTGGAAGAAGCGGCCACCGTGGATGGCTGCAGCCGGTTGGGCGCCCTCTGGCGGGTGGTGATCCCGGTGGTCTCGGGCGGCATTGCGGTGACGGCGATCTTCGCCTTCCTGGCGTCATGGAACGAGTTCCTGTTCGCACTGCTCATGACCGCCATCCGTTCGCAGACCACGCCCGTGGTGATCGCCAACTTCCAAACGCAGTTCGGGCTCGACTGGGGTTCCATGACGGCCCTCGCGGCCGTGTACTCGATCCCGGTCATCCTGTTGACCCTGCTGCTGCAACGGAAGATCGTGGCGGGCATGACGCTTGGCGCGGTCAAGGGCTGACTCCTGCACGGCCAGCACACCGACAACGAAGTAGCCTACTGATAGCCCCACCCGGGCATCACAAACCATAAGGACGTGGCAGAGAAGATGAGCAACAAGAACATCGGTATCAAGGACGTGGCCGTCGCCGCCGGTGTCTCCGTCACGACTGTCTCGCACGTCCTCAACGAGGTCTCCTATGCCCGGGTCAGCCCCGAAACCAGGGACAAGGTCCGGTCCGCGGCCGAGCAGCTCGGCTACGGACCCAACCGCCTTGCCCAGGCACTGCGAACCCAAAGGACCGGCATGCTGGGGCTGGTCAGCGAAGAAATCGCCACCACGCCCCACGCAGGCCGGATCATCCTCGGTGCGGACGAGGCCGCCAAGGCCCGGGGTTACAACCTCATGATCATCAACACGCCGGGCTCGGCCAGCCTCGAATCCCGGCAAGCTGATGTGCAGGCGTTGCTGGAGCGGCGGGTGGACGGCATCCTCTACGCCACCATGTATCACCGGAATGTGGACCTGCCATCGAACCTTGGCAGCGTACCGTCCGTCCTGGTGGACTCGGTGGCCACGGGAGGGAACATCACGGCCGTGATCCCCGATGAGGCGGGAGGTGCGCGTGCCGCCGTCGGCGCTTTGCTGGAGGCGGGCCACACCAAGGTGGGCTTCATCAACAACACCGACGACGTTCCGGCCACCCGCGAGCGCCTCCAGGCTTTCCGGGCCATGCTCACCGAAGCAGGGCTCGACGGCGGCGGCGCACCTGTGGAGTCGGAGGTCTCCGAGGTGCAGGGCGGCTATGAAGCAGCCCGCCGGATCCTGTCCCGCGAGGACCGGCCTACGGCATTGTTCTGCTACAACGACCGCATGGCGATGGGCGCCTACCGTGCCGCCGCAGAACTGGGACTGTCCATTCCGGCCGATCTGTCGGTGGTCGGCTTCGATGACCAGGAACTGATCGCCGCCAACCTCTTCCCGGGCCTCACCACTGTGGCCCTCCCCCACTACGAGATGGGTGCCTGGGCTACCGAGCACCTGATTGACGCCATCGAGGGAAAGACAGACCTGTCCCTCCTGACGCTCCACCCGACCATCCTGGGCTGTCCCCTGGTCCGCCGCGATTCCGTTGCAGCACCTCGCTAACGCCCCATTACCAACCTCAACGTCTCCAAAGGAACGCCCCCATGTCCAGCAGCCTTGATGCCGCGCGCCCGGAAACAGTCCCGGGCGCGGAAACCACCCCGGAGGCCACCGCCAGATTCCGGCCCGCCATCCACTTCACGGCAAGGGACACATGGCTGAATGACCCCAACGGCCTGGTTTTCCACGATGGTGAGTACCACCTCTTCTTCCAGAACAACCCCTACGGCAGCGTTTGGGGCAACATGTCCTGGGGCCACGCCACGTCCCGCGACCTGCTGCATTGGACGGAACACCCTGTGGCGATCGCCGGTGACGACACCGAGGACATTTTCTCCGGCAGCGTAGTGGTGGACCACGGCAATACGTCCGGCTTTGGCTCTTCGGAGACGCCTCCGCTGGTTGCCGTGTACACGAGCGCTTTTAAGGAGGCGTCGGCGCACCACGGCACGCAGGCCCAGTCCCTGGCCTACAGCACCGACGGCGGCATGACGTGGGAGAAGTACCTTGGGAATCCCGTCTTGGCCCGGAATTCAGCGCATTTCCGCGATCCCAAGGTGTTCCGGTACCAGGGTGACTTTGACGCGTACTGGGTGATGGTCGCCGTCGAAGCCCAGCAGCAAAAGGTGGTCCTCTACCGTTCAGACGACCTCAAAACCTGGGAATTCCTCAGCGACTTTGGCCCCGCCAATGCGGACGCCGGTGAGTGGGAGTGCCCTGACCTGTTTCCCCTTCCCGTGGACGGTAATCCGGACCGCATCACGTGGGTGCTGATCGTCAACGTGAACCCCGGCGCAGTGGCGGGTGGATCCGGCGGCCAGTACTTCGTGGGCCATTTCGACGGCGCCAGCTTCGTTCCGGACGCAGCTTCCCTTGCGGCGCCTTCCGGAGTTTCAGCCATTGCCGACCCTGCCGCACGGGCGGACGCGCTGCAGCGGAGCTTGTGGCTGGACTGGGGGCGGGACTGCTACGCCTCGGTCTCCTTCAGCAATGTCCCGGACACCCGGCGGATCATCATGGGCTGGATGAACAACTGGGACTACGCGAACGAGCTGCCCACATCGCCGTGGCGTTCGTCCATGACGTTGCCCCGGGAACTTCGGCTTATCACCGTCGATGGCTCGGCGCGGTTGGTCCAGCAGCCTGTCCTTCCCGCACAGTCCGGCGCGGGGCAGCTCATGGACCCGGGCCCCTTTGAGCTGCGGGACTCATCACTCAGGTTGCCGGACGTCGAACCGGGCAGTGCCTACGCGATCGAGGCATCCATGCACCTCGCCGGAGCTGAAGGCGCCGAATTCCTGCTCTTCGGCAGCACCGATCAGACGCAGGGCACGGTCCTGCGCTATGACACAGCGACATCGAGGCTCACCCTGGACCGCCGGCAGTCGGGCAACACCGGTTTCCACCCCAAGTTCCCGTCCGTTGAGTCAGCGCCCGTCGCACTGGACCGTGGTGTGCTCAAGCTGCTGATCGTTGCAGACCAGTGCTCAGTGGAAGTCTTTGCCCAGGACGGCAGGGTGGTCCTGACCGACCTTGTTTTCCCGGACGCCCACAGCGTGGAGAACTGGCTCACGGTCGGTGGAGGCCCGGCAACGCTGCTCAAACTCACCGTTTGGACGCTTACTTAAAGGAGGGGACTACCATGACACACCAAGCCCACAGCCTGAGCCCCGCTTTCCAGGCCCGTTACCCAGAGGGAATCCACACCATGTCCGGCAGCAACTACTACGACGTCACCACGTGGCCCGTGGGCAACCCCTTCGAGGACGTTGGCCACGTCATCAACAGCATCATCGCCGACATCAAGCAACGGCAAAACGCTACGGACGTCAACGACGGCGGCAAGCCGGGGGCGGTGATCCATCTTCCGCCCGGCGACTATCGCCTGAAGACACAGGTGCTGATTGACATCAGCTTCCTCACCATCCAAGGCGCGGGCCATGGTTTCACGTCATCGAGCATCCGGTTCAACGTCCCGGGCGAGGAATGGCCTGATCTGCACGAGCTGTGGCCCGGGGGCAGCAGGATCCTGGTGGACCTTCCCGCCGGCGACGGAGCGGCGGAAGCCCAGGGAGCCGCCTTTTACGTCGAACGGAGCGGCAGCCCGCGGATCAGCTCCGTCGAATTCACCAATTTCTGCATCGACGGCCTGCACTTCAGCGCAGACGGCTCTTCCTTGCCGCCGGAGAACACCTATGTCAACGGCAAAACCGGTATCCATGTTGCCAGTGCCAACGATTCCTTCCGCATCAACGGCATGGGATTCATCTACCTGGAACACGCGCTGACCATCCACAAAGCCGATGCGCTCTCCATCCACGACAACTTCATTGCCGAATGTGGAAACTGCATCGAACTGCGCAGCTGGGGGCAGGCCTCCAAGATCACCGACAACCTGATCGGAGCAGGTTTCAAGGGCCACTCCATCTACGCGGAGAACCACGGCGGGCTCCTGGTCACTGCCAACAACGTCTTTCCCCGGGGTGCCGACAGCGTCCATCTTTCCGGCGTCACCCGGTCCAGCGTGACCAACAACCGCCTGCACTCGTTCTACCCCGGGATGGTGGTCCTGGCGGCCAACAGCTCCGAAAACCTCGTGGCCACCAACCATTTCCTGCGGGACCACGAGCCGTGGACACCCTTCTTCGGCATCGACAACGGCCTGGACGACACCCACGGGTTGCTCACCGTCCACGGCAGCGACAACTCAGTCCTCGCCAACCACTTCTCGTTGGTCATCGACGCGGACAGCACCCGGCCGCCGGGGGCGACTCCCGTCATCATCAGGCTCACGGACGGAGCCGGCAACATGGTCTCCACCAACCACGTGGTGGCGAAAGATGTCCATGCCACATCGAGTGAGTCCTGCTTCGAAGCGCAGGTGGACGCCCTGTTGACCACCCGGACCACCGATGGCCTGGACGTGACAACAGTCCTCGTTGATCCCGGATCGGTAAGGAACACAATCCTGGATTCCGGCACCGATGCGCAGATCATCGCGGACAGGGCAGTCAATGCGCTCCGGACCACGCCCGGCTTTGCACGCGGTGCGGACAACCCCCAACGGCAGCAGTGACGGGCAGCCCCTGCCTGCTGCCAAGAGCGGACTAGTTGTACTCACCTTTGATCACGAAGAATGAGCCGCGGATTTCCCCGGCCAGCTTGGACTTTTGACGGGCAAACTTGAAGGTTCCGGCCAGTTCTGCCGGGACCTCCATGCCCTGGGAGAGCTTGAACCCCACGGCACGCTTGCTGCCGGGCTCGAGTCCGTACAGGACATTGATCGACAAGCCGGATTCGTAGAACACGTAGGTCCAACGGGTGCCCTCCACGTCGAAGGACGTAACTTCCAGGGGGCGGGATTCCATGACAAGGTCCCGCTCCTTGAGCACCCTGTTCACGTAGTCGACGATCTCCGGAGCCTCCTCTGCAGGTACCACCGTGAACTCGTGGTCGTACTTGTTCTTGAAGTAGCGGGCCTCGTTGGCCCGCAGTCCGGCCAAGGCCCCGGCCACTGGCGAAGACTCCAGGCCAACGGTGGAGACCTCCTGGAAATTGACGGTGTATGGCATGGTGCTCCTTTGGTGGGAATCCGATGTGGTCTTCAGCCTAGGACCAGCCGTCCTGCGGCGCTTCTCGGATCCTGCTCACCTAACCAGAGACATCGGCTGCCGGCGGGTATCATCGGCAGGGAATCCTTATGAAGCTGGGGGGGACTTTACTCACATGTCGGGTGCAAGAGGGCAACTAACTTTCGCGGACGATGTCAGCCGCGACCTGGAACTGCGCGAATACGGGCTGGACCCGTCGCTTGAATCCAACCTTCTTCCCAATTCCGCCGTCCTCAGTGCCCTCCAAAACCTGGTACGGCTGGCCACCGAACTCTGTGGCGCGCCTTTTGGCGTCGTCAACATCATCAGCGCGGAGTACCAGCACCAGATCGGCGCCTGGGGAGTTGATCCCGGGGTGTGCTCACGCGACGACTCCATGTGCGCCAAGGTTTTCCTGTCCCGTGAAAAGACGGTGGTTCCCGATGCCTCCCAGGACCCGCGCTTTGCCGACAACCCCTTTGTGACGGGCGACATCGGCAAGGTGCGCTTCTACGCCTCAGTGCCGCTGCAGACCGACTCGGGATTCGTCCCCGGCACCCTGTGCGTTTTCTCTGACAAGCCGCAGGAGCTGTTGCCCCAGCAGGTCAGCATGCTTGAGATCCTGGCCAAGCAGGTTGTTGAGCTCCTGGAACTGCAGCACCGCACGGTCCAGCTGGACCGGACCTATGCCGAGCTCAAGGACAGCAATGCCAAGCTCGCGGGATTCGCCGGCCGGGTCAGCCATGATCTCCGCATCCCGCTGACCACCATCCTTGGCTATGTGGAAATGGTGGAGGACGATCCCGATATCCAACCGGGGAGTACGCCTGCCAAGTACCTGGAACGCATTGGGGCTTCAGGACGCCGCATGCTGGCCATGTTGGAAGATGTCCTCAGCTACTCGCGGGTGGGCGGGGGTATCCACCCGGTGCGGGTGTCGCTCAAGGAAGCAACGGACGACGTCATCCGTGACCTGGGCATCGAGGAGGACGGGCTCGTCGAAGTGGATGATGTGTTCCTCCATGCAGACCGCGGCCAATTGCGGACCCTCCTCCAGAACCTGCTGACCAATGCCATGAATTACCGCAGTCCGGAGCGGGACCTGCGGATCCGGGTCAGTGGTGTCTCGAACTATCACGGAGCAACGATCTACGTGGCCGACAACGGGAAGGGGATCGACCCGGAGGATCGTGCCAAGGTCCTGGAGCCCCTGGTACGCCTGCGCCGTCCGGGAGACGGGCCGGGCAGCGGCTTGGGACTGGCCACGTGCAGCAGCATCGCGAAAGCACACGGCGGCGAACTGATGCTCCGGGAAACCCCGGGCGGTGGAACCACTGTGGCAATCAGTTTCCCGGCCGGGAGCTAGCTTCTGCGGGTCTTCTGAACGCCACCCGCGGGGCGGCTATCCCGGGCAGGAGACAAAAGTGTGGGTGGCCTGCCTACTGCCAAACAGACCACCCAGCATGCCTTCGGCTGATGCGAGACACCTTTAAGGTGTCAGCCGCGGCTCAAGAATTCCGGAAGAAAACCTCAAGATTGCCTCAAGATCAGGCTCCTTAGGATTTTCCCCTGCAGATCCTGCGACTATACCTCGCAGGTCAGTCGCGGCCGCCGCCCTTGGCGCCTTCAGGTTTTCCGCCACCCGGCTTCGTCTCGCTCTTGCCTCCACTCTTCACGGCTGCGGGTTTTCCTCCGGTGCCGCCCGGCACGGCCTCCTGGACAGGCACCTGAACCTGCTGCGCCGGGACCTGGACGGGAACCGACGCGGGTTCCGGGATGCTGGCAACCTCCGCAGCAGGAACAACCTCGGCGGACGGCACAGGGTCGGGGGCCGCGGGGACGTTATGGAGGGGCTCGGCGATCGAGACGTCGGATCCGGCGGGCTCCGTGGACTGGTCGGGCGTTCCGGAAGCGACGACTCCCTGGCTCAGGAGGGCCAGTGCCACCGGGATGGTCACAGCCGCAGCGGCAACTCCGCCCACCACCCTGGGGTGGCGCTTTCCCACCGCACCAAGGACGGCCAGGGTTCCGGTCTGCCTGTCAGGCCTGCGCCGGCGTGCCCTGCGGGTCTGCGGAGGATGCGAAGCGTGGACGGGTTCGGCATGCACCCGCCCCGCCGAACCACCAGGCAGCGTCTCGAAGGCGACAGCCGAGCCACCCGGCACCGCCTCGAAGGCAGGAAGGATCGCGGTGCCGGAGGTTGCGTAACTGCCGCCATTGGTCAGCATCTCTTCGACGTCCCCCGCGGCGGGGCGCAAGCCAGGGTCCATATCCGTCATGGCGCGGAGCAGGGCCGTGAGTCCACCGGGCAGGCCCTCAGGAACCTCGGGTGCCCTGTGCAGCCGGGCCGACGCGGTTTCAACCGGAGTGCCCGGGTATTCAGCCCTGCCGGTGATGCATTCCAGGAGCACCAGGCCCAGGGAGTAGATGTCGCTGGCCGGAGTCAGGTGCAGCCCTTGGGCCTGCTCCGGACTGAGGTATTGGGCCGTGCCCACAGTGAAGCCCGTGGCTGTAAGGCGGTTGTCGTCCATCACCAGGGCCACGCCGAAGTCCGCCAGCTTCACGGACTGGGCCTCACCGGATTCCTCCGAGACCAGGATGTTGGCGGGTTTGATGTCTCGGTGGATCACCCCATGCCCATGGACCTGCGCCAACGCGCCGGCAAGCTTCACGCCGATGCGGGTGGTTTCGGGCACTGTCAGTGGCCCTTCGGACAACACGGCCCGGAGGTCACGACCCTCGGCCAACTCCATCACCAGGTAGGCCCGCTCTTCATCGTTGCGGGTATCGACGCCTGCGTCGAAAGCCGCTACGAGCCCCGGGTGGTCGAAAGCGGCCAGGAGCCGCATTTCCGTTTCCTGCCGCGTTCGGAAGGATTCGTCGCCGGAACCAGGCAAGAAGAGCTTGATGGCCACGTCCCTGCCGAGCAGCAGATCCTGCGCCCGGTAAACGGTGGACATCGCTCCCCGCCCCAGGACGGGTCCCAGCCGGTAACGGTCACCGATGGTGTCGCCGTCACTGCAGCCGGGGCCGTTGAGGTCCACGGTCTGTTGATTGTCGCCCACGAATTGTCACGCCCTTCAGGCTTACCCGGGTGCTCCTGAACCCAACCACTGTTCTTTGCTTCCAGGTAACGCCGTCGATCAAACTTTCACGTTGCCGCGCGGCTGGATTGGGGGCCAACCGCTGCGACTTGAGCATCCCTGCGTCAAAACAGCATCATCCGGATCACCAGATAAGTCATCAGGATACTTACTACTCGCCGGGGAAGGCAATGTGGGGCTGCTGAATGTTACTGGGTGGTCACCTTGGCCCGTCAACTCCGCCGCGGGCGGCACCCACCGCAGGAAAACGTACGACGGCGACCTGCCGCCGTCGTACGTTCAGTCCTCAAAGTTGGTGGCTACCGAGCCGTCGATCCGCCCGGTGATGATTTCCGCGGCGATGTCGTGGAGCTTTTGGTTCCGGTGCTGCGAGGCTTTCAGCAGGTAGCCGAAGGCGGCCTCCTGCGTGCACGAGTTCTGGGACATGATGATGCCGCACGCCAGGTCGATGGCCGTACGGCGCTCCATGGCTGCCCTGAGGTCCTGGGCCAGCAACTCCGCGGCCGCGATGCGGAGGGCAAGGCGCAGCGCCTGTCCTGCCATGTCACCAAAGACCCTGGCTTCCTCCACGGCCTCATCCGTGAAGAGGCCGGGTCCCAAGGCAAAGAAGTTCAGGGCGGCAGAGGCGTCCTCCCCCAACTGGAGGGGAATGCCCAGGACGCTCCGCGCTCCGGCAGCGCGCAGGTTCTTGACGTAACGCGGCCAGCGGCTGTCATCCTCGATATCGTTCAGAAGCACAGGTGAGTTAATGCGAAGTGCCTCCAGGCGCGGGCCTTCCCCGATGGCCTGCTCAATCCCATCCAGGAGTATCGCGTCGTCGCTGCTGCCCGCGATGGTGATGGCGCGCTTGCGGCGATGAAGCGTCACGGCGCATTCGATCCGCGAGCCCGTGGCACGGCTCAAGGTGACAGCCGCATAGCGGGTAGTGCCGTCCAGAAAGCCCTTAATGTCATCGGTCCCCGACAGGGGTCCGATTTCCGTGGCGGAGAGAGTCACTCCAGGTGCGGATCGTCGCCGCTGTCCTTAAAGACTTCACGGCTGTAACTGGCCCTTCGGCCGTCCACCCCCATGGCGTCAAGCGACTCGTTCAACGCGTGCGCAAGCAGATCACGCTCCAGCGGTGGAAGGGTGAGGGCGCCGTAGACATAGGCCTGGACTTCAACCAGGCCCGACATCCCGCCGATGCTGAAATACTGCATCCACACATGGTCGATCTTGATTCCTGCCGCCTCGAAGGCAGCCCTGAACGTTCCGCGCTGTTCGTCCTCGTCTCCAGGGACGGCCATCGATTCACCCCCGGTCAGGAGTCATGTCCAGACAGGCCATCAATGACTTCCTGTGCGATGTCCCGCAACGTCCGGCCCTCCCTGGTGGACCTTGTAATGAGATGCAGGTGGCTTCACCTTCATCGAGGCCATGGCTGGCCATGATGATTCCCTTGGCAGTACCGACCACATTGCGCTGCAGCAAGGCTGCTTTAAGCTGCTCGCTCATCGAGGAAACCCTGTCCCGGGTCTGGATGTTGACCAGGAAGATGGCCGCCTGTGCGGCCAGGGTCTCCAGGAGGCGGACCAGACGCGGCGACGCGAGTTGGGGGTTCTCCCAGTAGATCTTGATGGCACCGAAGGCCAGGCCGCCGGAGACCAGCGGAACACTGATGCAGGAGCGCAGGCCAAGATCGAAAGCGGCAGCACCCCATTCGGGCCATCGGCTGTCCAGCCGGACATCCTCCACAATGACGGGCCGTCCAGCGGCCCACGCCGTCAGGCATGGACCCTGGCCCATCTCATACTGCAGGGCGTCGGCTTGCGCCACGAGATCGTTGGTGGAAGCAGTGCTGCTGCGGTAGCCGTCCGGCTCGATCAGGGAAACACCCGCGCCGGAGGCATCGTCAGCAGCCAGTACGGCGGCTTCGGTGATGAGGTTCAGTGCGGCGTCGACTGTTTCCTCGCTGAGGAGCATGCCGTTCGCCCAGGCAAAAACCGCAGCCAGTTCGCCAGGCAGCGGCAGTTCAGTATCCATGACTGCTCCACTCCGTGATTGTTGGCCTGCGCAGGAAAGAAGTTCCCCGTGCTTCATCCCAGCACACAAAGCACCGATGCTCCACTTCTGCGCAGGACAAGTTGCATTCTTCCGTGGAGGGATTATCGGAGCAGGAGCCCGCGGTCCTCCGTGACGTCCTGCAGGTCATCCAGTGACTCGGCGGACCAGCACGTGTCGCAGTGCATAACGTAGTCGCGCGCAGCCGGGCCTACCATGTGCAGACCGGCGTAGGACTGGTTCCTGGAGTGGCGGACACGGTGGAACCGCTGCTTCCTGAGCGCGGCGCCAAGGGCACGCTCGGACACGGGAGTGCTTCCTTGCAGGTGGCACCAACTGATGTAGAGGCCGTACAGGGTGTCGAAATCCAGGCCTTCAGTGGTGTCTTCCTCATACACCAGGGACTCATGGATGAATTGGGGCAGATCGTGGCGAATCATGGCAACCTCGGGATTAGTAATCGTTGCCGGACTGCATCAGCTCTGACTCTTTCACTATAGGCTTCCCGGGTCACACAAGCCATGGGTTCAGGTTGTTGCCGGCAGTCAGGGCAGAATGGACATCATGACCCTTACCACCTTCGCCCTCGTCCGCCACGGCCAGACTGACTGGAACGCAGAGCGACGGCTGCAGGGCGCCACGGACATTCCGCTCAACGAGATTGGCCGCGGACAGGCCCGGGATGCCGTGGGCATCCTTTCCGGCTATGAATGGGACACGATCGTTTCCTCGCCGTTGAGCCGGGCCGCAGAGACAGCCGACCTCATCGCCGAAGGCCTTGGGCTGAAGGTAGCGCGGCGGGTACCCGCGTTGACCGAACGGAGCTTCGGGGAAGCAGAGGGGCTGCAGGCAGGGCCGGAACTGGAAGCCCTCCGTATCGACGGCGGATTCCGCGGCGGCGAGAGCGACGAAGACGCTGCCAACCGCGGCATCGCAGCACTCCACGAACTGGCCAGGGAGTTCCCCGGACAGCGTGTGCTGGTGGTGGCACACGGGACCCTGATCAGGCTGGCCCTCAGCAAAGCGATCGGACGGACCTTGGACAGTGTGCAGAATGCCGTGCTGAATCTGGCGCACCACCATGTGGACGATGGATGGCGCCTGGAATACTTCAACGGCGAGCTTCTGACGTCCCCTGTGGACGCCTGACTTCCTCAACGGACAGGCCAGCGAAGGTGGCTGGCCGCGGCGGGTAACCCTGGGCGGCAGGCCGCAGCGGGTGGCCCAGGCTCGCCGGGCGGGTGGCACAGCCTGGACGCAGCGGGTAACCCTGGGCGGCAGGCCGCAGCGGGTGGCCCAGGCTCGCCACAGCACCCAGGTTATTGACATGGGCCATGCCACTTTGCGTATGCTCGACGCAGTCAAGAAGTTGGCCCCAACGCTCCATGCCTTGGAGGTCAGCATGCCTCTCACCGCCGCCCGCCAATCCCGCTTGACCGGATCCAGCTTGGCCGGATCCCCCAGGTCTGGATCCAGCTTGGCCGGATCCCCCAGGTCTGGATCCAGCTTGGCCGGATCCCCGGGAGCTGGATCCCGCGAGGCCGGGTCCCCAGAGGCCGATTCCGCCGGGGCCGATTCCGCCGGGGACAAGGAGCCACCCACGGGCGCTGTCACCACGGTGACAGCGGTGGTGTCACTGGCGGCCGACTGCTGGTTCGAACTCCAAGTAGCCCAATACCCTGGCCTGGTGGTGCACGCGGCACGCCTGGAAGATGCTGAAACGGCCGTCGTCAACGCGTTGTCGCAGCTGACCGGCAGGGACCCCGGGGAGTTCGAGGTCCACCTGCAGTACTGACCAACCTGCAGTACTGACCAACTCCGGGCTCGATCAGCCGCAGTAACGGTCTTAGCGCTTTTCCAACGCTGTCTTCAGTGCCAGCACGAAGTCCGGGTACGCCGCCGCGATCTCTTCAAGATCCACCGTTTGGGGAAAGTCGATGACGGGCTGCCGCTCAGCCAGGTAGTGGGACGTTTCCTCGACGATCCGTTGCCCGTCATGGCCTTCCATCCCGGACTCCCCCAGGAAATCAGGGGTGACCCGGAAGACCGATTCCCCGGTCTGCCCCTCCGACGCCCAGCGGACCACGTATTCATCCTGGTTGACAAGTTCAATGTCGAACGACTTCTCCATGGCAGCAGCCTACGCCGGGAACCCGCGTCCCCGGGACATGTAAAGATCAGGCTCCTTACTTCTATACTGGCCGTGTGATGGCAGCATTGTGGTTTGGATTGATTGCCTCCAGCGCCCTGGTGATCGGCGCCCTGGTCGGCGTGCGGTTCGAACTGCCCAAGCGGCTTCTCGCCATCCTCTTGTCCTTCGCTGCCGGCTCCCTGATCACGGCCCTTGCCTTTGAACTCTTTGAAGATGCCTACGAACAGGGCGGCATCCTCAGGGCGGCGCTGGGTCTCGCCGCCGGAGCCGTGGTTTTCACCGTCCTGAGTGCACTGCTGGACCGCTGGGCGCAGGCGGGCAACAAGACCAAACCTGCCGACGAAATCCAAGGCAGCCCCAAGCTCGACACCAACGCCGCCGCCTCCGACAAGCGCGCTACCTCCGCCTCGACGCGCGGCGCCGCCGGCATGGCCCTGCTGGCGGCAGTAACCTTGGACGGCGTCCCGGAAAATGTGGCCCTGGGCATCTCCCTGCAGGAAGGCTCCGGCGGCCTTGCCCTCCTAGCCGCAATCTTCGTATCCAACCTGCCCGAGGCCCTGGTGGGCGCTTCCTCCATGCGCAGCCAAGGCAAGCCCGCCGGCGCCACCATGCTGCTGTGGACCGTCTGCGCCGTCCTCCTTGTGGCCGCGGTGATGCTGGGCGCAGGACCATTGTCTTCCGCGGATCCGCAGACCATCTCCCTGCCGCTCGCTTTCGCCGCCGGCGCCGTCATTGCCTCCCTGGCCGACACGCTGATGCCGGAAGCCTACGAACACGGCGGCCCGGCGGTGGCGTTGAGCACGGCAGCGGGATTCGTCCTGTCGTTCTCGCTGTCGCTTGCCTGAGTGGCAGCCGCGCAGCACCCCGCCTTAACGCAAGAAAGCGCACGACGGCGACCTCCCGCCGTCGTGCGCTTTGTCGCCAGGGTGCCTGGCTGATTTTCTGTTAGATATCGGTGCGGCGTTCGACGATCGTGTCCGGCGCGCCGCGGCGCTCCACGACCGTGTCCGTACGCCGGGTCCGGGTGCTCAGGATGATGGAAACGATGAGGCCGATGACTCCGGCCACTATCAGTATGTAGCCAATAAGAACTTGATCAACAAAGGGAATGAGTCCCGGGGCAAGAGCGAAGGCCAGGATCGCACCGATCGCGATCAGGGCTATGGAAGAACCTATCCTCATGGTCGTGCTCCTCTCGTGGTCGGCGTCCGGAGAACGGAAGAACCCGGACACTGCCGATATGGTAAGCATACTGACGGAGAATGTGGGGGCACCAGAGCTTTGTGCCTTGCATTGTCCGCCTTACGTCGGGCCGGTTCTTTCAGGCCGTGCCCGTAAGGAGTAGCGTCGGGCGTAGCCAGGACGCCGACGGAAGGATCTGATGCCTTGCCCAGGATTGAGGACTACGCAATCATCGGGGACCTGAACACCGCGGCTTTGGTGGGCCGTAACGGGTCCATCGACTGGATGTGCCTTCCGCGTTTCGATTCCCCCGCATGTTTCGCCGCACTGCTGGACACAAGCGAAGCCGGCCGCTGGCTGATCGCACCCGCCGGCGCCCCGGGCAACTGCACCAGACGCCGGTACCGGCCGGACACGCTCATCCTGGAAACCGAATGGGAAGTTGACGGCGGCGCAGTACGCGTCACCGACTTCATGCCCGTCCGCGACGACGCCGTGGACCTTGTGAGGATCGTGGAAGGGCTGTCCGGCGAGGTGGCCATGCGCGGCGAGGTGGTGCTTCGCTTCGACTACGGCCGGGTGGTGCCCTGGGTCCGCCACAGCAAACACGGCATCAGCGCAGTGGCGGGACCCGACTCCGCCTACCTCACCACACCGGCCCCCTTGCGGGGAGAAAACAAACACACCGTCAGCGAGTTCACCGTGCGAGCGGGAGACCGCATCCCCTTCGTGCTTCGCTGGGCTCCGAGCCACGAACCCGAGCCGCGGCGCATCGACCCCTTCAAGGCGTTCGACGCCACCGATTCGTTCTGGCGCGAATGGATCGCCAGGAGCGAGATGGAGGGCAAGTACAAGGACCCCGTGGAGCGGTCGCTGATCACGCTAAAGGCGCTGACGTACGCTCCCACCGGCGGGATCGTGGCTGCGGCAACAACCTCCCTGCCCGAACAACTTGGCGGGTCCCGGAACTGGGATTACCGCTTCTGCTGGCTCCGTGACGCCACGCTGACGCTGCAATCGCTCCTTGCGGCCGGATACACGGAAGAAGCCGCAGCTTGGCGCGAATGGTTGCTCCGCGCCATCGCCGGCGACCCCTCCGAGCTGCAGATCGTCTACGGCCTGGACGGCTCCCGCCGGCTTCCGGAAGCGGACATCCCCTGGCTGTCCGGCTACGAAAACTCCCGGCCGGTCCGCACCGGCAACGCCGCCGCACCCCAACTCCAGCTGGACGTGTGGGGTGAAGTCCTGGACGGACTGTCACTGACCCGGGCTGCGTCACCGCCGGGCACCGTGGATACCTCGTGGGACATCCAGGTCGCGTTGATGGAGTACCTCGAAGGCGCCTGGGACAAGCCCGACAACGGACTATGGGAGATGCGCGGACCGCGCCGCCACTTCACGCACTCCAAGGTCATGGCCTGGGTTGCGGCAGACCGCATGGTCAAGGCGGTCAGGACCTCTGGCTTGCCTGGACCGGACGACCGTTGGGCAGCGCTGCGGAGCGGGATCCACGCTGATGTGATGAGGAACGGTTTCGACGAGGAACTCAACTCATTCGTCCAGTCCTACGGCAGCAGGGAACTCGACGCCAGCTTGCTGCTGGTTCCCCGCGTCGGCTTCCTGCCGCACCGCCATCTCAGGGTTGCGGGTACCGTGCAGGCCATCCAGGAGCGGCTCACGGAAGATGGCCTCGTGCTGAGGTACCGGACAGAGTCAGGTCACGACGGACTGACCGGGCATGAAGGCGTATTCCTGGCGTGCTCGTTCTGGCTGGTGGATGCTTTGCTGGGACTGGGCCGCGGGGACCAAGCCACCGCACTGTTCGAGCGCCTGCTGTCACTCCGGAACGACGTCGGCCTGCTCAGCGAGGAATGGGATCCGGTCTCCCAACGACAATTGGGCAACACACCGCAGGCCTTCAGCCACTTCCCGCTGATCCACTGCGCACTGCAACTCCACCACGGCGAAGCCCACGGCAGCGACACTCCATTGCAGCGGCCCAAGCATCCCGAACGGGGATCCGGCCAACTGCCCAAGGACGCCATGGAGAGCGGCCCGGGCACGAGTCATCCGGCCCCGGAGAAGCGGCCGGAAACCAGTCGGTGACTTACGACTCGGTCGTCTGCTCGTCAGGATGGGCGGACTCCGCTTTGTGCCGGGCCTCCTCCAGGTGCTGGTCGAGTTTGCGCTCAGCCTCGCGGCGGCGCTGGCCCACGGTGCTCATCTGCTGTGTGGTAGGTGAGCCCTGCTCCGTGTCCTGTTCCTTGTTCATGGCCATCCGATCTGCGGCCTTGCTGCGGTAGCAGCAGGTGGTGGGCCAAACGCCCGACGGCGACCTCCCGCCGTCGGGCGCTGACCCTACTGGTATTGACCCCACCGGCGGCGGAAATCCCGGGGCTGACACCCCTTGGCTTTGGACTCCGTCAGCCCTGGAGGGGCTAGTGAGGGCTAGAGCCGACGGGTCTCGTCGGTGCCGTCCGTTTCGATGCGTTCCTTGCGGACTTCCTCGTTGACGGGGACGTTCTCCGTGACCGTGTCCTTCTCCAACCGGACCCGCTCCACCGGAACGGTTTCCTTTTCCACCACCGGACGCTCCTCGTGGAGGGTCACCTCGTGCTCACTCTCGGTCAGGTCCGGGCCCGAACGTGCATCACCGGCGTTGGCGTCCGTAATGGGCTCACGCTCCAGACGGACCTCCTCGCGCTGCACGGGAACCGTGGTGCTGGCGAGCATGGCGTCTCCTTGGAATTCGATGTGTGGTGCTTTTCATGTCCGGCGGCCTGCTTCACCGGTCTCAGGATCCGGGAGCGGAGTGGGATCGTGGAATCGATCGTTCTGCATCACGGATTGGTAATATCGTAAGCATGCTTAGCGTTTAGTTGGCAAGAGGGAAGGCAAAAATCGGGTTTGTGTTTCCCTCTCACGTCCCACCGGGTTTACCGGCGTTCCGCTCACATATCCCGACGGTTTTCCGGCGATCCGCTCGCACATCCAAACGGGTTCACCGGCGTTCCGCTCACATATCCCGACGGGTTCACCGGCATTCCTCTCACATATCCCGACGGGTTCACCGGCGTTCCCCTCGCACATCCCGACGGGTTCACCGGCGTTCCTCCCGGACATCCCTTCACCGGGTTTCGCGGTGTCCGTTCCGCCGGTGCTCCTCCCGGACATCCCTTCACCGGGTTTCGCGGTGTCCGTTCCGCCGGTGCGGTGGTTTTCCACATACGGGATGTTGGGTGGTTACATAGCGGCGGCGGGTTGGGAGGGTTGGTTCATGGGAATCAACGGACAGGTCGCGGCCCTTCGGGCAGGAACATCCGCCCTTGCCGTCCCCACACCCGCTCCCGCCGGTGGCGAAGTGGAGGAGGCGTTGGAAGAGGGCGCCGCCGCCCTCGAAGCCCTGCGGAGCGCGGCCGGTTCGGCGGCACGGCTGTTCGATGTCCAAGAGGCCGCTGACTTCGCCGGCCGGGTCGAAGACCTCGCCCGGACCATTGGATACCTCCAGATAGTTGCAGCCCAAGCAGTCGAACGAACCCGCGAGGCAGCCAAACACACCCCACACACCACCACCGCTTTCGCTGCCGAAACCGCCGGCGCGGGTGCGGGGGCGGGTGCGGGGCCGGGATGGCGGACCGGTTGGACCGAAACCGACAACACCCTCGACACCGGCAACGCCCCCGACACCCCAGGCACCCCAGGCCAGGACCCTGCCGACCAAACCGGAACCATCCCGGCCCCGAAAGAAGCACGCACCACCGCCGGGGAAGGGAGCACCTCGGCCGAGCTGGCTTGGCAGAACAGGTCCGTACTCGATGACGGATACCGCAACACCGCCGAATTCCTTCGCGCCCGGCTGCGGATCGAGATCCGCGAAGCCCGGCGCCGCCTTGCCTTGGCCCACGACACCCTCCCCGGAACAACAATCACCGGCCAGCCAACCCCCGCCCGACACGAAGAGCTCGCCCACGCCCTGGCCACCGCCCAAATACCATCCCGGTCAGCAACAATCATCACCACCGCCCTGGACCAGGTCCGGCACGCCGCCCATCCCCAGACCTTGGCCGCCATGGAACACGCCCTCACCACCACCGCCACAGAATCCGACCCCGACTTCGTCGCCAAAATAGCCCGCCGCTGGAGCGACCGCATCGATCAGGACGGCCCCGAACCCACCGAAGAAGCCCTCCGCCACCACCAAGGCGCGTTCATCCGCAAACCCCGCCACGGACTACACCACATCGAAATCTTCGCCACCGCCGAACAATACGAAACCCTCGCAACAGCCATGAACGCCGCCACCAACCCCCGTCTAACCCCCACCACGCCCAGCAACGGCACCACCACATCGAACGCACCCGGCCCCACCCCAGAAACTCCCGGCGCCACGCCAAGCAACAGCACCACCACATCGAACGCACCCGGCCCCACCCCAGAAACTCCCGGCACCACGCCCAGCAACAGCACCACCACATCGAACGCACCCGGCCCCGCCTGCCTCAACGCCCAAGACACCGGCACCTATCCAGCCGCCGACACCACCGCCGACACTGCCCCCTCAGCAGTCGCAGAGACCTACCCCGCTGCCAGCAAACCCGCCCCGGCCACCACGGCCGTCATCGAGCACAAATCCTTGGCCCACCCCGGCACCCCACCCCACCGAACACCCACCAGCCACAAGCAACCCACCAGCCCCACACCCGGGGCCGCCCCGGAACTGGACCGCCGCTCCCGCGCGCAAAAGCTCCTCGACGGCCTCGTCGCCGCCTGCGCACTGGCCCTCAAAACCACCCATCTACCAGCCAACGGCGGCCTCAAACCCCAACTCACCATCACCATCGACGCCCATGAACTCTTCAACCAGCTCCACCCCGCCACCAAGCCCACCCAAAAACACCTCTCCACCGGAACCGCGACCTTCACCGGACCACTACACCCCAACACCATCCGCAAAATCGCCTGCGACGCCGACATCCTGCCCGTCCTGCTCGGAACCGACGGACAAATCCTCGACATCGGCCGCACCACCCGGATCTTCCCACCCCACATCCGCAAAGCCATCACCGCCCGTGATCAAGGCTGCGCCTTCCCCGACTGCACCATCCCCGCCCCCTGGTGCGAAGCCCACCACATCACCTACTGGTCACACGGCGGACCCACCAGCACCAACAACGGCACCCTTCTCTGCTCACACCACCACCACCTCATCCACAAAGAACAATGGAAAATCACCACCCGGAACGGCACCCCATGGTTTACCCCACCGCCACACATCGACCCCCAACAAACCCCACGCCGAAACCACCACCACACAACCACCCACACAAAACACGCCACCCACGACTCACCTACAAACCACACACCCACAAACCGCACACGGCAGGTGCCGGTGAAGGAGATCCCGACCACGAACAGCGGACCGCCGCCCGAACGCGGCAGGCCAGATTGACTCCTAAGACCTGCTCTCTGAAACAGACGCATGAATCAGACGCGCCAGGACAACACAGAAGCGCCCGACAGCCAGCGGTCACCAGAGGGTGACCGCGGCTGTCGAGCGCCTCTCCAATGGGCCACGAAATCAGGACGCGAACCCGAGTCGGCCTAAAGCATTGCGGTCGTAGCCACCACACGAAGAGCATCGGGCCAGGAAGAGCATCGGGCCAGGAAGAGCATCGGGCCAGGAAGAGCATCGGGCCGGGAACAGCCACCAGACTCAACACGAACCGGGGGACTAAACCAGCCGCCGGACTTGTCGCCAACCATCAGGCCAGCAACCGCCGAACCTACCGAGAGCCCGGCCAGCCCGTGTAGGCCTCGGCGAGGTATGCCTTGCCATGCTCAGACGTGACCACCGAGTGCAACTCACCGAGTTGGCGGGCACGGTCGAAATCATCGGCACCAGGGACGGTGTGCAACATGGACGTCATCCAGTAGGAAAAATGCTGGGCCTTCCAGACGCGGTCCAAGGCACGGTCACTGTAGGTGTCCAGGAGCAACGTGGACCCGCTGGCATAGTAAGACTCCAGGCCTTCGAACAGCACCTTGACGTCGTGGACTGCAAGGTTCAGCCCCTTGGCCCCGGTAGGCGGCACGGTGTGCGCGGCATCGCCGGCGAGGAAGAGGTTGCCGTGCCGCATCGGGGTGTGCACGAAACTGCGGAACGGCAGTACCATCTTCTCGATGACCGGCCCTTCCTTGAGCTCGAACCCGTTGCCGTTCACGCGTTTGCGGAATTCCGACCAGATGCGTTCGTCATCCCAGTCGTCGACGTTTTCCTTCGGGTCGCACTGGAAGTACATGCGCTGCACCGTTTCGGTGCGCTGGGAGATCAGTGCGAACCCGTCGGCGGAATTAGCGTAGATAAGCTCGTCGGCGCTACGGGGCGCCTCGGCGAGAATACCGAACCAGGCGAACGGATACTCGTGGAAGTACCACTTCCGGTTCGCTTCGGGGATCTGGAACCGGCAGTGGCTGCGGGACCCGTCGGCGCCGACCAGGAAGTCCGCCTGAACCTCGAATTCCTGACCGTCTGCGTCGGTAAACCACAGCTTGGGCTTACCTTCAAGATCATGCACGCTGGTGTCCGTGACGTTGTACCGGACGTCGCCGCCGTCGGCCTCACGCCGCGCGGCCAGGTCCATGAACACGTCGGTCTGCGGGTAGAGCCACACGGACTCGCCCACAAGTTCCTTGAAATTGATGCGATGACTTTCGCCGTTGAAGCGAAGCTCGATACCGTCGTGCCGGTCTCCCTCCCGGAGTACACGGTCGGACACTCCGGAATCGACCAGCAGGTTGACCGTTCCGTGTTCGAGGATGCCTGCGCGGACCGTTTCGCTGATCTGCTGGCGGCTTCGGATTTCCACGACCACGGATTCGATGCCCTGTTTGGCCAGCAGGTGTGACAGCATGAGGCCTGCCGGACCTGCGCCCATGATGGCGACCTGGGTGGTGATGGTTGTACTGGCCATGAGTTCCTCGCTTCTTTGCGCCCCGCCGAAGCAGCGGGCTGAGTCTGGAATCAGTGTGGACCAGACGCCGTGACCGACGTTACAGGGATTCCATTCAACGGAATCCTTCAGTCGGCCAGCAACCGTCCGATACCACGGGCAGCGGTCTGAAGCGCCGGAACCAGCGCCTGCAGCCGCACCTCGGCCAAGGGAACAACCACGCCAAGCGCGGCAACGGTTTTCCGCTTGCCGTTCATCACCGGCACCGCAATCCCCCACGTGTCAGGATCCACCACGCCTGCAAGCTGCGCGTACCCCTGTTGGGCGGCTTCGGCAAGCAAGTGACGTACGACGTCGACACTCACCTTTCCGGTCGGATCCTGGAACTGCTTGAGGTACTCCGCCTGCAGTTCACGGGGCTGGTTGGACATCAACGCGAGCCCCGCCGAGGATATGTGGACCGGCATCCGTCCGGCAATCTTCGCCCTGTTCGCAACCGAACCGCGGCGGGAAAGGCGTTCGACGAAAAGCGCCTCCCATCCTTCAAGAACAGCGAGGTTCACGTTCTGGTTCAGGACCTGCTGGATGTCCTCCATGAACGGCATGGCCGCCTGGCGAAGGGCCAATGTGGGCGAGTTCCTGTTGACGAGTTCCCATAGCCGGAGCCCCAGCCGCACGCTGCCTCCTGCCCCCAGATCCAGCAGCCCATGATGTGAAAGTTGCCGCACCAACCTATGGGCAGACGACAACGGCAGCGCGGATCGTTCGGCCAACTCGGTCAGCTGCAGCGTTGTCACGCCTTCCGGGAATGCCTGAAGGACCCTGACCACGCGGTCCACCACCGAATCCCCCGATATCGAATTGGCCACGTTGCCTCCTTGCCTGCGCGCTCGTGAGCTTCGTGACGCGGACCCACGTCCGGCCAGTGCCTCGAGCAGCACCCCGCTTGACTCACGATAGGCGAGCGCCTTCCATTCAATGGTAGAACGTGTGCTGCGCAACAAGTCCGGGTGATAGAACTCTCATAACTGACCGGCCGTTCTGGCGGGTCGACCGCTCATCACACTTACCGAGGACGCTATGCCAACGATGTCATCTTCCCGCCGCTCCCAATGGCCCGTCTGGCTCTGCTGGCTGGCCATGGTCCTTGACGGCTTCGACCTCGTGGTCCTGGGCACTGTCATCCCTACGCTCATCAAGACCGGCGACCTGGGATTCGATGCTGTAGGTGCCACCTTCGCAGCCACCATCTCCTTGGTCGGCGTCGGCCTCGGGGCATTGTTCATCGCACCCCTTTCGGACAAGTTCGGCCGCCGCAAACTGCTGATCGCATGTGTGGCCGGTTTCTCCCTGTTCACGATCGCCATCGCCTTCGCACCCAACGTCGCAGTTTTTTCGGTCCTGCGAATGTTGGCCGGGCTCGGCCTGGGAGCATGCCTTCCCGCCGCCCTCGCCTACATGAACGACTATGCGCCGGCAGGGTCGGCAGGGAAGTCCACCACCAGGACCATGACCGGCTACCACGTGGGCGCTGTCGCTACCGCCCTCCTGGCCATCGTCATCGTTCCCAACTGGCGGCTGATGTTCATCATTGGTGGCGTGGCGGGGCTGGTGCTCCTGCCGTTCCTGTGGGCCAAGCTCCCCGAGTCCCTGACGGAAGCAGCCCCTTCAGCGGCGGGTCGGGAGCCCAAGGCGGGTGCCGCCGTCGGGCATTTAGACGGCACCACAGCGGCGCCGAAGACCGGCTTCCGCGACCTGCTTCAAAAGCCATACCCGTTGGTTGCCGTGGGCATCGGTATCGCGTCCTTCATGGGACTGCTGCTCGTCTACGGACTCAACACCTGGTTGCCGCAGCTGATGGCCGCCGCCGGGTACACCGTCAGCACGGGCCTGACCCTGCTGCTTGTCCTGAACCTGGGGGCCGTGGCGGGCCTGGTCCTCGCCGGTATCCTGGCCGACCGGCACGGTACCAAGAAGATCGTTTTGATGTGGTTCGGCCTGTCAGCGGTGTTCCTGGCGGTCCTCAGCGTCAAGATCCAAAATGAACTGCTGCTCAACGCCGCCGTGTTCGTCACGGGCATTTTCGTGTTCAGTTCGCAGGTGCTGGTCTACGCGTGGGTGAGCCAGCTGTTCCCGGCCAGGCTGCGGGGAACCGCCCTCGGATTCGCCGCCGGCGTGGGCAGGCTTGGTGCCATTGTGGGTCCCGCGGTGACCGGCACCTTGGTTGCCGCGAACATCGCCTACCCCGCCGGGTTCTACGTCTTCGCCGGGGCCGGGGTCCTGGCGGTGGCTGCACTGCTGTTGGTACCCCACCACATCAAGACAGATATGGATGCCGTGCCGGCGGGAGAACGGTAACCGCCGGCACGACGACTGGAGCCCAGGGCGGCCAGGGGGACTAGATCCCCCCGGCCGGCCGTGGGTTTGCTGCCTGACCCGGAATCAGCGGAATTCCATGTGCCAAGGTTTCCCACGCCCTGCCCAGCAACTGCGGGCCGGCGGCTACGCATCGCTCGCTGTAGCTCTGGAGTGCGGGCAGTGCCTTGGCCACGAAGTCCAGGTGATGGGCCCTGATCATCAGCTCAAGCTCACGGCACTGATGTTCGGTTTCCACCGCGCCCACCATGGCTGATGAAACCTTCAGGCTCAGGACGGCGGTCATGGTTGCCTCTTCATCACCTTCGTCCAGCCCGCTGCAGATGTTCGAGATGCGGCCGGGCAACATGGAGAGGTACATGGAGCACAGGCGCAGGACTGGTTGGGCATCACCGAGCTCGTCCGCCAGATGTTGAAGTCGACGGTCCTCGAAAACAGGTGTTTCGGCGGGACTGCCGGCAGGACCCATGGTGCCGGGGGCCGGATGATCGCAAGGGAATTCAGACATCGCCGCTCACCTCCCGACCGGTGGTTCCAGGCGTCCCATCCGTGGTAGTCCCGGGCGTCCCGCTGGGTCCGGGCATCTCGCTGGCCCTGCGCGCCCCGCTGGCCCCGGGCGTCCCGTCCGGCTTCGTGCCCCATATGGAGGCAAGCATCCCGACCACCAGGACAGCGGGCGCTCCGTACATGAGGGCATTCAGGACGACGGGCTCGCGCAGTGCACGAATGGCCGAACCGACGTAGGGAATCGTGGCCACGTGTTTGTCCACGGTTTCGCCCTGCAGTGTGGCGATCCACGGGTCGACGCCGTTGTTCGCGTCGCCCTTTGTTTGCACTGCCACCTGTCCGTCTGCAGCAGGGGTGATGGCCGTGATCCGATGGGTTTCCACCCGCTGGTCCTCCACGGGAATGTGGTAGGTGATGACGTCTCCCACCTGGAGATCGCTGATGCTGGTGGGGACGGTGACCACAACGTCGCCGGGGTTGATCAGCGGGGCCATGGACCCGGTCAGCATGGTGGACGTCTGATAGCCGAGGACCCTGGGACCTATCGCGAGGAACACGAACATCAGCGCCGCCACTACCAGCATGCACGCGGCCACGATCCTGAAGATTGCACCTGCAATGCGGTGGATACCGCCCCGCTTCATGGCTGCTTTGGGTGCCGCTGCGGACTGCTTCACAGCGGCGGTCTTGGGGGTAGCGCCAGTTGATTCCCCGGTGGAACGCCTGTCACGGAGGCCGGGGTGGTCCAAGCTTGTCAATGCGCTCAATGTCCTGCGTTCCTTCCTCTTGTGATGGCGGTGTTCTGCGATGGTCGGGTTCTGCGGTGTTTAGGTTCTGCGATAGTCGGATGGAAATCCGCGATTGGTGGATTCACGGTTTCACCGGCGGACCTGGTCAGGCAGGGGGGAGGCCCGACCAGGCCCGACGGAGCCTGTGGTGGTGCAGCTACTTGACGGTTTCGGTGCGCTGGGTTCCGGTGAAGCTGAAGGCGATGGTGCTGGCGGCGCCTTGGAAGGTATCGGGGGCAGTGGCGGGGAACGAGGTGGTGACCTTCAGGTTGTCCGTCTTGGAGGATGCCAGTGAGGTCAGGTTGTTCAGGACCTTGTTGGCGGTGATCACGGGAGCGGAGGCCATCACGGTGGTCTTGTTGCCGTTGCAGGCGTAGGGTGCGGCGGTGCCCGTCCAGGGAACGCTGCAGTTTTCAATGGTGAGCTGCAGTCCGTGCGTTACGTCGGTGGTGAGGAGGGAGCCAGTGGCGCCGGCCGACGTCGTCAGTGTGATGGCGTTGAGGTCGGAGTTGCCGGTGTTTCCCAGGGTGACCAGCTTTTCCACCTTGTCCCCGGGGAGCAGCCCGGCCACCGGAACGCTGAGCGTGTTGGAGGTGCCGGATCCCAGCGCGATGGTGACGGTGCCGGCCGTGACTGCCTGGTTTGCCGACGTCGACGACGTGAAGGCACCGTAGGTGCCCATGCCGGCGACGGCGGCCGCGGTGCCTACGAGTGCGACCGACGCGAGGATCTTGCCGCTGGTGGTCTTCAGGCTGATGGCCATGTGGATCCTGTCCTTCCGAGAGGCCACCACTGCGGGCCGGCCGTTTCATCCAGCCTGTCCGGCTGACAGGAATTACTGTGCCGGGGCAGCATCAAGAACCGGTCCTGCAAACCCTCAACTGTTGCTCAGGAAATTCTCAAGACCCAGTGGCGAAGTGCGGAGGCTCTCAGGACGGCAACAATCCGAGCAGCGGGACGGTGACCGCCGTCGCGATGGCCATGGCAGCGGTGTTCCCGATCACCGGGTGGAATCCCTCTGGAAGGCGTGCCGACACCACGCGCGCAATAGGTGGCGCGAGTACCGCTCCCAGCACGGCCCCGCCGACGATGCCCTGCCACGAGCCATTGCAGGCGAGGACTGCCGCCGGGGCAACCGACACGACTGACGCGTAGGTCGCCGCCCACCCGCCGCCCCGGTACCAGCCGCGCCAGAGCACGATGCCCAGCGCAGAGGTGAGGGCCTGGGCGAACAGGATGTGCGGCAGCAGTCCCGAGCCGTACGCCGGGAGCGCCGGATTCAGCACGAACGCGATCGAGACCCCGGCGATCAACCCCAATCCCGCGATTCCGTTGGCGTAGAAGTGTGTCTCGGTGAAGTCCTTCAGGACCCTCTGCGCCGCCCAGCTCGCGTCGACGCGCACTTGCTTGCCGGCGCGCACTTGGTCGCCGGCGCGCACTTGGTTACCGGAGGGCAGCTGGTTGCCGGCGCGCAGCTGGTTGCCGGCGCGCAGCTGGTTGGTGCCCGACGGCGGTGGGCCGGCTTCCGGTGCCGGGTCCTGCTTCCGCAGGACAAGCCAAGGCAGCCTGCGGGCGATCGCAAACGCCACCACCGATCCCGCTGCCATGGCCAGGACGTTGGCGACCACGGCAGGAAGACCGAGCGGAACAGAGACCGCGGGAATGAACAGCAGGGCCAAGGGCGTGGTGGTCAATACCCCAAGGACCGCCGCGGTGAGGCAGGTCAACCACCCGCGTCCGTACATCAGGACCATGGCGGGGGCCACACAAACCAGGGGCACAAACGTGGGCTGCCATCCGCCGTCGAGCATTCTGCTGAACGCAAGGTTGGACAAGAGCAGGCTCAGCATCCCCGAAGCCAGGACCCAGGGCCAGAGGCCGGTACCGTAGCTCAATCCGCCCCAGTGGTCGCTGCCGGCCTCGAGCCCCTTCCGGAGTCCGCGGCGTCGCCGTCCGCACCACCATGCCACGACGGCCCCGGCCAGCAGGCCGATTGCCGCGAGTTCAGATTTGAAGAAGAGCGGCTCGGACATGTCGCCAAGGAACCAACGCAAGGCGGCGAGGGGTTGGCCGGCGGCTGCTGCGGCCCAGCCGTCGTAAGCGGGACCCCAACCGGGCGAAGCGGCCGCCAGCTTGGTGAGGGCCAGCGACAATCCCCCCACCAGCGCGACCACGCTGAACGCACCCAGGATGGTACCCAGGGCACCACGCTCCTGCGGCCGGTCACGCTGCGGCCTGCCAGACAGCGGCCGGTCACGCTGCGGCCTGCCAGACAGCGGCCGGTCACGCTGCGGCCTGCCAGACAGCGGCCGGTCACGCTGCGGCCTGCCAGACTGCGGTCGGCCAGGCTGCGGGTGGCCGGTGGTGTCCCGGGCAGAGGAGAGCGTCATTGGTTACCCCCAAGCATGCGGATGCGGCGTAGATCGAATGCAGCGTATCCGAGCCGACGAGGGGTCCCCCATTTGGGGAGTTACGGGGGATTTGTGACCGGCTACCGGTTGATCCGGCGGAGCATCCTGGTGGCTTCTCGCGCAGTCGGCCGCGCTTCCGGGCTTGGATCCGTCATTGCGTGCAACACCATGGACCAGCGCCGTAAAACAGTGCCCGGGATCCTTGGTTCAGTCAGCGTCCGGGCAACCATCGATTCAAGGGGCGGCCCGGGGAATGCTTTGGTCCCGGTGAGGCATTCGAGCGCCACCAAGCCTAAGGAGTAGATGTCGCTGGCCGCCGTCGCCGGTTCGCCGGCAACTTCCTCCGGACTCAGGTAATGCGGAGTTCCGGACGAGGAGCCGGGCGCTTGATGGCGCGAACTCAGGGCGATGCCGAAGTCGGTCAGTCTCGCCTCGCCGTCGTGAGTCCTGCTGAAGTCCACCAGGATATTGCCGGGCTTCACGTCGTTGTGGATGACGCCCCTCCGGTGGACGTGGGCCAGTGCACTGGCGATGTCCGTCATCCATGCGGCCGTCCGCAGTGAGGACACCGGACCGGCGTGGGTAATGCTCCTGAGGTCTTGACCGTCCACCAGCTCCATTACCAGGAAGTTGCGTGCCTCACCGCTCCCTTGATCAAGGACGGCACGGCCCCCATCCCGGATCCGGACGACGTTCCGGTGCTTAAGCCGGCTGTGGATCTCCAGCTCCCGCCGATACGGGGCGTCGTCGCTGGGATCTTTGGCGCGGAAAACCTTCACGGCAACAAGGTTCGAGGTGCGCAGGTCCAGGGCTTCGTGCACATGGGCTTCGGATCCACCGCCCAGGTGCCGGCCGAGGCGGTACCTGCCGTTCAGTACCGGGTGCCCGGATTCAGGATCCGGACGGTGCGCCGGCTCGCTTAGCCCGGGATCCGCGAGCGTCACCGGACGAGGGTTTCAGCTTCGTGGGCCGGTATTCCCGCCAGCCTGGCCAGTTCCTGAGGCTCGACGCCGGCGTCGACAGCCTTCCTGAAAGCCAGTTCAAGCGTGTTCTGGGCAACTGTGAGCTCCCGCTGAAGGCTTTGCCGCCGCACTGCGGCAAGCCATACGCTGCTGACAGGGTCCACTGCGTCCATGTCCATGCGGAAACCGCAGTCGCATGCCCATTCCGGCCACACTGGCTCTACCGTAACCCACTGCATGGATTCGAAAGCCGGACCCGCCGAAACTGCCATGTTGGAGCCGCAGTGGACAGGGCCGGTGGCGAGCTTTTCGACGACGGCCAGCTCCCCGGCGTCGACCGTGCCCAACGCCGTCCCGGCGGTTTCCAGAATCTTTCCGGCAAGAGCAACACCATCTGCAAGGGCAACCTCGCCAGCAAGCGCAACACCATCTCCAAGAGCAACCTCCTCGCTCCTTGCCACCCCCTCGACGGCCTCATCGACAGCAGCAGCCAGATCGCCTCCGGGCGCGGCTTCTTCTTCGATGGTTGATTCGTCCAGAAGCGGAACGTCACCCTCCGGAGCATCCCCGGCATCCGTCGACGGAACGGTTTGGGTATTCTGGACTTCCTGGACTTCCGGTGAGGAATTCGGCTCACGCAGCACTGCTGTCATCGGTACTCCCACTGGCTAGATTCCTAAGTAGCTTGGCAATCTAGTTATATGCTTACTTAGCATTAATGTCCAATGAGGATCTCTTCAGCTGCCGATCTCATCAATGGCGGCCCGCATGCGGCGCAGGAAAGCGGCCACCAGGGCTGCCTCCTCCCCCGACAGCGACTCCGCGACTTCCATCATGCGCTGATGCATGTCACGCAGCGTGTTCCGCACCTCCTGGTCTGCGCCAGGAGTAGAGCGCAGGATCAAGGCGCGACGGTCCGTCGGATGGGGCTCCCTGGTCACGTACCCCGACTTCACCAGCCGATCCACCAGGGAGGTCATCGAGGCCGAGGTGACGCCCAGCCTGACAGCGAGTTCCTTGGGCCCCATGTCCTTGCCGGCCCTTTCGGCCTCCAGCAAATACCGAAGGGCAATCAGGTCCGTTTCCCCCATGCCCATGGCAGTCCGGGTCCGTCTGCGCATCGCAGCCTCGGCGGCCCGGTAATCCCTGAGTTCGTTGAGGACGTCGACAGCATCGGCCTGCGGACGGTCGGCCGTGCCGTACCAATAACCCAGCGTCGCGCTTCTGTTGCTCATCACCAACCCCTTGATAGACATATATCTTGACTGTCTAAGCAATTGATTTTAGGCGCAACAGGTCCCTGCACTCAAACCGCCGCCCTAGGCGGACGATCCGCGCACCCTGCGCCAGACAGCGGGGGCAACCACCACCGCGACGCCCACTGAAGCACCGATGACCGTTTCCACGATGCGGTCCCGAAGCAAAAGCCCCGGGTCTACCGGCGCAGCCAGCAGTGTGGCCACCAAAGCAAGGGGCGTGACGAAGATCTGCGCCACCATGTACTGCCTGGCGATGAACATCTCGGCTCCGAACTGGCACACCGCAATCACCAGCACCATGGCCCAGGGAGCCGGGTTGAGCCACAGGATGCCGGCAAGCAACACCAGCCCCACCACGGTTCCTGCGATTCTCTGGATGCCGCGGCTCACCCGATGCCGGGTGGAATGCCCCACCAGCGGCACCACAGCGGCCACCATCGCCCAGTACGTATGCCCGAAGCCCAGCCGCTCGCCCACCAGGGTTGCAATGGTCCCGGCAAGGCCAGCCGCCACCAGGTAGCCGCCGCCCTCCAGCCACATGGCACGCCGCTCGGGAGCCGTATGCCGGATCGGCGGGGGACGCTTCCAGGGTGTGCGATGGCTCTTCACCACACGCGACGACATGCCCACGAGCAGGCAGAAGCCGGTAGTGAGGACTGAGACCAGCATCGCCTCCCATAGCGAGGGCTGCGAGGGGATGGACGCGATCGCGGCGAAAGCGAAGATGTGGAACAGTGAGCCTCCCGGCCTCAGCCGCCACGCTGCCACCACCACGGAACACAGCCCCGCGACCAGGGTGGTGGCCGCCGTCAGGAGCCAGGAGTAGGCCATGCCGTCGATGCCCAGTGCACCCGCCACACGTGCGGTCACCGTAGCCAACAGAATCACCAGCAGCATCAAGCCGCCGGCACGCAGCTGACTCCTGAACCGGACGCTGTGTGGCTCGTTGCGCCCATAGATTCCCGTGAAGGCACCGAACGACGCGAACACCGCCAGATCCAGCCGCCCCATCAACGTCAGGGTAATCAGCGGAACGAACACACCTACAGCGCAACGGAGAGCGGGATGGTGGTCCTTGTTTCCGGGACCCATCGTGAACATTTCCGTGACAGCCTTCAAGGGGCGGCTCGCCTTCCGTCGCAGGATCAAAAGTACGACGGCGGCACTGGCGTCCGCTTCCAAGGTTACGCCCGGCCCGCTGGGCTACTCAGGGTTCGGGCGCCAAAAGTGCCCCTCATCACGGTGGATGAAGGGCACTTCCGGGTTCGGGCTCCAGGTCAGAACCGTGAGGCCAGGCCTGCTGTCTGCGTGGTTGGCAAGGCGTTTCCGGCTGCGTCCGTCACTCCGGCTGCCGGGGTGTAGGACGGGGAGACGGTGGTGGACGTGATCGTGGCCGCTCCCGCCGTACCGGCTCCCAGGGTGATGGTCAGCGTCCTTTGGTCGTGGTTCCACTGCAGGCTGGATGCGTTGGTGTTGTTGCCCATGAAGGTGAGCGGCACCGAGGTGTAGTCCGCACCCAGGGCCACGGAACCAACCCGGAGTGTGGGGCAGCCCGCGCCGGTGACCGTGAGGACATCGTTGGCGCTGATGTTCACTACCACCTGGTTGTTGCCGTTGCCGTTCTGCGTCTGGATACCGGGGCCGTTGGTCCAGGCACTGCAGATCGTGGCCGGGTTGAGCGGTTCGGAGAAGGTGATGGTGACCGAGTCGCCCCGCTCCACCTTGCCGGCCGTGGCTCCGCCGTTGTTCAGCCGGACCGAGCCCACCGCCGGTGTGATGACGTCCTTGGTGGACGTTGCTGTGCCTGCAGCACCCGTGTTTCCGGCCGCATCAGTGGCCCGGGCCGAGTACGTGATGGTTCCGGCGTTGAAGGCCGTAAGGTTCAGCGGCGCTGCCGTCCAAGCGCCCGCCGCGTTCGCGGTGAGGGTCTGGCTGGATGACTGCGTGCCCGAGTCGGTGACGGTCAGGACCACCGTGGACCCGGCCTCGGCTGTTCCGCTCACGGGCACATTCCCCACATTGGCCTGGTTGACGTAGGTCGGCGCAGTAATTGCAGGAGCAGCAGGCGGGGTGGAATCGATGGCAGCCGCCGCGCCCCGGTTGCTTTCGGCACCCTTCCAGGACGATAGCAACGGCGTCACTGTGTAGTACCAGGTCCCGGAGGGGACCGTCTCGGAGCAACCCAATCCAGCAACCGTTCCGCTGCAGGTTCCTCCGGCAGCAATCGCGGTGCCCCCGGTAGCTGCACTGTAGCGGGCGATGCTGTAGCCGGTCACGGACCTGCCTGCCGCCGTCGTGCCGGCCTCCCACGTGACACTGACGGTGCTGCCCGAAACGCTGGTACTGGGAGTGGCGCCCTGGCCGACGGTGTCGGCTGCGGCCGCCCCGAAGTTGCTTGCCACCGAGCTCCAGAAAGCACTGGCCGCCGGGCCACCCCATGAAAGAAGGAGAACGCCCATAACGATCACGGCGCAACGCCGCACCAGGCCAGTGGACGGCGGGCCTTCCTGACGATGCCGGCTCACTTGCGCACCTCCAATGTGACGGGGACAGCAAACCGGGCTCCCTGGCAGGCGGACGGTGACGACGCGCCCATGCTGGCCGCTCCGGGGAGGGTCAGCAGGATGGAGGTGTTCGCGGGAATGACCACCGGCTCCTGGAAACCGGCCGGTGGGGTGAAAGTGACGTCCGTGGGCGAGCAGCCCGGGTGGGCGGCGTCAGCCGTCACGGCTCCGCTGGTGCCCAGGGCATGGACGGTGACAGGATGCGGGTTGGGGTTGCCGGCCCGGACAATGACGTCGGCCGTGCCGCCGGGGACCAAGGAGGTCTGCAGGGTATCGCCCGGGACGAGCGCGTCCACCGTGACGTCCTGCATGGTTCCGTTGGTGGCGCTGCCGCTTCCGGCGCCTGCCGTTGCCCAGTAGGCGTAGGCCGACCCCATGCCTCCCAATAGGCACAATGCGACCGTGGTGGCCGCAGTCCGGGCCACGCGCCCCTTGCGGACAGTGCTGCTGCTCCGCCGTGATCTGGTTGCCGTGGTCATGTCAGTCCGCCTGTCCAGTGCCGGAGTACGTGAAGTGGATGGTCGCGCCTTTGCATCCGTCCTGCAGCTGCAGGGTGTCCAGCATCTTTACGTGCGGCCATGCGGCCTGTGGAACACCCAACCCGGACAACGAACTGGTTCCCACCGGGATGGACAGCGGGTAGGTGCCGGAGTACTGCGTGAGCTGGTAGTCCGATACGGTGCACGGAAGGTTCGCTGCCACTGCTGTCTGTGTCCGGACCACCTGGCTGATGGCTACCGTCAGGTTGGTGACTCCGAAGCCCTTGTTGCTGGTGTTGGTGAGGTGAAGATCGATCGGCCGCGACGTGCCGGGAGCAAGGACCCCGGCCACGGAGCCCGAAATCCCGAAGCTCCGCTTCACTTCCAGCACCTGCAACTGCCCCGGAGCCGCATTGGACTTGACGGTGCCGCTGGAGCCGGTGACGGTGAAGTTGGTTTTGGCAACGGCAGTGGTCGGTTCGGTGCCCAATGTCAGGGTCACCTGGGCGGTTCCGCCCGCAGGCAAGGATACCGACGACGGCGACCATGCCGCCGTCGTGCCCGCCGGAAGGCCCGCGGCTGCGAACGTAACCGGGCCCGAAAAGCCGCCCGTGGACGTCGCAATGACCATATACGTGGCCGCCTGTCCTTGGTCCACGGTGCGGCTGGACGGCGTCAATGACACCGTGATTCCCTTGGGAGCTTTCGACGGCGTGCCCTGGCCACCGCTCGCAGCCAGCGCCGTGACGGGAATGAACGCCACCACCAAGGCCAGCAGGAGGGCGCGGACAGGTGCCCCGACGCGGAAGACGGGTGTTTTTCGCTGAGACCGGTGATCCATGAAAGCTCTCCTGATGGGCTCGTGAGCGGGATGCGGAAGCCGGGTCCACCTCCCAGATGGGTGGGCCCGGCTGCCGGAGTTTTACTTGCTGGTGACGTTGACGGTCACGACAGCGGACTTGCAGGCATCCTGGTTCTCGGTGGCGCTGTCGTTGAACGTCAGGATGCCGGAGCCCACGGACACACCGCTGGTGTTGGCCGCAACGTGGTTGTTGCCGGTCACCGCGGTCACGGTGAACCAGGACGGGAGGCAGCCGGCGTTGTTGGTGCTGACGGTGGCGCTCAGCTCTCCTACCACCGTGCCGGACGTGGTCGCGTTGTCGGCCGTGTAGGCCACCGGAACCTGGTTGCCCGGGGCAAGCCCGGCGTCGAATGCGGCGTGCAGGGTTACCGTGCCGCCACCGGACGAGTTGGTGGCCGTGCCATTGCCCGAACCCGTGGTGGTCCAGTAGGCGTAGGCCGCGCCGCCGCCGACTGCTACCAATGCCACACCTGCGACGGCGGCGGTGATACGGCTCTTCCTGGAAAGCTTCTGCATTTTGACTCCTCTGTTGTTGTGCGTCCCCGGGGAGCCGACTCGCACCCCCAGCATCCGATCGGGTTTGTCGGATGAAGCGATGCCCCAATATTTCTGGCTGCCGCCACCCCCTCGCCACCCTTGGAAGTACGCCATTTTTTGCGCCGACCGACCGTTCAGGAATACGTCCTGATTCGCTTTAAGTACTCAGTTTTCCGGAAGGGGACTACTTGGTTCCTTGCTGGTGAAGGCCAGCGGGGGGACTCCTGGTGCGGCTTCTGCGCAAGGTGGATTTCCGCGCCAGT
Source organism: Paenarthrobacter sp. NCHU4564 (assembly GCF_052156435.1). NCBI lineage: Bacteria > Bacillati > Actinomycetota > Actinomycetes > Micrococcales > Micrococcaceae > Paenarthrobacter > Paenarthrobacter sp. NCHU4564. The sequence continues at coordinate 116,303 of NZ_JBQLIS010000003.1, forward strand.
ACTGGGATCGGGGGATGCTGGACACCGATGCCCCGGTCCTCGTTGGGGGCTCCTGGAGCGGTACTCAGTTTTTCTGCGTCCATTTCCGGCTTTTGGGCTTGTTGTCCGGAATGTGGACGGCGGGCTTGGAGGGGGTGCGTCAACATTGTGGCCGTCTTGAGCCAAAAATGCGCTGGTGTTCGAACGTGGCGAGGCTGCTTCACGGGCCCGCGCTTCTTCCCCATGACGACGGCGGTCCGCCCACCGTGGGAGGTGGGCGGACCGCCGTCGTAGTATTTGTCCCCACCCTCATTTCCGGGCCGGGTGGCCTGCACAGTTCCGGCCGTGCGCCGGCCATGGCCTAGCTGTGGGCGGCGAGGATGGTGGAGGCTTCCTGGCGGGTGGTGCCGGAGGACTCGATGTGGGCCAGGGCTTCGGGGATGGCCCAGCCCTTTTTGCGCATCGCGGTGGCCCAGAGCCGGCCGGCGCGGTAGGAGGAACGCACCAGCGGACCGGACATGACGCCGAGGAAGCCGATCTCCTCGGCCTCGTGCTGCAGGTCCACGAATTCCTGGGGCTTGACCCACCGGTCCACGGGCAGGTGCCGTTCGGACGGGCGCAGGTACTGGGTGATCGTGATCAGGTCACACCCGGCGGCGTGCAGGTCCCGCAGGGCTTCGGAGATTTCCTCGCGGGTTTCGCCCATGCCCAGGATCAGGTTGGACTTGGTCACCATGCCCAGGTCCCGGCCCTGCGTGATGACATCCAGGGAGCGTTCGTAGCGGAACGCGGGCCGGATGCGCTTGAAAATACGGGGCACGGTCTCCACGTTGTGGGCGAACACCTCGGGCTTGGAGTCGCAGATCGCGGCGATGTGTTCGGGTTTGCCGGAGAAATCCGGGATCAGCAACTCCACCCCTGTGCCGGGGTTCAGTTCATGGATCTTGCGGACCGTTTCGGCATACAGCCACACGCCCTCGTCCTCGAGGTCGTCACGGGCCACCCCGGTCACGGTCGCATAGCGCAGTTGCATGGCCTGCACGGACCGGGCCACCTTGGTGGGTTCGAACCGGTCCAGCGGGGAGGGCCTGCCGGTATCGATCTGGCAGAAATCACAGCGCCGGGTGCACTCGGACCCGCCGATCAGGAACGTCGCTTCCTTGTCTTCCCAGCACTCGAAAATGTTCGGGCACCCGGCCTCCTCACACACCGTGTGCAGGCCTTCCTTCTTCACCAGGTTCTTCAACCCGACAAACTCCGGCCCCATCTGGACCTTCGCCTTGATCCACTCCGGCTTACGCTCAACAGGGGTTTGTGCATTGCGGGCTTCGACGCGCAGCAGCTTGCGGCCTTCAGGTGCCAGGGTCATGGTTTTCCTTCGTCTTCATTCCGGATGTGGTTTTCAGCATTCGACGACGTTGACGGCCAGGCCGCCCATCGCGGTTTCCTTGTACTTGTGGGACATGTCCTTGCCGGTCTCGCGCATCGTGACGATGACCTCGTCCAGGGACACCCGGTGCGTGCCATCACCCCACAACGCCATCTTCGCGGCATTGATCGCCTTCGCCGCAGCAATCGCGTTCCGCTCAATACACGGAATCTGCACCAACCCGCCGATCGGATCACACGTCAGCCCCAGGTTATGTTCCATCGCGATCTCCGCCGCGTTCTCCACCTGAGCCGGGGAACCACCCATCACCTCAGCCAACCCCGCAGCAGCCATCGACGACGCCGACCCCACCTCACCCTGGCACCCCACCTCAGCACCGGAAATCGAAGCCTGCTCCTTGTACAACACACCCACCGCACCAGCAGCAAGCAAGAACCGCACCACCACATCATCCCGGTCCGACTGGCTGGCCTGATCCATGCCCGGGGCGTAATGCAACGCGTAATACAGCACAGCCGGGATAATCCCCGCCGCACCATTGGTCGGAGCCGTCACCACCCGCCCACCGGAAGCGTTCTCCTCGTTCACGGCCAGGGCGATCAGGTTCACCCACTCCTGCCAATACTTCGGATCAATGCGGTCCTTGTCCTCCTTCAACAACCGCTCCAACCAATCAGGCGCACGACGCTTCACCCGCAAACCGCCCGGCAGCACACCCTCACGCTTCAGACTGGTCTCAACGCAGGCCTCCATCACAGACCAGATATGCAAGAGCCCCTCCCGGATCTCCTCCTCCGACCGGGACGCCCGCTCATTGATCAACATGATGTCGCTGATCCGCAAACCCTTCGACGAGCACCGCCCCAACAACTCCGCCGCCGTCCGGAACGGCAACGGCAACTCAGCCTTGGACTCCTCCAACTCAGCCCGCGCCGTGTCCTCCTCACCCTCACGGACAATGAACCCACCACCCACCGAGAAAAACGTCGCCTCCCTCAGCACGTTCCCCTCAGCATCAGAAACAGCGAACTTCATCCCGTTCGTATGCCGCGGCAACACCGTCAACGGATGCAACACCATATCCTCCACCGCATACGGCAACTGGACACCACCGGCGAGGTTGAGCTTGCCGGTCTCAGCGATCGAAGCCAGACGCTCCTCCACCTCGTCGGGGAGGATCAACTCAGGCTCGAAGCCCTCAAGGCCCAGCAGGGTCGCGGTGAACGTGCCATGCCCTTTTCCGGTCGCAGCCAGGGAACCGTAAAGATCCACCCGCAACCCCGCCACGGAGTCGAGGACTCCGGACTCTTTGAGCTCCCGGGCGAACACCGCCCCGGCACGCATCGGCCCCACAGTATGCGAGCTCGACGGGCCAATGCCCACGGAGAACAGATCGAAAACACCAACAGCCATGGCTGGGTCCCTTCCCGGGAGGAGTGAAACAAAACAAGTAGATGGGGGCTGGGCCAATTCCTGAGCCAAGGCAGCCCAGCCCCCGCGGAGGTCCAGTACCAAACCTCCAAACCCGGTATTGACGTGGGGCATCCGTTCCCAGCAAATACCCCACCCGGGTAGATCAATATGAGCCCACCCTCGGCAGGTGGTCCCATTTCTCAAAACAAACGAGCCGCGAGTCCTGTCCCCAACCCGGAGGAGCCAACCCTTGGCCCTTTGGGGCCGACATCCGGAAGCGTGCGTCTAAGGGAGCGTCACGTCCGCCCAGCGGGCGTCTTCGCGACCGAGCACGCGGAGGATGCCGGCCCCAACGGCCGCCAGGCCGCAACCGAGCCCGCAGAGGACGTCAGGCCCGCCGGGCGAACTCCTCGAGGCTTAGCCGAGGTTCGCGACCTCCGGGTAAAGCGGGTGTGCTTCGGCGAGGGTCTCGACGCGGTGACGCAGCCCCGTGAGGTCCGCGTCGGCGTCGGCGATCAACGCTTCGGCGATGATGTCCGCAACCTCGCGGAAGGCTGCTTCGCTGAAGCCGCGCGTCGCAAGCGCCGGGGTGCCGATGCGCAGGCCGGAGGTGACCATCGGTGGGCGGGGGTCGAACGGAACGGCGTTGCGGTTGACGGTGATGTCGATCGCGGCGAGGCGGTCTTCGGCTTGCTGGCCGTCGAGTTCGCAGTCGCGCAGGTCCACGAGGACCAGGTGCACGTCGGTGCCGCCGGAGACCACGGAGATGCCCGCCGCTGCGACGTCGGGCTGGACCAACCGCTCGGCGAGGATCCGTGCGCCCGCCAGGACGCGCGACTGGCGCTCACGGAATTCCTCGGACGCGGCGATCTTGAACGCTACGGCCTTGCCCGCGATCACGTGCTCCAGGGGTCCGCCCTGCTGGCCCGGGAACACCGCGGAGTTAATCTTCTTGGCGATGTCGGCGTCGTTGGAGAGGATGATGCCGCCGCGCGGACCGGCGAGGGTCTTGTGCGTGGTGGACGTGGTGACGTGGGCGTGCGGGACGGGCGAGGGGTGCAGGCCCGCGGCCACGAGGCCCGCGAAGTGCGCCATGTCCACCATCAGGTACGCGCCAACTGAGTCGGCGATCCGGCGGAACTCGGCGAAGTCCAGCTGCCGCGCATAAGCGGACCAGCCGGCCACAATCAAAGCAGGCTTGTGCTGCTGCGCCAGCGCCTCCACCTCGGCCATGTCCACGGTGTGGGTGTCCTCGCGGACGCCGTACGGGACCACGTTGTACAGCTTGCCGGAGAAGTTGATCCGCATGCCGTGCGTGAGGTGGCCGCCGTGAGCCAGGTTCAGGCCCATGATGGTGTCGCCCGGCTTGATGAGCGCGTGCATCACGGAGGCGTTGGCCTGCGCACCGGAGTGCGGCTGGACGTTGGCGTAGTCGGCGCCGAACAGCGATTTGATGCGGTCGATCGCGAGCTGTTCGATCACGTCAACGTGCTCGCAGCCGCCGTAGTAGCGCTTGCCCGGGTAGCCCTCGGCGTACTTGTTGGTCAGCACCGAACCCTGGGCCTGCATTACGGCAACGGCGGTGTGGTTCTCGGAGGCGATCATTTCCAGGCCACCGCGCTGGCGGCCGAGTTCGTCGTCGATCTTTGCCGCGATCTCGGGGTCCAGGGAGGCGAGGTCGGCATCCAGCGACGCCGATACAACCTGCTCGAACTCACTCACTGATACCGGGTTCACAGTTCGCCTCCGTTGGCTGCTGCGTATTCCTCGGCCGTCATCAGCGGGCCTTCTTCAGTGGCGGCGACTTTGAACAGCCAGCCGGCACCGTAGGGGTCGTTGTTGATGAGTGCCGGATCGTCGACCACGGCGTCATTGATCTCGGTCACCTCACCGGTCACGGGTGAGTACAGGTCGGAGACGGACTTGGTGGACTCCACCTCGCCGCAGGTCTCCCCCGCGGTCACCGTGGAGCCGACCTCGGGCAGGTCCACGTACACGATGTCACCCAGGGCGTCCGCAGCAACGGCGGAGATTCCAATACCCACCGGCCCGTCGCCATCTGCAGCAACCCATTCATGCTCAGCCGAGTACTTCAGCTCGGCAACAACTTTGCTCATATCAGATCCTTCTCTCGTGACTACTTTTGGCGCTTGTAGAAAGGCAGCGCGACGACTTCGAACGGCTCCGCCTTTCCGCGGAGGTCGACGTCAACGGTGGTGCCCGGGGCGGAATGCTCGACGTCGACATACGCCAACGCGACCGGGTAACCGAGCGTGGGACTCGGCTGGCCGGAGGTCACCTCTCCGATCAGGGAACCATCCTTGAGGACCGGGTAATGACCGCGGGCCGCGCGACGTCCGGTGCCTTTGAGGCCGACGAGTTTTTGCCCGATCGTGGTTCCAACACCGGCAGCCTTGATGGCAGCCAGTGCTTCCTTGCCCACGAAGTCACCCTCCTTGGACAGCGCCACCACGGGACCGAGCCCGGCTGCGTAGGCGTTGACGTGCCGGGAGAGTTCGTTGCCGTAGAGCGGCATCCCGGCTTCCAAGCGGAGGGAGTCACGGGCGGCCAGGCCTGCGGGGATGAGTCCGTGGCCTTCGCCGGCTTCGAGCAGCGCCTCCCAGAGTGCAGGTGCGTCCGCGTTCGGCACGTAGATCTCGAAGCCGTCCTCGCCCGTGTATCCGGTACGTGCGAGCAACAGTTCCTCTCCGGCAATCGAGACCTCAACGGCTGCGTAGTACTTCAGTTCCGTGACCAGTGAGTGCTGCTCGGCCGGAACCAGGCGCAACAGGATCGTTTCAGCAAGAGGGCCCTGGACCGCGATGAGGGACGTCTCAGCGGAAGCGTCCTCAACAACAACGTCGAACCCGGCAGCGCGCTCGGACAGGGCCGCTGCAACCATCTTGGCATTGCCGGCGTTCGGCACCACGAGGAACTTCTCCGGACCACGACGGTACGTGATCAGGTCGTCGATGATCCCGCCGTCGGAATCGCAGATCAACGAGTACTTCGCCTTCCCGTCAGCGATCGCGGACAACTTGCCCACCAAGGCGTAGTCCAGGAACGCGGCAGCTTCCGGTCCTGTCACCCAGACTTCGCCCATGTGGGAGAGATCGAACAGGCCAGCGGCGTTACGGACTGCGTGGTGCTCGGCGAGTTCGGAGGTGTACTTGAGGGGCATCTGCCAGCCACCGAAGTCCGTGAAGGAGGCGCCGGCTTTCTTGTGCTGCTCGAAGAGAGCGGTGTAGTTCTCAGACATAGTCGGGTTCCTTAGTTCTGAAAGTCTTCGATCGGAGGGCAGGAGCAGACCAGGTTCCGGTCACCCGCCGCACCGTCAATCCGGCCCACCGGCGGGAAGTATTTGTCCTGCTTGAGGCTCGGCACCGGGAAGACGGCCTGCTCACGCGGGTAGTCGCGCTCCCAAGCGGAACTCACGACGGCGGCTGCCGTGTGCGGTGCGTTGCGAAGCGGGGAGTTCTCCACGGAGAAATCACCGGCAGCAACCTGCTCGATCTCGGCGCGGATGGTGATCATGGCCTCGATGAAGCGGTCGATCTCGGCGAGGTCCTCGGACTCCGTCGGCTCCACCATGAGAGTGCCGGCAACCGGGAACGCCAAGGTCGGGGCATGGAAGCCGAAGTCGATGAGGCGTTTGGCCACGTCCTCGGCCGTGACACCGGTGCGTGCCGTCAGTTCGCGCAGGTCCAGGATGCACTCGTGGGCCACGAGTCCACCTTCGCCCGTGTAGAGGACCGGGAAGTGCTCGTCCAGGCGGGAAGCCACGTAGTTCGCGGCCAGCAGTGCCGACTTGGTGGCCTCGGTCAGCCCTTCGCCGCCCATGAGCTTCACGTAGGCCCAGGAAATCGGGAGCACACCGGCCGAGCCGAAGCGCGAAGCCGAGATGGCCACACCACCCTCGGAGGAAGCATTGTTGGCATCACCGGGCATGAACGGGGCCAGGTGCGCCTTCGCAGCAACGGGACCAACACCGGGTCCGCCACCGCCGTGCGGGATGCAGAAAGTCTTGTGCAGGTTCAGGTGGGACACGTCCCCGCCGAACTTGCCCGGCTGTGCCAAGCCAACGAGCGCGTTGAGGTTGGCACCATCCACGTACACCTGTCCGCCGGCCTCGTGGACCGCGTCGCAAACCTCGCGAACGTCAGCGTCGTAAACACCGTGGGTGGACGGGTAGGTGATCATGATGGCCGAGAGAACGTCGCGGTTGGCCTCGATCTTCGCAGCCAGGTCAGCGTGGTCAATCGTGCCATCGGCAGCGGTAGCCACCACGACCACCTTCATGCCGGCCAGCACTGCCGAAGCGGCGTTGGTGCCGTGGGCGGAAGCCGGAATCAAGCAGACGTTGCGCTGGTCATCCCCGCGCGACAGGTGGTAGCCGCGGATCGCGAGCAAGCCTGCAAGCTCACCCTGGGAACCGGCGTTCGGCTGGATGGACACCTGGTCGTAGCCGGTGATTTCGGTGAGATCGGCTTCCAGACCGGAGATCAGCTCACGCCAGCCCTCGGTCTGGGAATCCGGGGCGAACGGGTGGATCGAAGCGAACTCCGGCCAAGAGATAGCCTCCATCTCAGCCGTGGCATTCAGCTTCATGGTGCACGAACCCAACGGAATCATGGTCCGGTCCAGCGCGAGGTCCCGGTCGGACAGCTTGCGGATATAGCGCAACAGCTGGGTCTCGGAACGGTGCGTGTTGAACACCGGGTGCTGCAGGAAGTCGGAAGTGCGGACTACGTCGGACGGCAACTCGAACCCGGCTGCGTCCCCTACCGGACCGGCACCGAAGGCGACGGCGACTGCGGAGAGGACTTCCGGCGTCGTGGTTTCATCAACGGAAACGCCCACGGTGTCAGCGTCGATGTAGCGGAGGTTGATACCACGTGCCTCGGCCGCGCCGATCACCTTGTCCGCCTTGCCGGGAACGCTGACGGTGAGGGTGTCGAAGAAGGAGTCGGAGACGAGTTCACGGCCTGCCTTCTGCAGGGCGGTAGCAAGCACGCGGGCGTTGCCGTGGACGGTCTCGGCGATCGACTTGAGGCCCTCGGGGCCGTGGTAGACGGCGTACATCGAGGCAACGATCGCGAGCAGGGCTTGTGCCGTGCAGATGTTGGACGTGGCCTTTTCGCGGCGGATGTGCTGCTCGCGGGTCTGCAGGGCGAGGCGGTACGCGGGCACGCCGGCGTTGTCCTTGGAGACACCGACGATGCGGCCCGGAAGCGTGCGCTCCATACCGGTGCGGACAGCCATGTACGCGGCGTGCGGGCCGCCGAAGAACAGCGGGACACCGAAGCGCTGGGCGGTTCCGACGGCGATGTCCGCACCTTGTTCGCCCGGGGGCGTGATGAGCGTGAGTGCCAGCAGATCGGCAGCCACAGTGACCAAGGCACCGCGTTCCTTCGCCGCAGCGATCACGGGGGCGTGGTTGAAGACCCGGCCCGAAACGCCAGGCTGCTGGAGGACGATGCCGTTGATGTCGCCGTCGGGCAGTCCTGCGGAAAGGTCGGCGACCTCAACCTCGAAGCCGAGTGCCTCGGCGCGGCCTTTCACGATCGCGATGGTCTGCGGGAGGAGGTCGGCGTCGAGGACGGTCTTGCCGTCCTTCACAGCTTTGTTGGCGCGGCGCATGAGCAGCACGGCCTCGGCCACTGCGGTGGCTTCATCAAGGAGGGAAGCGTTGGCGATGGGCAGGCCCGTGAGGTCCTGGACCATGGTTTGGAAGTTCAGGAGCGCTTCGAGGCGGCCCTGGGAAATCTCCGGCTGGTAGGGCGTGTAAGCGGTGTACCAGGCCGGGGATTCGAGGATGTTGCGGCGGATGACCGGGGGCGTGATGGTGTCGTAGTAGCCCTGGCCGATCATCTGGACGGCGGTTTTGTTCTTCGCCGCGAGCTTGCGGAGTTCGGCCAGGACCTGGGTCTCGCTCAGCGCCTTTTGCAGGGCGAGCGGCGATGACTGGCGGATGGAATCGGGAACGGCCACGTCAACCAAGCCATCGACGGAGTCGTAGCCGATGGCCTTGAGCATGGTCTCAACATCGGCCTGGCGACGGGCGCCGATATGCCGGTCCGCGAAAGCGGTTGGGGAGGATTTAACAGTCAAGAGGAACTCCAGGATTCAGGCGCCCGCTGAGCGCCATGGTGAATATGGGTTCCTCCCCGCTCTGTATTGGACCTGAGAGATTCCGTGGACTGTGTTCTTGGCAAGGTCCACTTGCACCGTCGGTGAGCCCGGTTGCCCGGACTGCTTTCCAGAGTTGCCTCGCCGCGGCGGTACATGGGCCTGAGAGATTCCTGGGGAGGATTTGCTCCTACGGCGCCTGACTGGATGTACCCGGCAGGACTCTCCCGCCGCAGATCAAAAGCGTGTGCGCCACCTCGGTGACACGCTTCACACCATAGCGGCTGGTCGCTGACAATGGCAAGGCGGACGTTTCCCGCTGGGTTTGAATAAGGGCCTAACCGTGCATCGCCTCGTGGATTTGCAAGGCCAGCCAGAGCTGCGCCAGCGTTGAGGTTTCACCCATATCCAGGCCTGTAAGCTCACCGATTTTCCGGATCCGGTAGATGATGGTTTGCCGGTGCGTGAAGAGGGCGGAAGCCGTCTTTTGCCACGAGCGTTGTGAGTTGAGATAGGTTTTCAGCGTGACCATGAGGTCACCGTCCTGGCGCTGCTCGTATTCGAAAACCGGGCCCAGGAGCCGCTGGACCAATGCGCTTCCTTCCTCGAATCCGGTCAAACCCAGCCAGCTTGGCCCTTGGGCGTACCGGGCGAGCCCCAGTTTGTTCGCCTTGGCCGAACCCAGCGCCCACAACGACTCCTGCAAGGCCTGTTGAAGCCCGCCCACCGCGGATGCGGAGCTCACACCGATGGTGGTTCCCAAGCCCGCACAGTGGATCAGCAACTCGTCCGCCAAGTCCGCCGCGACCACCACGTGGAGCCGGTCGTTCCGCCTCAGTGAAGCGGCCGATGTCCCATGCCGCCAGAGTTCGATGTGCACGCTTGCCAGCCTGTCGGCGTCGTCCGCCGACATCGAGGCGACCACGAAGCGTTGCGGAGGTACCTCGAAAGCCTCCAGCCGCCGTTCCATTTCGGCCGTGCCAAGGCGCCCGTCAAGCGCCTGCAAAAGGAACTCACCGGCCAGCCGGTGGCGGCCTTCGAGCGAGAGGACAATCCGGGCCAACTGCAGTCCCAGCACGGTCGCGGCATGCAGGAGCACGACGGCGTCAGGGTGCAGTTCACTGCCCGGCAGCACCACCAGCAGCGCGTTGGCATGGGTGGGAATGTCCATGGTGAGGACGTGCCGGCCGCGGATCCGGTGCCACTGGAAGTTCTTGCCCGCAACCGAGACCTGGCCCGGGTGCGGCGACCATTCCTCCACAAGGAATTCCGGCAGGGACTGCCCCTCGGGGTGCCATGGATGGAGGCAACGGCGGTCCACCACGAACAGCTCCGAATCCAGCTCCGTGGCGAGCCGCAGCACCAGGCTTTGCCAGTGGTCCTCCGAGGCGCCGGCCGTGCGGAGGAGGTCGTACACCCGGGCCGTCTGCCGAAGCCGCCGCGATTCCTCAAGCAGCGACGACTCGGCCACGGACCGCGCAATGGCGATGAACGGGAGCGGGTACGGGATGTTGATCAGGGGCAGGGGAAGCCGGTCGCAGGCCTGCAGGAATTCCTCCGTCAGCGGCGGCGCGTGCATCTTCTCGCCAATCGCCAACGCACTGGCACCCGCGTCCACCAAGGCCTCTGCGAGCGCCACCTGCCCCTCCGGATCAGCCGGGATGGAGAGCCCGTTGGTCATCATGAGCTCCCCGCCGGTGACCCACTCCCACAAGCGCGGGAGGTCTGAGGTGTGTGCCCAGGTGATGCGGTTGCCTGTTCCGTCCGCGCCGGCCAGAAGGGTCAGCGCGAGCTGCGGCTCGGCGACGAGTTCGGCGACGGTGATGGCCATGGATGATGACTCCTGGGTCTTGTTTCGGGGCGTTTAGACGTTTGTCTAAACGCCCCGACCATTTGTAGTCAATGTACCGCTATCCGCAGTGATCGGGGTCACCAAGAATTGAGTTATGCACTTCCCGCTCAACGGCGAGCACCCAGCTACTCGAAGGATTCAGCCATGACCACGCACCAGCCCATCGGCCCCGTAGACGCAACCAAGGTTCCCCGCTACGCCGGCCTCGGCACCTTCGCCCGACTCCCCCAGATCGACCGCGTTCCGGACTATGACATCGCCATTGTCGGCGTGCCGTTCGACGGCGGAACCTCCTTCCGGCCCGGCGCCCGTTTTGGTCCTGCCGCGGTTCGCGAGGCATCGCGTCTCCTGCGCCCGGGCTACCATCCGGAGCTCGACGTCGAGCCGGTGTACGAAGCCCAGGTTGTTGATGCAGGCGACATCGCCTGCACCCCTTACGACATCACCCGGGCTGTCCGCGAGATCGAGGAACAGGCGCTGCCGCTCATCAGCGAATCGAAGCGCTTGGTATCCATCGGCGGCGACCACACCATTGCCCTGCCGATGCTGCGGGCACTGAACAAGGTCCATGGACCGGTCGCACTCCTGCATTTCGACGCCCACCTGGACACGTGGGACACGTACTTCGATCAGCCAATCACGCACGGCACCATCTTCCGCCGCGCCTTCGAAGAGGGGCTGCTTGTGGAGGACAAGTCGATGCATGTGGGTATCCGCGGACCGGTATATGACCGCAACGACTTCCTCCGGGACCACGAGTTCGGCTTCCAGATCATCCGCTGCTCGGACCTGGACGTCATGGGTGTTCCGGCGGCGATCGAGCGGGTCAAGGAACGCCTTGGCGACACGCCTGTCTATGTCTCGATCGACATCGACGTCCTGGACCCTTCCTACGCTCCCGGCACCGGCACCCCGGAGATGGGCGGGCTCCACTCCCGCGAACTCCTTGCCCTGCTCCGCGGTTTGGACGGCATCAACATCGTCGGAGCAGACGTGGTGGAAGTCGCTCCCGCCTACGACCACGCAGACATCACCACGGTGGCCGCAGCCACGCTGGTCTTCGACCTCCTCGCCCTGATGGTCAACCGGAGCAAGGCCTCCGAAATCCGTGAACTCGAATCGGTGTCCCGGAGCGCATCATGAGTACGCTGTCATCCACGAAACAGGCAACAGAGGTTCCGCGGCTTGAGGACAAGACCATCCAGCCGATTCCCCTCAACGAACGCCACGGCAAGGCCCGGGACCTGTTCACCATCTGGTTTGGTTCCAACATCATGATCATGACCATCGTGACCGGCGGCCTCGCAACCACGGTGTTCGGTTTGAGCTTCATCCCCGCGATCGTCGGCATCATCATCGGCAACCTGCTCGGCGGCATTTTCATGGCCCTGCACTCTGCTCAAGGACCCCAGCTCGGGGTTGCCCAGATGATCCAGACCCGCGGCCAGTTCGGTTCGTTCGGCGCCCTGTTGATCGTGGTGATCGTGGTGGTCATGTACGTGGGATTCTTCGCCGCCAACCTGGTGTTCGGCGGCGAAGCGTTGGCCGCCGTCAGCCCGGGAATCAGCGTTGACGCGGGCATCATCATCATCGGTGTGGTCAGCGTCATCGCCACGATCTTCGGCTACCGGCTCATTCACGCCTACGCCCGTATTTTGAGCGTAGCGGCAGGCTTGGCGCTGCTGCTGGCTTTCGGCTGGATACTCCTTGTGCATGGTCTTCCAGCCAACTTCCTGGAGCAAGGCAACTTCAACTGGGTGGGCTTCATGGGCACCATCTCCGTCTCGGCCCTGTGGCAATTGGCTTACGCGCCCTACGTTTCAGACTATTCCCGCTACATGCCGCAAGGCACGGGGTCCGCCCCGGCCTTCTGGGCTTCTTACTCAGGCTGCGTACTGGGTACGCTCTTCCCCATGCTCCTGGGCGCCTTGGTTGGCACCTTGGCAGTGTCCATGAGCACCGGCGACGTAGAGATCGTCGGCAGCCTGGGCACCCTCCTTCAACCCTGGACACTGGTCATCGTCGGCATCTTCTGCCTGGGCGTAGCAGCCTCCAACGCCATGAACCTCTACTGCGGCGTCCTCTGCGCACTGACCATCGGACAGACCTTCAAGCCCACCTGGCTTCCCCGCGCGAAAACCCGCAGCGTGGCCGCCGTCGTGCTCTTTATCCTTGCTGTCTCCATCGCCCTGTTCGCCCGCGACAACTTCATCCTCTTCTACACCAACTTCCTGTCCTTCCTGATGTACGTCCTGGTCCCCTGGACCGCCATCAACCTGGTGGACTACTACCTGCTGCAGCACGGCGAATACCGCGTAGAGGACTTCTTCAAACGCGACGGCGGCGTGTACGGGCGGTTCAATTGGGTCGCCATCGGTTCGTACATAGCAGGCGCCCTGATCCAGGTGCCCTTCTCGGCAACCGCGATCTACACCGGGCCGCTGGCTGCGGCCATGGGCGGTGTGGACATCTCCTGGATCGTCGGCCTGGTGGTCGTCGCACCGCTTTACTACGTTGCGGCCCGCCTGTTCGGCAAGAAGACAGAAGCCGCCCCCTTTCCATCCAGCTCCCTCACCCCTGACCTCATCTGACCAGACCTCATCTGAAAGCGAAGCATCATGACCACCACCCAGTCCGAGACGTTCACCGTCCACCGTGCCGAAGGCACCTCCGATGTCTCCGCGGTCCTTCCGCCCATCGGGCACTTCATGAATGGATCCTTCGTTCCCGCCGCTGCTTCCGGCAACCTGATCGACGTCGTCAATCCCGCCACCGAGGAAATCATCACCTCTGTCCAGGCGGGCACCGCGGCCGATGTGGACGCCGCGGTGGCAGCCGCCGTCGAAGCCCAGAAAACCTGGGGTGCCACCACCCCTAAGGAGCGCGCGGACGTCCTGAACCTCATAGCGAACATCATCGAAGCCAACCGCGAGGCCTTTGAAGTCATCGAGTCCGCCAACACAGGCAAGCCATTGGCGGTTGCCGAGGACGATGTGACCAGCACCATCGACACTTTCCGCTTCATGGCCGGCGCTTCCCGAACCCTGACCTCCATGGCCGGCGGGGATTACGCAACAGACCACACCTCCGTGATCATTCGTGAGCCGGTGGGCGTGGTTGGCGTCATCACCCCGTGGAACTACCCGCTCCTCATGGCCGCCTGGAAGATCGCGCCTATCCTGGCTGCTGGCAACAGCATCGTCATGAAGCCCTCGGAACAGACGCCGCTCTCCACGCTGAAGCTCGTCGAACTCCTGGCCGGACGCATCCCGGACGGCATCCTCAATGTCGTGACCGGGCAGGGCCGGACAGTGGGCCAGCGGTTGTCGGAACACCCCGACATCGCCCTGGTTGCCCTGACCGGCAGCGTCGTCAGCGGCCAGGCAGTTGCCGAAACGGCAGCCCGATCCGTCAAGCGCGTCCACCTTGAGCTGGGCGGCAAGGCTCCCGTTGTGGTGTTTCCCGACGCCGACCTCCGGGCTGCCGCTGCCGGCGTCCGGAACGCCGGGTACTGGAACGCGGGCCAGGACTGCGGTGCAGCCTGCCGTGTGCTGGTCCACGAGTCGGTGGCCGAGGAATTCACCCAACACCTGGTTGAAGAGGTGGGTTCGCTGGTGGTGGGTGCCCCGGATGCCGGGGACACGGTGGAGATGGGCCCCATGATTTCCCGGCCGCACTTCGAACGCGTCAAGGAAGCGCTGGCAGAAGCCCGTTCCGCGGGACTGACCATCGCCCTTGGTGGGTCCGCCATTGAAGGGACCGGCTTCTTCATCGAACCGACCGTCATCACCGGTGTTCCGGCGGGAGCGCCCATAGCGACGCACGAGATCTTCGGTCCGGTTGTCACTGTTGAGACCTTCAGCAGCACCGAGGAAGCCGTGACCCGCGCCAACGAGAGCCCTTACGGCCTCTCCGCCTCCGTGTGGACCAAGGATTCCAGCCTTTCACTCCGCGTCCCCAAGCAGTTGGACTTCGGCACGGTATGGGTCAACGCCCACCTGGTGCTGGCGAACGAGGTTCCCTGGGGCGGGTTCAAGGGTTCCGGCTACGGCCGTGACCTCTCCCTCTACGCCCTGGATGACTACTCCCGGACCAAGCACGTCATGATTAACCACGGCGCGTAAGCCCCACTACGCGAAACCAGAGAAGCAACGGAGCTTTGTGAAATGACCACTGTGAACCCCATCGTTCCCTCGGCACCGCCTGCAGCCACGCCGTCGGCCCCTTTCCGGACCGAGGTCCCGTGGACCAACTGGGGCGGCAACCAAACCTCGACTCCCGCCTTCACCGTCCAGCCAAGGAATGAGCAGGAGACTCTCGACGCCGTACGGTTCGCCATCCGCGAGGGCCTGTCGGTGCGGGCGGCTGGCTCGGGACATTCGTCCTCTCCCCTGGTGCAGACCGGTGGCGTCCTGCTGGACATGTCCAAGCTCACCGGGATCACCGGAACGGACCGCTTGAATCACCGTGCCCGGGCCTTGGCCGGAACCACCATCAACGCTTTCGGCGACCCGCTCTGGGAGCAGGGCCTCGCGCTCAGCAACCAGGGCGACATCGACAAGCAGCAGATCGCCGGGGCCTTGGCCACCAGCACCCACGGATCCGGTAAGGACCTTGGAAGCTTCTCGTCAAAGCTGCGCTGGGTGAAACTGATCAACGGCTACGGCGAGATAGTGGAGATCGGCGACGGACAGCTTCGCGAACTCCGTGCGGCCCAGGTGGCTTTGGGGACTTTGGGGATCTTCCTTGAGGTCGAACTCGAGGTGGATGACAAGTACTACCTGCAGGAGGAAATCACCTATCCCACGTGGTCCGAAACGGCAGCTACCTGGCAGGAAGACATCGACTCCAACCGGCACTACTCCTTCCTGTGGTGCCCCGGGGAAGACTCGTGCGAACTTCTGGACCTGCCAGGCTCACCCGATCACAATATGGCGGACCGCAGCTACACCAAGCGGTACAACGTGGCTTCGGTCCCGGACGAGTCGGGCCTCTCCACCATCGAGGGCGCACGCCTGGACCGTTCATACCGGATCTACCCGGGTGGGTTCACCACGCAGTTCCACGAGCTCGAATACTTTGTCCGCAGCGAGGACGGGCTGGCGGCCACGGAAGCCATCCAGGACCTGATCCGCTCCAAGCACCCTGACCAGAAGTACCCCGTGGAAGTCCGCTGGGTGAAGGCCGACGATGCCTACATGTCACAGTTCCAGGGCCGCGACAGCACGGTCATTACGCTCACCACCAAGCCCGGGACGGACTACTGGCAGTTCTTCCGCGACGCCGACGCCGTGCTCCAGGACTTCGAACCAAGGGCACACTGGGGCAAGATCCACTTCATGACCCGGAGCCGGCTGGAACGCCTCTACCCGGAGCTGGACACGTTCCTCCAGGTTCGCCGTGAGTTCGACCCCCGCGGCATCTTCCTCAACGACCACACCCGGGCCCTGTTCGGTTAGGGCGTGCAAAGGATCTGAGCGAGCATCCGCAAAATTGGGCCGGGATGTGAGCGGGCATCCATCACTGCCGATGCTCGCTCACATCCCGGCCGCATTTTCCGATCGCTCTCTCGCCCCGCTGCACCTTCTTGAAACCCCGCAGTGGTAGTTTGATCTCTGCTTGAGCCATACGCCCCGCACCAATCAGAGGACATGACATGTTTAAGGGTTTCAAGGACTTCATACTCCGCGGCAACGTGATCGAGCTGGCCATCGCCGTCGTTATCGGCAGTGCCTTCACCGCGTTGGTCACCGCATTCACCAACAACATCATCAACCCCGTGATCGCCGCAGCAGGTGGTGTGAATGCGGATGGCCTGGGCTTCCGCATCTGGCAGGACAACCCGGCCACCTTCGTCAACCTGGGTGCTGTGCTGACGGCACTGGTGACGTTCCTGATCACCGCCGCAGTGGTCTACTTCATCTTTGTGGCGCCCATGAACAAGATCAATTCAATGGTCAAGGACCGCCTGGCCACCGAGGAGCCGGAGGAAGAACCGCTTCCGGCCGACACTGCTCTCCTGGCAGAAATCCGCGACCTGCTCAAGGAAGGCGCTGCCAACGCGCGCACCGACCGCAACCTGGACGACGACCTGGACTCTGACCGCATCCGCTAAGGGAGCCGCGGCATTCATTCCCTGTTGCATGCCGTTCACTCCTCGTCGATCTGTTCCAACAGCTTCCCGAGGGCGTCGCGGATGTCGTCGTAGTCGTATTGTCCGGCCCGGCTTTCGGCTGAGATGACTCCGCAGCGGTGGATCTTCTTGAAATCACCGATGGGAAACTTATAGTGCCCCTTTTGGTCGTCGGGGTGTTCATCGTCGACGCCGAGGTACCACTTTCCGTAGTCAGCGAAGCCGTGCTTGTCCAGGAACGCGTTCTCGTCCTTGGTTGAAGGCGAGTGCTCGCTCCAGTCATCCCGTTCGTCTTTGGCTACCTTGCCATCCCGGATCAGGTGTTTGGCGTGGTCGAACGCCTTCTTGTTGAGCTTCACGGTCACTTGGCAACCTCCTGTTGGGTGGATGGCAACGCACGTACGGAACAGCTTAGAACGACGCCGGATGGCCGGGAAGGGTGCGCGGAGCAGGCTGGGATCCTGCGCGCGGGGCGGTTTGCATCCTAAAATTGGAGGTGCGGTGAGGTGCCGTATCGAGCCCGGCCGCCGCGTCTGAAACGGAGTCCGCCATGCTCAAGATGCTGCTCTGCAAACTGAATCTCAGCCACGACTGGCACATCGAAAGCACCGAGGATGGCGAGCGTTACAGGCGATGCCGGCGCTGTGGCAAGTATGAAACCGAACGGGATTCAAGCGGCTTCATGCACTGACCGGGAAACCGGAGCAGACTACAACCCCTTCACCGCGCCCAGAACCTTGGTCAACGATTCCTTGGCATCCCCGAACAACAGGGTGGTCTGTGGTTCGTACAGGAGCTCATTTTCGATCCCCGCGAAGCCCGGCCGCATGGAGCGTTTGAGGAACACCACCTGCCGGGCGTCAGCAACTTCCAGGATGGGCATGCCGTAGATCGGTGAGCCGGACGTGGTCTTTGCTGCCGGGTTCACCACATCGTTCGCGCCCACCACCAGGGCGACATCGGCGGTCTTGAACTCGGAGTTGATGTCGCCCATTTCCTTCAGCGACTCGTAGGGCACATTGGCCTCGGCCAGCAACACGTTCATGTGGCCGGGCATGCGTCCTGCCACGGGATGGATGGCGAAGTCCACCTCGATACCCCTCGATTCCAGTGCTTGGGCGAGTTCTGCGGCCGTGTGCTGGCCCTGTGCCACAGCCAGTCCGTAGCCGGGGACGATGATCACCCGTTGTGCGTAGCCAAGGAGAACCGCCACGTCTTCCGCACTGGACGAGCGGACCGGCCGCTCGCTGACAGCGGTGGACCCCGCCGTCGAACCTCCCTTGAAGGCACCAAAAAGGATCCCGGCGACGCTGCGTCCCATGGCCGCGGCCATGGCCCGGGTGAGGATTGTTCCGGAAGCCCCAACCAGCGTGCCCGCCACCACCAGGAGCACGTTGCCCAGCACCAGGCCGGACGCCGCCACCGCCAGGCCGGTGAACGCGTTGAGCAGGGAGATGACGATCGGCACATCGGCCCCACCCACGGGAAGCACCAACAGGACCCCGGCCACCAGGCCCAACACCAGCAGAACAAGGGCCAGCGGAAGTGAGCCGTTCAGGACCACCACCACCGACGCCGCCACGGCGGCCACCAGTACCCCGGCCATCAGCCAGGGCAAGCCGGGGAAGGTGACCGGTCGCGTGGTCATGAGGCCCTGCAGCTTGGCGAATGTCACCGCCGAACCCGAGAAAGACACCGCGCCCACCAGGAGGGTGAAGACAATTGCCACCCGCACCCACTCGTCGCCGGCGTGCGCCAACTCCAGCAGGGCGACCAGCGCAGCAGCCCCACCACCAACGCCGTTGAACAGCGCCACCAGTTGCGGCATTTGCGTCATCTGCACGCGCCGGGCCACAGGTGCCGCCACGCCGGACCCGACCGCGATCGCCCCCAGTATCCATGGCACGTTATCCAACCGCACGGAAACGAAGACGGTGACCACCGCCAGTAGAGCGCCGAAGGCCCCGATCACATTGCCTCGCCTGGCCGTCTTCGGCGAACTCAGACCCTTCAGCGCCAGGATGAAGCACACCGCGGCCGCCAAGTAGAGAAGCGCGGTCCAATGAGGGTCCAGGAGCGTCACCGGCCACGCTCCTCAGCGGCTTTTGCGGCAGGCTCGCCGCGTTCAACGTTCGACGGCGGCCGCTGCCGTCCGCGGAACATCTCCAGCATGCGGTCGGTCACCACGAAGCCACCGACGAGGTTGGCCGTGGCAAGGACAACTGCCAGGAGTGCAACCACCAGGACAAGCGGCTCCGCGGCCTGCCCGGCAACGATGATGGCACCCACCAGAATGATGCCGTGGATGGCGTTGGCGCCGGACATCAGCGGGGTGTGCAGCGTGCTGGATACCTTGGAAACCACTTCAAAACCCACGAATACCGCCAGCACGGTGATCGTGAGCAGGCTCAAACCATCCATCAGTGCACTCCTTCACCTGGCTTGCCCAACGTCTCCCCGGCGAGTCCCGCTACAGCCTCCGCCGTGGGCGCGTGGCGGATGACGCCGTCGTGGGTTAAGCAGGTGCCCGCCACCACCTCATCCGAAAAGTCGGGGGACACCACGCCGTCCTGCGTCATCAGGGCGATGAGGTTGGCGACGTTCTTGGCATAAAGCCGGGACGCGTCGGCGGGCATCGCGGACGCCGGGTCCTTGAGGCCAACCAGCGTGACGGTGCCCTGGCCGTCGGCGGCAGGAACGTGGAGATCCTGCCCGGGAACGACGCCTTCAACGTTGCCGCCCGATTCCGCCGCCAGGTCCACCACCACGGAACCGGGCTTCATGGCCTGGACCATCTCGCGGGTTACCAGGAGCGGCGCCCGCCTTCCGGGGACGGCCGCGGTGGTGATCAGTACGTCAGCCTGCGCCACGTGGGGAGCGAGCAGGGCGCGCTGCAGGGTGCCGCGGTCGGCGCTGAGCTCGCGGGCGTACCCGCCGGACGCTTCGGCCGTCTCGAGATCCAGCTTGATGAACGTGCCGCCCATGGACGCAACCTCATCGGCGGACGCCGGGCGGATGTCGTTGGCGGACACCCGTGCACCGAGCCGTTTCGCAGTGCCGATCGCCTGCAAACCCGCCACTCCCGCACCCAGCACCAGGACGCGTGCCGGAGGAATGGTTCCGGCGGCCGTCATGTAGAGCGGGAAGAACCGGGGCAGTCGCATGGCAGCTTCGAGCACGCAGCGGTATCCGGCCACCAGCGCCTGCGACGTCAGGGCATCCATGGACTGCGCCCTGGAGATGCGCGGAACCAGTTCCAGGGCGAAGGACGTGATGCCGCCTGCGGCGAGCGCGTGGACAGTAGGCAACTCGGACGACGGCGACCCCAACCCCACGGTGACCGCGCCCCGGCGGAGGGCTCCGGCCGTCGTCGGGTCCATGGGACGCACGTGGCAGTAGACGTCCACTTCGGACAGGTTCAAGGAAGGCACGACGGCGGCACCCGCCTTCTGGTAGTCAGCGTCGCCATGGCCGGAGGCAAGTCCCGCACCGGACTCGATTTGGACCTCGAGGCCAAGGCCGACGAGTTGCTTGACGGTTTCCGGTGTCGCGGCAACGCGGCGTTCACCGTCGATCCGCTCCCGCGCTATGCCTGCCCTCAACGCCACCCCTCTCCAGAACCGTCCAGAACGTGGATGGCATGAGTCTATGGCGGTGCGCAGGGCGCCGGTAGGGATGGGGAGGTTTGAAAATGTTCGAATTCTGGAATTGGCACGCGGACCGCTGGAACACTGGTGGCAGGTGCCCTGAACGTATCCGGAACGTCTCGGAAGCTGCCGCCCCTGGACCCCCAACGGGATACTCAACGAGGAGACCTTCCATGTCCGTTTCCATGAACCGCCGTCAACTGCTGCAGGCCGGCGGAGTTGCCGGATTGGCAACCGCATTCGCTTCAATGTCGGCAGGTTCCGCCAATGCGGTTCCTACGAACAGCGCAGGTCCGCAAATCACTGACCTGGGCCCCGCCGTCGTGCAGTTCTCGCTGATGAGTTCACTGCTGGTTGGCGACACCGTCTACATCGGCTCACGCAACCTGGATCCGGTGCGCATTATCGGCTTCCACCTGCCCTCGGGACGTGTGACGTCCAGGACCGATCTCGGGTCGGGTTACAGCATCCAGGCCCTGGCGGCCGATCCGAGCGGCCGGTATTTGTACGCCGGAGTGCTGCGCGACGGCGTCGATGGCAAACCCAACATCTACCGCTGGGACCTGAGTACGCCGACGTTACCCGCAGTGGGGGTCGGCGAAACAGGCGACCGCGATATCCGTGCTCTGGCCGTTGCCCCAGATGGCAAGGTGTATGCAGCCGGTGGCGGCCTCACCAGCAAAGCACCCTCCCTGTGGGAATACGATCCTGCAACGGGTGCGGTGTCCAGCTGGGGCGTCCCCGATCCCGGTGCCACCATTGCCCAGTCAATTGCGGCGACGGCGGGTTACGTGTACTTCGGGACCGGCAGCACGCTTGGGGGCGGCAACGGGTCCAGTCCCGGGCGGTTGTTCGCCTTCGATCGCACCACCAAGACGTCCACCAACATCCTCCCGGCCGAGGTCGCTTCCGGAGTCTCGGTGACATCGCTCAGCGTGCTGGATGGGCAGCTCGGCGTTGGCGTGAAGGGTCCAGGAAAGTCCGTACTGATCAATCTCGCCGACCACACCAAGTACACGGTCATTCCCAAGACCGGTGTCATGTTCCGGCAGTTGGGCAATGATGTGTTCTTCGTGAAGGAACCCGGGGTCTGGGCCTACAACATGACGACGAAGAAGATCACGCAAATCCTCACCGAGGATGTCGGTGCGATGTGGGGCCTGGACGTGTACGGAAGCAAGGCGCTGACGGTGTCTTCCTACGACGTGATCGAGATCGACCCCGCGGTCAGGACCGCAGTGAAACACGACCTCACCACAGCCGGCGCTCCGGGCGGACCGCAGCTGTGCATGGGCCTGGCAGCAGGAGCGGGTGACGTTTACGTGGGCGGGACGGGCGTGATCGCCCGGCACCAACTGGCTTCGAACGCTCTGAGCTACCTGCGCGCCACCGGAGAAGCCAAGGACGCCGTGGTGGTGGGTGGGGTCCTCTTCACGGGGCAGTACAACTCCCGGGGAATCTACGCCTTCGACCCCACCACCGGCCAACCGCCGTATCAGGTGGCGGCACTCCCCGCAGGGCAGAACCGGCCCCTCGACGTTTGTTGGGACGCGGTCAACGGGCTGGTCATCGCCGGTGCCCAGAATGACACCGGCGGCGGAGGATGCTTTGCCGCCTACAACCCGGCAACCACACAAGTGGTCACCAAGGTAAACCCCATCGACAACCTGCAGATGGTCCGGGCGGTGGCTACCAAGGACGGTGTGGCATACCTCGGGGGAGACAACATCTACTCCACAGGACCGCGCAGCACCGTGGTGGCGTGGGATCCGGTGGCCAACCAGGAGCTGTGGCGGATCGACCCTGGCCAAAGCACAGGGATCGCCGCCATGGCCATCCATGGCAAATACCTATATGGCATGTCCCGGCGTGCGGCAGGGCTGTTCGTCATAGATCTCGATACCCGCACCGTGGTCCATCGCGGCGACCTCAGCAGTGTCTGCACGGACTTCGGTGCCCTGCAGGTGGCGCGTGGGGTGGTGTACGGGGTTTCCGATACGACCGTCTTCCGCATCGACCCGGTGAGCTTCGCGGTGTCTGTGGTCGTACCCGGCATCAACGGCGGCTGGTACAGCGGCCCGCACATCACCGCGGATGAGGACGGGTTCCTGTATACGCTGCGGGGTCCGAACCTGGTCCGGATTGATGACCAGCAGGCGATGCAGACGATGCGGAAGGCCAGCTGATCCGGGCATAGCCGAAAAGACTCGCCAGTCTCATTCCGTTCCAACCGTTTGCTGGCGCTGCAGCCAGAAACCTGACATCGCCCACAAACACCGAGGAGAAACCCTATGGCAGAAGTCATCATTGTCCGCGACCAGAACGAGGCAGGAAGCATTGCGGCCTCGCTCATTGTTGGGCACCTCGAAAGCAAGCCTGATGCGGTGCTCGGGCTGGCGACTGGTTCAACTCCGCTCTCCACCTACGCCGCCCTGGCCTCGGCTGTCCGGGACCAAGGACTGGATGTCTCCCAGGTCCGCGGCTTCGCGCTTGATGAATACCTCGGAGTGCCGCCTGGCCACCCGCAAAGCTACCGTTCCGTCATCACTTCCGAAGTCGTCGTTCCGCTGGGGCTGACGCCTTCCTTGGTGAAAACACCGCGCGGGACGGGTCCGGAGGTAGAGCAGGCCGGTGACGAGTACGAACACGCGATCCTCGCCGCGGGTGGCATCGACGTCCAGATCCTCGGAATCGGCACGAACGGACACATTGCCTTCAACGAGCCGGGATCCTCGCTGGGCTCCACCACACGCATCAAGGCATTGGCTGCCCAGACCCGTGCCGACAATGCACGGTTTTTCGACTCCGTTTCGCACGTGCCCACCCACTGCATCACACAGGGCTTGGGCACCATCCAGCGTGCCCGGCATCTCATTCTGTTGGCCTTCGGCCCCGCCAAGGCACCCGCAGTCGCCGCCGCATTGGAGGGCCCGGTGTCCGCATCCGTTCCCGGGTCCATCGTCCAGCTCCATCCGCGGGCCACCGTGATCGTGGACGAGGAAGCAGCATCTCTGCTTGAGCACGTCGAATACCATCGGCTGGCCCGTGCCGGCGTGGGCGCGTTGCGGTAGCTTAGGCGCAGAAGCGGTTCCAGCAGAACGGACCGCCTACAAGGGGGCAAAGAATGGGGCAAACAAGCACGTCACGGTGGAAGTCTTTTTGGGAAAAGGGCGGATGGTGGCGGGCTGTGCTGCTCGCTGTCGCGTACTTCGTCCTCTACAACCTGTGTTCGCTGGCGTTCGGTCCGCTGCTGACTGGACTCCCGGACCGGGACAGTGCGGCGTTCATTCTTGTTGTCTACGCGCTGCCGATCCTTGTGGGCTGCGGTCTGCTGGTGCTCTTCGGCTGGTCCGTCGCTTGGCTTAAGGAGCTCTTTGCCCGCCAACCCATCCGCGGCAGGGGCTGGATGTGGATCGCGGTTATTGCGGTCTTGGCGTTCAACATCCTTCGCTTCGCCACCATCGACTACGACTCCGTGGGCTTCGATGTCGTGGCGACGTGGCTTCTGGCCGGTCTCTTCGTCGGCTTCGCGGAAGAAACGCTGACACGTGGCTTCGTCGTCAACCTCCTGAGGAAGGCCCGGTACCGGGAAATCGTGGTGGCCGTTGTCTCGGCAGCGGTCTTCGCTGGCTTGCACGCCGGCAACCTGCTCTCGGGCCAGTCACTGTTCGCCACACTCGTCCAGTTGCTCTACACCTTCGCATTTGGCATCTGCATGTATCTGGCCCTGCGGCTCTCGGGCAGCTTGATTGCGCCCATCCTGCTGCACGCCAGCACCGACCCCAGCATCTTCCTGCAGACCGCACACGCTGCCTCCGGTCCGCTGGCAGCGATCGCCGGCTTGGGCAACATCGTGGTGATCGTCGTGGGACTGGGATCGCTGTTCTTCATCCGAGGGCGGGTGGAAGCCACGGCGTTCGACGCCGCGCTGCAGACCCAGCGCTGACAGGCCGACGGCACGGTTATCGCTTTTCTCCTCCTCTAATGCTCTTTGAGCCTGTTCGCCGGCAGGAGCTGCTGCGGGTTGCTGGCAAGGATGCGTAGCGCGTCCATCGCGGTTGTCCGATCAGCATCGTCAAGGAGTTGCCAGGAGCGGTGGTCCGGATTCTCAAGCACGCTCTGGAGCGGCAGAATGCGGGACCGGTCGCTACCGCCCATCTCTTTCGCGGTGGTCAGTGGCGTCTTGATCGTGGCGCACAAGACCACGGCGTCGTCGAGGTGCCGGTCCCGGTCGCGGGAGTCCTCCCGGTAGGCCGCACCTTTCAAGACCAGGGCACCAAGCGCGTTCGGGATGCTGATGACGACAGACTCGCCGTCGCCGCCGACAAGCCGGCAATTGACGGTCCGCTTCAGCGCTTGCGTGCCGCCGGAGACTTGGAAGGGCTTGCGGCCACCGATGGTGGGAACCTTAGCCTCCGGCAAGTGATCAGCGATCATGACGTCGATCTGCTGCTTGCCGCGGACGAACCGGTGCGCAGGAGCGTCGTGGTCGATGGACCTCTGCAAGGTGTAGCCCAGCCCGGTGAGCGCTGCCGACGCCGACGACGTCGTGGCCGCTCCGGTCTCGATGTGCAGCACGATGTCCACGTCGGCGGTTGGTCGGGAGACGGACAGTCCGGCGGCCGCGGAGTGGAGCTGGACCATGAGGCCGCCCACGAGCGTCCACTGGGTGGAGGGCAGCGTCCTGGCCAGCTCCAGACACTGCGGCCATGGTGGTCCCCCGCCTCCCGGCAGTACGGAGACGTCCCACATTTCCCGACCATTGGCCGCGGCCGCAACGGCCAGGTCAGGCTCAGGCTCAGGCATGAAGCATCTCCTCGATGACGCGCTTACCGGCGCTGCGCTCCCGGGTGGCCAGGGACCCCATCAGATCCACGGCAACGGCGGCGACGGGTGCCCGGCCTTCGGCAAACGGCTCTACCAGCTCGACCTCATGGATGATGGCATTACCGGACTGGTCCTCAACAAGGCCCAACGAATCAGCCAGCGCCTTGGCATCCCCGGCCATGACGTATCCTTCGGCGATGCCGCCTCCGCCGGCCATGCCGAACGTTTCGGCAGTGGATTCGTCACGCATGGCGGCGGCCCCACTGGCGATCAGGTAATGGCCGAGGCGGTCCAGAGCCTCCTGTGTCGCTCTATACCGGAAAGTGCGGTCTTTGTGCCTGGCGAGGCTGCAGACAGCGGCCGCATCGAGACGTCGCAGTCTGCTTTTTAGCCGGGACTTCTCCGACGATGAGATCCACGTGGGGTTCTGCCCGGACAAGAGCGCCAGCGCCGCCCAAGCTGTCTTGGCTGTCCACGCCCGGCCTCGGCGCGTGCCGATTGCGGACAGTCGTTCGAAGGAGGCCGTGTCGAGGAGGATGGACCGGCCCACTCGCCCAGTGACAGTGAGCTGTCCGGATTCGACGAGTTGGCGCACTGACACCTGGGTTATTCCAAGACGTTCCGCGACTTCTGCCGTTGAGAGTCCTTTGATTCCTTCCACGCACTAATGCTCTCTCGCGAAAGTATTAGTGTCAATACACTAAAGCTTTTTTGAGAAAGCAATAGTGTCATCACCGAGCTGGGCAGCGTCTGGCGCTACGCCAAATCCCTAGTCCTCTGCCCCCGACGATTCCCTGACGATCAGCTTCGGCGCCAGGTTCACCCGGCGCATGGCCGGCGAGAGGGCGTTGCCCGATTTACCGGACAGCCGTTCCATGCACATAGTGACGGCTGCATGGCCAACGTCCCTCTTGGGCGGTGCGATGGAGGTCAGGGGAACGGGCGCGAGGTCTGCCACTTCGTCGTCGTAGGCCACGATTGCGAAGTCGTGTGGCACGTCCATCCCGGATTCCTCGGCGATATGGATCAGCGTGATGGCTTCCTCGTCGGGGAGCACCAGGGCGGCGGTGGTGCCTGTCCGCCGGCAGTCCTCCAGGAACTGCGTCATCTCGGCTTGGTTGTTGCTCAGGCCAGGTCCAAGGCGCTCGTATTCGAGGATGGGCGCGTCTGATTCCAGGCCCAGGCGGCTGACCATCAAGGCGTGAGCCTCGCGCAGCCAGGGAGCGGTGGCACTCCTGGCGATGGCCAAGCCGATCCTGCGATGCCCTTGTGCCGCCAAATGTTCAATCGCCAGTTCGGCACCGTAGCTGTGATCCGACATGACCGATTCAAACGCCCGGCTGGTCCGCTCCACCAGGACCACCGGAATCTTCAACCCCGCCAAGAGCACGAACGTTGGCGAACCTGGGTCCAGCGGCCCCGCTGTAGCCAGCAGGATCCCATCCACGGAGTTGGCCACCATGCGCTGAAGTTGCCGGTGTTCGTCCTCCACCGAGTAGTTGCTGACTCCCAGGATCAGCCGCGCGTTGAGGATCCTGGCCGCAGCTTCGGCCCCGCGGATGACCTCGGGAAAGTAGTACCCCGTGGTCGGGACGATCAGCCCGAGCGTGGCCAGGGGCTGCCGGGACCTGCGGTATTCGGCTTCCCCTGGGCGTTCGGCAGGATTCCTGACCGCCCCGCCGTGGACCCGGCGAAGGAGGCCTTGGGCGGCCAGCTGCGTCAGGTCCCGGCGGATGGTCATGGTGGAGAGGCCGGTCTTGGCGGCGAAATCGTTCACAGTGAGGGTTCCGCGGATTTCGAGTTCACGCAGAATCTTCTCGTGGCGTTCCCCGCTGAGCATGCCGACTCTCTTTCCATCAGGCTTGAACTTCGAACATCCGGAAGTTCAAACAAGCATAAATGAGCGAATGACAGCCGCCGTTGCGAGGCCCGCTCAACGCGATTTCCCGAGGCAGACCCCACAACACGCTTACTTCCGCGGGTGGTCGTCGATCCGCACGAGGTTACGGCCACGCATTGTGTACAGGTAACCGTCCTCGTCGTTGTTTATGTGCGCTCCGCTGTACCACCCGCCGTCGATATCCGCCACGACCGTCGCCACCGCGAAAGTCTTGGGATCGAACCGAAAGACGTCCGTGTTGGAGACGCCGTAAACCACGCCGCGGTTGGTGACCAACGCAGCAAAGCCGTGGCTTACTGAGGTGATGTCCGCGCGGTGGATGAGCCGGCGCTT
Organism: Paenarthrobacter sp. NCHU4564; assembly: GCF_052156435.1. Lineage (NCBI taxonomy): Bacteria > Bacillati > Actinomycetota > Actinomycetes > Micrococcales > Micrococcaceae > Paenarthrobacter > Paenarthrobacter sp. NCHU4564. The sequence continues at coordinate 143,906 of NZ_JBQLIS010000003.1, forward strand.
GGGCAGGTCGATCACGAACAAGCCGCCCTTGCGCGTGACGCCGTACAGGTGCTTGCCCTGCACGGCCAAGGCAGAAATCCCAGCACCGTTCCCGGCATCCAGGCGCCAGAGTTCCTTGCCTGCCAGGGGATCGAACGCCACCACCGTTCCCGGTCCGTCGAGCCCAGGATTTCCACCGCCCAGATAGGCCACGCCCTCGCGCGAGGCAACGGCACGGATCAACTGGACCTTGTCGATCGGGTTGACGAAAATCGCGGACTTCCGGGTGGCTGGATCGTACGTCCAGAACGAACCGCCGCCCTCGGTGTCGGCCTGCACCGCGACCAGGACCAGCTTGTTGATCTCATCCCAGCAGACGTCCAGGGGCCGGTTTTGTTCCTTGGGGAACGTCGCCACCTGGGATATTGGCTTGCCGGTGGCGGGATCGTAGCTCCAGATGCCCTGACCGCTGTACTGCCCGGTGTATAGGACACCGTCCACCACCACAGCGTCCTTCGCTTCGCCTGGTGCAGTGAGGTTGGCTACCCGGCCGTCCGTGAGCGACCGCCGGGAAATGACGCCGTTACCGCCCACGTAGACATAGCCCGCCCCGGCGGCGATTCCCATGACGGTTTGCGGGTCTGACGGTGCGCCCGCCTCGCCGAGGTCCGTCGTCTTCGTGGCACCGGTCGCCGGATCAATCTCTGCGACGAAGCCATAGCCTGAGGTGACCAGCAGCTTCCCGGCCCTGGCATCCACACCCCAGATTTCGCCAAGGGACGGCCCCTCGTAGGGCATTGCAGCGATCGTGTTGGACCCAGGGTTGTACGCCAAAAGGCCGGCCTCATTGGCGAAGTAAACAGTATCGCCAAGGGCCGCGAAGCTCTTGGCAGTCTTCCCTTGAGAGGCGGCCAGCACATAGGAGCCCGGATCAGCCACACTGAGAGCGGCCATCTTGGAGTCCTGCACTGAACCTGCGGAGCTGACGATCACCTTGTCCCCCACAATGCCCAGGTCCCGGATGCTCGGATCAGCCAGCATCTCGGCCGGGGTCACGTTCCTGAACGACTTGGAGGCGTAGTCATAGGCGAACAGGCAGGCCCGGCTGGCATTGCCGCCACCGTTGAGGGTGCTGCCGGCGCCGAAAAAGATCGTCGCGTCAGTGGCTGCCACGGCACGGGCCAGTGTGGCACCGGGATCGGGGATGCCCAGGCTCACAATCTTGTCCGTGGCGGGGTCGTACTCCCAAAGCGCCGGCGCCGTGGGACTGCCGCCGCCCACGGCATAGACGCGTCCGTTGGGGGCAACACTGATGTCCCGCACATCGCGGTCTCCAATGTTCCCCAGCGCGGTTGCTGCCGTCCCGGGCCGGGTAAGGTCCCAGCGGAACAGGTTGGGTTTGGTGCCGGCGTCCTTCTGCAGCACGCCGGCATAAAGGTACCGGCCTGAGGTGTCAGCAGCGAGGGCCTGGATCGAATGCCCGTTGCTGAGGATTGTCTGGCCGGTCACTTTGCCGCTGGGGAGGTGGAACGCGATGATCCGCACGGGATCAAGGTTCCGGGAACCAATGTAGAGGGTGTCCCCTACCAATTGACCGCTCATCAGGGAGAACTGTACGACGGCGGGACCCAGGTCCAGGATCTCTGGCGCCTTCCCGGCGGGGCCGGTGGAAGAGGTGGCCGACGCGGATTGGCCGACTGCAAGACCGAGCGCTGCGGCGAGCGACGCTGCTCCGCCTGCCTGCAGGATGAGTCGCCTGCTGATGTTCGAAGTCTCCATGGAATTCCCTGTTCTGAGGTGTTGGGGGTTGGACATGTCCGAAATTCTTAGCAGCAGGAGATGATTCCGGTCCAGCAAATTTGTTCGTTCAAACAAAAGAGTCGACCGGATGCATGGCAATACTCCGTAAGTTGCCTCACTCCTTCCATCGCGAAGCACCCGATTAATTGTTTGAAAATGTTTGAACTGTTGAAGATGTTCGAACTGAGCCGCTTACATGGATGAACTGACTGCGGTCCCCACCGCAGCCCCTCCTCTCGCATCGTCAGTTTCAAAGGAGAACACCATGAAGCGTCGCCAACTCTTCGCGGGAGTGGCTGGCTTGGCTGCCGGCACGCTCTTGCTCGCCGCCTGCAGTTCCGGCCCAACGCCCGCAGCCGCCCCGACCCCTACCGAGGATCCGAGCGGTTCCATCACCTTCTGGTCCTCTTTGGCCGGCATGGACAAGGTGGCCGAGGCATTCAACGCCAGCCAGGACAAGATCAAGGTCACGTTCGAAACCATCCCCAATGGTGCCAACGGCGGCTACGCCAAGCTGTCCACCGCCATCACCGCCGGCAACGGACCGGATGTCTCCACCATCGAGTACCCGCAGCTGCCGCAGTTCGTCAGCAACGGGCAGGTGGTCCCGCTGGACGGGCTGATCGACAGGTCGTCCACCGTGGACAAACTTTCCGACGAAACCAAGGCCCTGGTCCACTTCGGCGACAAGACCTTCGGCCTTCCATACGACGCTGCCCCGATGATCATGTGGTACCGGAAGGACATGCTGGCCAAGGCCGGCGTCGACGTTCCCCGGACCTGGGATGAGTTCGCAGAGGCGGGCAGGAAACTCAAGGCGGCGGCACCCGGCTCCTACCTGGCTTCCTTCAACCCGAATGAAGTAGCCGCGAGCGCAGGTCTCGCCTGGCAGGCCGGCGCCAAATGGTTTGGAACCGAAGGCGACAGCTGGAAAGTTGGCATCAATGACCAGGCCACACAGAAAGTAGCGACGTTCTGGCAAAAGCTGATCGACGAGAAGTTGGTCAAGGTCAGCCAGGCCTACAGCGACGAGTGGAGCCTTGATCTCGCCAGCGGTACCGTGGCCGGCGTCGTCGGTGCCAATTGGAGCGCCACGGGCATCCAGAAGCGCACTGAAGCCAGCGGACAAAAGGGCCAGTGGGTTGCCGCGGAACTCCCCCATTGGGGTTCGAAGGCCGGCGCGTTCTATGGCGGTTCCAGCTTCAACGTGACCAAGAGCAGCAAGAACCCTGCCGCCGCTGCGAAGTTCGTTGAATTCCTCACCACCAACCCGGAAGCAATCAAAGCCCGCGGCAATACCGGCTCGGCGTTCCTGGCTTTCCCCGGCCTGACTCCAGTGGCACAGAAGGCCTACGACGCCAGCTACTTCGGCAACGACATCTACGACGTCTTCAGCAAGGCCTACGGAACCATCACCCCGGGCTGGCAGTGGGGCCCCAACTGGGATTCCACCAACACGGCCCTTAAGGACGCGTACGGAAAGCTCACCACGGGCGGCACCATCCTCGAAGCGGTGGATACCGCCCAGGACGCAACCGTTGCAGGCCTCAAGCAGTCGGGCCTTTCAGTTACCGAGTAGCCACATTCGTCGGGAGCCTCCGCTTCCGGAGGCTCCCGACCAGCTAGGAGAATCCCATGGCCATTCAGGCCCCCATCCAGCGCCGCCGCGGTCGCGCACTGGCAGGAACAGGCGGACCCACAGCTGCCCTCTTCCTGGTTCCCTTCTTCGCAGTCTTCTCCCTCGCAATGATCGCCCCCGTTGCCTACTCGCTGGTGCTAAGCCTCCACGCGCAGCAGAAGTCCGGGCTGGGGTTCAGCGAACCCAGGACCGTCTTCGTCGGGCTTGAAAACTATGCGCAGGTCTTCCAGTCGGAGACCTTCATGGAAGGGCTCGGCCGGCTGGCCCTGTACTGTCTCATCTACATTCCGTGCATGGTGGGCGGAGCGGTTGTCTTCGCCCTGTTGCTGGACGCGACGGCAGCCCGGGCACGCAAAATGTTCCAGCTCCTGGTCTTCCTGCCCCACGCAGTTCCAGGCGTCATCGCCGCCCTCATCTGGGCCTACCTCTACACGCCGGGCATCAGCCCGCTGGTCCAAGTGCTTCAGGGCGGCGGCATCCAGCTCAACTTCCTGGATGCGCACCTGGTCCTGCCGTCCATCGTGAACATCTCCGTGTGGGAGTGGACGGGCTACAACGTCATCATCCTGTTCACGGCGCTGCAGGCCGTCCCGCGGGAAATCCTGGAAGCTGCCCGGGTGGACGGGGCCGGGGAAATCCGGACCGCCCTCAGCATCAAGTTCCCGCTGATCCTGCCCGCCCTGAGCGTGATCATGCTCTTCACCATCATTGGCTCACTGCAGTTGTTCACCGAGCCGTCCATCATTTCCAAGGCCACTGCGTCCGTCACCAGCACCTGGGTCCCCAACCTTTGGGCCTACGACGCCGCCTTCATCCGGCACAACCTGAACCAGGCCGCAGCCGCCTCCATCATCATCGCCGGCCTCGCCGCGGTCCTTTCCCTTCTTGTCACACGCTTGAGCTCGAGGATGAACAAGTCATGAGTACCACCACTATCTCCAGGCCACGCCAACGGAACGGTGCCAACCCGCCCGCTCCGCGCCGCGGCAGCAGCACCAAACGCACGACGGCGGGCGGCGGCTTAGCCAGCAAGCTCACCGTCAACGGCCTGCTCATCATCGGCTGCGCCTACATGGTGGTTCCTGTCCTGTGGCTGGTCTTCGCCTCCACCAAGAACGCGGCGGACCTCTACGGAACCAGTGCCTACGCCTTCGGAAGCTTCTCCCTGTTCGACAACATCGCGGCGGTGGCTCAGCAGGACAATGGTCTCTTCTTCCGTTGGCTGGCCAACTCGGTCCTGTACGCGGGCGTTGGGGCAGTTTTTGGCGGCCTCATCTCGGTCATGGCCGGCTACGCCTTCGATAAATTCCAATTCCGGGGCAAGGACACCCTGTTCGGATTCGTCCTGGTAGGCGTACTGATCCCCAACACCGCTACGGTCCTGCCGATGTACATGCTGGCCTCGGTCTTTGGCATCACCAACACGATCTGGGCCATCCTGATCCCCGTCCTGTGCAACCCGTTCAGCGTTTATCTGGCCCGCGTCTATTCAGCCTCCTACGTCCCGGGCGAAACCCTCGAGGCAGCGCGGGTCGACGGCGCGGGTCCCATCCGCTCCTTCTTCTCCCTGGGACTGCCGATGATGATGCCCGGCTACATCACCATCGCCCTCTTCCAGTTCGTCGGAGTCTGGAACAACTTCATGCTCCCCTTGGTGATGCTCCAGGACCAGCGGCTCCTTCCTGTCAGCGTCGGCATCTCCATCTGGCAGGGCTATTCCGTGCCGCAACCGGAGTTCACGCCCATGGTCATCACCGGCTCGCTCCTGTCCATCCTCCCGCTGCTCGTGGCCTTCATCCTCCTGCAGCGCTTCTGGAAGTCCGGCCTCACAGCAGGGAGCGTCAAGTGAACCACACACCCCTGAACGTGGCCCTGGCCATGGGGCCAGCCGTTGCGCCCCGGATCTTCCCCCCGCACATGCTGGCCCGGCTGGCTCCAGAGCTGCTGCTGCTCAGCCCCGAGCCGATGGAAGAATTCGCAAGCCAGAGGTCCCGGGAAATCCTGGCCCGGACCGACATCCTCATCACCGGCTGGAACTGCGCCACCATTGATGAAGCCGTCCTCCAAGCGGCACCCCGCCTCCGGTACATCCTGCACGCGGGCGGCACCGTCAAGCACCACGTGACCGATGCCTGTTGGGAGCGCGGAATCCAAGTCAGCACCGCTGCCGAGGTCAACGCCATCCCCGTGGCCGAGTACACCGTGGCCATGATCCTGCTCGCCAACAAGCGGGTGCTCCAAGTGGCACGGAAGTTGCACACCGAGAAATCTGCGGTGGACCCGGACCGGATGTTCCCGGACATGGGCAACTACGGCAAGCGCGTGGGCATCATCGGTGCCTCGAAGATCGGCCGCCACGTGATCCGGCTCCTGGCTCCCTACGACCTGGACATCGTTGTCTCCGACCCCTATCTGGACGATGCCGCGGCGGCCGCACTCGGCGTCGAACGCGTCAGCCTGGACGAGCTCGTGGCGAGCTCCGACGTCGTGAGCCTCCACGCGCCGTCGTTAGCTTCCACGGAGAACCTCATCCATGCCGGGCTGGTGGCGAAACTGAAGGACGGCGCCACGTTCATCAACACGTCCCGGGGCGAGCTGGTGGACCAGGATGCGCTCCTGGACCGCATCCACCAAGGCGACGTTTACGCGGTCCTGGACGTGACCACGCCCTGGGTACTGCCGCCGGAATCCGCCTTCTACACGCACCCCAACGTCCTCCTCACGCCGCACTTGGCGGGCTCGCTCGGCACGGAGCTGGGGCGGATGGCGGCCAGCACCATCGAGGAGGCGCTGCGCGTGGCCCGCGGCAAGCCGCTGCGCCACGCGCTGCACGCAAAAGACCTCGCCATCACGGCTTAGCCCCGACAAGCTACACGTCCGGCGCGGACTTGGGGGGCTGCGCCGGACCCGTTTCTCAACTAGGGTCGAACGTGAGCTGGGGGCAACCAGCCTCCGCACGTCGACGCGCCGGTCACGGCCGTGCCGTCGGGAAGGAATGCCGCCATGGATACATTCAAGATCGGTTATTTCGTGGGTAGCCTCTCCAGTACCTCCATCAATCGGACCCTCTCCAAGGCGCTCATCAGCGTGGCGCCGCCCGAACTCGAATTCCATGAGATCGAAATCAAGGATCTCCCCCTGTACAGCTCCGACTACGACGCCGACTTCCCGCCTGCGGGCAAAGCGCTGAAGGACGCGATCGCCGCGTCGGACGGCATCCTGTTCGTCTCGCCTGAATACAACCGCTCCATCCCGGGCGCCCTCAAGAACGCCATCGACTGGGGATCCAGGCCGTGGGGCACCAATTCGTTCGCCCGCAAACCCACCGGAATCATCGGCGCCTCGCCGGGCGGCATCGGCACTGCGGTGATGCAGTCCTCCATGCGGAGCGTGCTCAGCTTCCTGGATGCCCCGCAGCTGAACGCCCCGGAGGCGTACATCCGCTTTGTCGCGGACGCGTACGACGACGACGGCACCGTTAAGGACGAAGGGACCGCCGGGTTGTTGCGCCACTACATGGAGGAGTACAGCGCTTTCGTCCAGCGCGTCCTGGCCGCCAACGCGCCGGGCCATATCGGCGACCTGGAACCGGATTCCGCCAAGCTCACCCGCTAGCCACACCAGTGGGTGCCGGGTGCGCAGTGCACGCGGCACCCACACTTTTACCGATTTAATCAGTATGCTTACTATCATGAGGATGCACGAACACGCCTACCCCCAGGAGAAACGATGCTTCGCAGATTAGCCCTGACCACCGCAGCCCTGACACTCTTCGGCGGAGCGTTGCTGTCCACGGGCGCGGCCGCCACTGCCGCCACGCCCTCAACTGTTCAAGCACATGTTGCCGCAACCAGTCCCACGCCATCCCAGGGCCCCAGCAATCCCTCCGGGCCGTCAACGGCCACGCCAACCAACCCCGGCCCCTCAGCCGGTACCTCCGAAACTCCCAACCCGGCCAGCAGCGGACCGGCCAACCCGGGCACGGGCGAGTCGGAGCCCCAGGAACAGACGCGCACTGACGTCACCCCGTGGATCCTTGCGGCAATTGCCGCAATCATCGTCATCGCGCTGATCATCTGGGCGGTTCGCGGGCGCGGCCGCAACAAGGAAGTCAGCCGCTAAGGCCGCGGAATTCCCGAGGCCAGGCGTCCGATCGCACTGCCCTCAAGGTTCTCCAGCAGGTGCCGCGGATTGTCGTAGACTTCCGCGGCACCGGCGTCGCGCAGTTCAGCCTCGCTGATTCCGCCGCAGGTCAGCGCGATGGCGGGAACGTCGATCGCCGCAGCCGCCTTCACATCCCAGACCGCGTCACCGACAAACACCACATTGGGCGCATCCACTCCAAGCTTCTCCAGGCACGCCACCAGGATGTCGGGAGCCGGCTTGCTCTCCTTGGCGTCAGCCGAACTCGTCCATGCATCGATGGACGTCCCGGCATCCAGAAGCCTCCGGCTGACGTCCAGGTCGCGCTCCTGGGCCGATGACGCCAACCCCACCGCCAGACCCGCATCAGAGCAGGCTGCCAGCAGGTCCCGTGACGAGTCGAACGGCCTCAAGGACGGCCAAAAAGTGGAGAAAACTGCACCATGGGCGTTCTTGAGTTCCTCCTGCATCTCCTCAGTACAGTCAGGAACCAGATGCTGGATCAGCCGGTCACCGCCCATGCCCACCGAGCGGTGGATGTTGGAGAGCTGGACGTCCAGGCCCTCCCGCCGAAACGCCTGCCACCACGCAAACGCGTGAAAGTAGCTTGAATCGATGAGCGTCCCGTCAACATCGAAGAGAACGCCCCGCTTGCCTCCTTGCACAGACCCGGACATGGCTACCGGACCTCGGCGCGCAAGGGCGCGGCCCCGGCCAGCGCCCGGTCCATCATGAACTCTTCGGACTCCAGCAACGCATACCGCTCCGCCGAACCTTGCCGCAGCAGCCCCGTCCCCGCGACTTCCCGAAGCGATTCCACGGCACGGACCGCCTCGTCCTTTGATGAATAGCGCCTGGACAACCCCACCAGCGAGTCCTCGCCGTCTACCATCAGCACGCGGTAGCCCCCATCGGGAGCATCAACCAACTCCAAGTGACCAGCCATTCCCAACCTCCTCGTACGTGATGATCGCCTGCTTAGTAAGATTACTTAGTATATAACTCCCGGTTGACGTCCGGGACCCAAGGCGGGCCGACATACTGCGTAACGCTGGAAATACGCGTCTGCAACTTCCTGTTGCCGTAGATATGACAACAATCGGAATCATCGGTGCAGGACACATTGGCAGCCAGGTCGCACGCAAGGCCGTGGAACTTGGATACGACGTCGTCATCAGCAATTCACGCGGACCGGAAACCCTCGCGGCACTCGTTGCCGAACTCGGGCCCCGCGCCCGGGCCACGACGGCGGCCGAAGCAGCAGCGGCAGGCGATTTCGCCGTCGTGACCGTACCCCTCAAGGCCTACCGGGACGTCCCGGTGGAGCCCCTCGAAGGCAAAATCGTCATCGACACCAATAACTACTACTGGGAGCGCGACGGTCGCATCCCCGAACTCGACAAGGGTGAGGCCACCACGTCCGGGCTGCTCCAAAAGCACCTCCCCACCTCCAAGGTGGCCAAGGGCTTCAACCACATCGGCGCCGCGGACATCACCACCGACGGAAGCCCCGCCGGCACCGCTAACCGCCGGGCACTGGCTACTGCAAGCGACTTCCCGGAGGCCGTTGAACTGGTGACCCGGCTCTACGACGAGTTCGGTTTCGACACCGTCAACGTCGGGCCACTTGAGGAGAGCTGGCGGGTCGAACGCGACCGGCCCGCCTACGTGGTGCGGCAGAACGCCGTCGAACTGCGCGAGAACCTCGCCAAGGCGACCAGAACCATCTGAGCAACCACGACGGCGGGCAGGCACCTTACGCTTGCCCGCCGGGCGGGTGCCGCGAGACCAAGGGTTGCTTACGTCACGGAGCAATTCCGGTAAGCAGCGCCACGCCATGGCTAGTCTCTCGGCATGGATAACACACACTTCGACGCTGTCATTGTGGGCGGCGGACATAACGGACTCACGGCAGCTGCCTATCTGGCCAAGGCCGGGAAAAGCGTGGCTGTGCTTGAACGCGACAACCACTTCGGTGGCGCCGCGGTTTCGGCCGGGGCCTTCAAGGGTGTGGACGCCCGCCTGTCCCGCTACTCCTACCTGGTCAGCCTGCTGCCGGAGCAGATCATTCGTGAGCTGGGGCTGGACATCAAGCTCGCAAGGCGCAGGTATTCCTCCTACACACCCAACCCGCTCAACGTGGAGACGGGACTGTTGATTGACGGCGACGACGCTCAGGCAAGCCGCAGTTCCTTCGCCCGGGTGGGCGCCGGCACGGACTTCGATGCCCTCCAAGGCTTCTACGCCGACACCGAGAAACTGGCCCGCGCCTTGTTTCCCACGGTATGCCGGCCACTGCCCAGCCGCTCGGAAGCACGCGAACTGCTCGGCGATGACCAGCTGTGGGCTGACTTCATCGAAAATCCCTTGGGCACCGTTGTCACGAATCGCCTATCGCACGACCTGGTGCGTGGCCTCGTGGCGACCGACGGCCTGATCGGCACGTTCACTTCCCTCGACGATCCCTCCCTGGACGCCAACCGCTGCTTCCTCTACCACGTGATAGGGAATGAAACGGGAGACTGGGACATTCCGCTGGGCGGCATGGGCTCGGTGTCCAGGGAGTTGGAGCGCGTGGCCCGGGAAGCCGGGGCCGTCCTCTTGGCCGGCGCCGAGGTCACGGACATTTCCGACGGCGGTACAGTCCGGTTCCAGCGTGGCGGGGTCGTTCAGGAGTTCCACGGCGAGCGCGTGCTGGCCAACGTGTCGCCGTGGGTGCTCGGCCGTCTCCTGGGCGACGCTTCGGGCATCCAGGGCGAACGCCCCGAGGGTGCGCAAATCAAGGTGAACCTGCTCCTGCGCCGGCTTCCCGGATTGCGGGATACGTCTGTGCCACCCGAAGCAGCTTTCGGCGGCACCTTCCACATCAACGAGGGCCATGGCCAGTTGGAGGCGGCCTATCGGTCTGCCTCCGAGGGCCGGATTCCTTCACCGCTGCCCTGCGAGATCTATTGCCATTCACTGACCGACCCGAGCATCCTGTCCAAGGAACTTGCCGCGTCCGGCGCACAGACCCTCACCATTTTCGGCCTCCACACACCGGGCCGGCTGGTCACTGAGGAGAACAACGAGCAGATGCGCGCCGAGCTCCAGGCCGCCGTGCTCTCCTCGCTCAACTCCGTCCTGGCCGAACCGGTGGAGGACCTCCTGCTCACTGACGCCGACGGCAATCCGTGCATCGAAGCGAAAACCACGCTGGACCTTGAGCACGCCCTGAATATGACCGGCGGCAACATCTTCCACGCCAAGCTCCAGTGGCCGTTCCTTGAAGACGACGAACCCCGGAAGACGCCGGCCGAGCGCTGGGGTGTCGGCACCGGCCACCCGCGGGTGTTCCTCTGCGGGGCGGGGGCACGCCGGGGCGGCGGGGTCAGTGGACTGGGAGGCCACAACGCGGCCATGGCGGTCCTGGAGGATTTGGGGAACTAAATCCCCGGTTCGTGACACGAATCAGGGCTGAAGCACACAGGATGGGTGGCTGCTTCCCCGGGGTCCGGCGCATAGGGCGCCCGGGGAAGCGGTAACGCCCGGAATTCCTACCCTGAGGAGTCACGAATGACCACCAAAATCTCCAAATGGCCCCCCGGCACACCCATGTGGGTCGATCTGTCCATCGATGACGTTGAGTCGGCCAGGGACTTCTATTCCAGACTCTTCGGCTGGGGCTACACCTCCGACGACGCCGCCGGAGGCTACCTGCTGGCTCACCTCGACGGGCATGCGGTGGCCGGTTTGGGACCCAAGGATGATGCCGCGCTGCCGCCGTCGTGGACCACCTTCCTGTCCTCCGACGACGCCGGGGCCACCGCAGCGCAGGTCAAGGCAGCAGGTGGCCAGCTTCTGGTACCGCCCTCCGATGTCATGGATGCCGGCCGCATGGCTGTCGCGGCCGACTCCGGCGGCGCTGTCTTCGGCATCTGGCAGGCCGGCAACCATATCGGGGCGGAACGCGTCAATGAGCACGGTTCCCTGTGCTGGAATGAGCTCCACACCCGCGATTACTCCGCGGCCCGCTCGTTTTACGCTGACGTCTTCGGCTTCAGCTACCACGACATCGACGGACATGACATGGTGTACTCCACGTGCCTGCGCCCAAAGGACGCGCGCGAAGTGGCCGGCATCCAGCTGGACAGCGCCCTCCCCGGGGAAACACCGGACTACTGGCTGACCTGGTTCGCCAGCGACGACGTCGCTGCCACGGCGGCGCTGGCCGAACACCTCGGGGCAAAGCTCCTCATGCCCGTCAGTGACAGCCCGTTCGGCCGCATGGCGATCGTGCAGGGCCTGCAAGGGGAAGTCTTTGGACTCATCGCCGTCGCCCCGGCCGAAAACTAAACCACTGCCGGATCCATTGCCCCGGCGATGATTTCGTGCGCGTACTCCGCAGCAAGCGGGGCGGCGAGGCGGTGCACGGCCTGGAAAGTCCTGCGCACTTCCGGGCCGTGCCAGTCCGGCGGAAGGTAGTCCGAAGGAAGGTTGGGGTCGCGGTAAGGGAACCGGCGCCACATGGTGAGCATGGGAATGTAGTACCGGAAAGCGTCCCGCCGCAGTTCTTCCGTGGAGCGCGCCAAGGCAGCATCCGGGTCGCCGCCCACGCGGTCGGCCCACAACTGCCCGGCTCCGCGGTACAGCTCAAGGAACGCGGTGAACTGGCCATCGAGTTCCTTGAGGTCCCACCATTCGGAGATCTTGGGACGCATGGGACCGTCAAACACGTAGTCGCTGCGGAACAAATCCACGAATTCGATCAGTCCGCTGGCCGTGAGTCGTTCCCGTGCCTGCTCGAGCTTGTGGGCGGGGGCGATCCACACCCCGGAAGCCACGGAGCCGAAGCCAAGTCCGGACAACGCCGAGCGCAACTGGTGACGCCTGTTCCGCATCGATTCCGGGACAGAGAAGACTGCCAGCACCCAGGTGTCCACCGGCGCGGGTTGCTCTGGCGCGAAGATCCGCCGGTCACCTTCACGGAACACGTCACTGATCGACTCAGCGATCTTGTACTTGGCAATGCCGCCTTCACGGACGCTCTTCAGCACACCTTTTGCCTTGAGCCGGGACACCGAGGACCGCACTCCGGGGGCGTCGTAGCCGAGCGTCCCGAGCATGGAGATCAGCGCCGAGACCGGCAGGGCGTCACCCGCATTCCGCCCGTAGAGGCCGAAGATCGTCACCAGGAGCTGCTGGTGACGGACGGGCGGTGCCGGGACGGCGAACATAGAAACTTCCTCATTTCCGCGCCGGAGTCCAGGCGCCAATCATGTTCATCATAAGTTGCCGGCAAGCCGGGTCCTGGAAGATCACGACGGCGGCACCCGCACCTTGGGGGGTGGCGGGGCGACGTCCCACGCGCGTCCGTCCGCCGAGATGGCACTTAATGACAATCCCGGGCTCCCGGACTGTCATTAAGTGCCATCTCGCGGGGATGAAACCGGGCCCTGCACAGCCCTGACCAGATGTTCCGGCCAAGGCTGTGATGCGGTGGTTCCGTTGGGAACGTGGACCGTGGTGACCGTCCCGAAAGCGGCCACTACGCTGCCTGCCGGTGTGCCGCCGTCGTCGGTACCGCCGTCGTAGTTCTTGTCCGCGGAGGTTTCGAGCGGGTGGCCCACCACCTCGAACCCCAACGTGAGCGACGTCCGCCCGAGCTGGTGGACCCTGACCGTCGCGGTGACGCGCTGGCCGAACCACAGCTTTGACTTGTAGTTGACCACCTGCTGGACGCGCGGCGCGTGGGGGAAGTAATCCGGCAGTTGGAGTTTCCGGAAGAGCTCGGCTTCGGCGGCTTCCACCCAGCGCAGGACGGCCGAGTTGTGCTGGTGGCCCGAGGCGTCGGTGTCCACCCATTCCACCGTCCGGGTGACGCTTGCTTCCGAAAACTCCATGACCTGCCCTTCCTTACCGGGCCGGGACGTTGGCGTCCTCGGCCTCCGGGTCGGTGCTCGCTGCCGCCACCGGCTGCTCCGGCTGCGGCTTGGGAATGAGCGCGACGGCGGCCGCGGCCACCACGGCGATTCCGGCAAAGATGGCGAAGTTCGCCTCGAACGGGAGCTTGGACCCCGCAATCCACCCACCGATCAACGGACCGGAAATGGCACCGAGCCGGGCGAAGCTGAGGGCCCAGCCCGTGGCTGTGCCGCGGACCTTCGCCGGGTAGTAGTCGGCGATGTAGCCCGTGAGGACCAGTGAAGTGGAGATGGATCCGATGCCCGCGAAGGCCACGAACAGCAGGTTGACCACCATGGTGTTCGGGAAGACGAGCAGCATGATGCCCAGGCCGCCAAGGATGTAGAACACCACCAGGATGAGCTTCTTGCCGTACCTGTCTGCTGCACGTCCCAGGATCAGGCCGCCGATGGCCGACGCGAGGCTGAAGACCAGGAGGAAGGTCAGGGAGGACCCGAGGTCGTAGCCTGCTTTCTTCATGATGCTGGGCAACCAGGTGTTGAGGCCGTAGACCAGCACCAGGCCACAGAACAGCGAGATCCAGAAGAACACGGTGGAGCGGAGGTACTTCAGGGAGAACATGGTGGTGATGGTCTTCCACCACGGATCAGCCGGAGCGGTTTTGGAGCCCGGCGTAGCTGCAGCAACCGTGGGCCGGTAGTCGCTGATCCGCAGCTTGGAAGCCAACGCTTCCGCTTCGGACCGGCGACCCTTTGACTCCAGGTATTCCAGGGATTCGGGCAGGAACTTCCAGATGACCGGGATCAGCAGGACAGGGACGGCGCCGATCGCGATGACCGCGCGCCACCCGCCCAGCGGCAGGACGAACAGTGCCGCCAGCGCCGCGGCCACAATGCCCAGCGAGTAACCCGAATACATCAACCCATAGTTGTAGGAGCGCTTGTTCGGCGCCGAGTATTCGATGGTCAGGGCAGCGGCCACCGGGATGACACCGCCCATGCCAAGCCCGCCGATGAGTCGGAAGATTCCGAAGATTTCCGGCGTCGGAGCCCAGGCGGCTCCTGCCTGAGTGAGCGTGAAGATCGCCATGGAGGCGAGCAGCATTTTCTTCCGGCCCACGAGGTCGCTGAGGGTCCCGATGAACAGGGCACCAATCAGCATGCCAATCAAGGCATATGAGCCAAGGCCACCCAGGGCCAGCGGCGAAAGGTTCCACTCCTTGTACTCGGCGAGTGCGGGAAGCACGGCACCCAGCACGCCGACGTCGTATCCTTCCGCAAGGATGGCAAGCCAGCAGCAGAACAGCACCACACCGGTGGTCCGCTTGGGGACGTTCCAGGTGTTCACGGAGGCGGCGGCCATGGCTACTTCACCAGCACCGAAGCTGAGGCTGACGCTGCTGCTGCAGGCGTCCAGCGGAGGTGGGCGTTGAGTGGTTCGGCATCGGGCTCCTTCAGGAGGGACAACCGCGGGCGGACGGCGTCCGTGCGGGAGCTTGGCGGCTTGCGGCGCCCGGCACGGAACTGGGGGATCCAGTCGGCACCGGGGCCTTGGTATTCCTGCTCCGCGGCTGCGTGCAGGGTCCACTGGGGATCGTACAGGTGCGTGCGGCCAAGGGCGATCAAGTCGGCACGTCCGGCGAGCAGGATCGAGTTCACGTCGTCGTAACTTGAGATGGCGCCGACGGCGATCACTGCCACGCCTGCCGGAGCGGCAACTTCCTGGCGGATGCGGTCCGCGAACGGGGTCTGGTAGCTGCGTCCGAACGCGGGCTTCTCCTCATTGGCGACCTGGCCGGTAGAGACATCAAGCCCGGCGGCACCATGCTCAACAAACGCCTTGGCGATGGCGACCGAGTCATCCGAGGTGTTGCCGCCGTCGATCCAGTCCGTCGCGGAGATGCGCACCGTCACCGGCTTGTTGGCAGGCCAAGCCGCACGGACGGCGTCGAAGACTTCCAGCGGGAACCGCAGCCGGTTCTCCAGGCTGCCGCCGTATTCGTCCGTGCGCTGGTTGGAAACCGGCGAGAGGAAGGAGGAGAGCAGGTAGCCGTGGGCCGCGTGGATTTCCAGGAGGTCGAAGCCTGCCTGCTCCGCGCGCTTTGTTGCTGCGACGAACTCGGCCTTGATGGCGTCCATGCCGGCGCGGTCCAGTTCCTGCGGGGTCTGGTTTCCGGGGCCGTACGGAAGGGCGGAAGGTCCGACGGCGGTCCAGTTGCCGGAGTCGAGTGGCTGGTCGATTCCTTCCCACATGAGCTTGGTGGAGCCCTTGCGGCCCGAGTGACCCAGCTGTGCACCGATTTTGGCGGTGGAACGGGAGTGCACGAAATCGACGATTTCCTTCCAGCTGTCCCGCTGTTCGTCCGTGTAGAGGCCGCTGCAGCCGGGGGTGATGCGGCCCGTTTCGGAGACGCACACCATTTCCGTCATCACCAGTCCGGCGCCACCCAGGGCCTTGGAACCCAGGTGGACTTTGTGAAAGTCGCCGGGGATGCCGTCGGTGGCGGAGTACATGTCCATGGGCGAGACGATGATGCGGTTCTTGAGTTCCAGTTCCCCGATGCTGAAGGGCTGGAACATGGCCGGAGCAACCTCGGTGAGGCCTTGGGATTCGGCGAAGTTCCGGTCCACTGCGTCCGCGAATTTAGGGTCGCGCAGGCGGAGGTTCTCCTGGGTGATTCGGCGGCTGCGGGTGAGCAGGTTGAACGCGAACTGTGTGGGGTCCTGGTCCTTGTACTGGCCGATGCGCTCGAACCATTCAAGGGAAGCCTGCGCGGCACGCTGGGTAGAGGCCACCACGGGACGCCGTTCGGTTTCATAGGCTTCCAGGGCTGCCTCCACCGTGGGGTGCTCGTGCAGGCAGGCTGCCAACGCCAGGGAGTCTTCCATGGCCAGCTTGGTGCCGGAGCCAATGGAGAAATGTGCCGTGTGGGCGGCGTCGCCCAGCAGGACCACGTTGCCCTTGCGCCAGCTCTGGTTGCGGACGGTGTTGAAGTTCAGCCACTTGGAGTTGTTGGAGAGGACCTCGTAGCCGGCCAGTTCCTCAGCGAAGATGTCACGGATCTTGGCGATGGCCTTCTCGTCGGAGACACCCGGAGGGAACACCTCATTGGCGGTCTCGTCGAACCCTGCCGCGTGCCACACGTCCTCATGCATTTCGACGATGAACGTGGAGCCTTCGTCCGAGTACGGGTAGCCGTGGATCTGCATGACACCCCACTCGGTTTCCTTCACAAAGAACTTGAAGGCCTCGAACACCTGGTCCGTTCCGAGCCACATGTACTTGTTGGTGCGCGGATCCAGGTCAGGGCCGAACGCGTCGGCGTACTTGGCGCGGATCTGGGAATTCACGCCGTCTGCTGCGAGGACCAGATCGTGGTTGGCTTCCAGCTCCTCGATGGCCGGTGCCATGGTGCTGAACCGGACATCGACGCCGAGTTCGATGCATCGCCGCTGGAGGAGTTCCAGCAATTCCTTGCGGCTCATGGCAGCGAAGCCCTGGCCTCCGACCGTGATCATTTCGCCGCGGAAGTGGATGTCGATGTCGGACCAGCGGGCGAAGCGGCGGCTCATGTAGTCGGCCACTACGGGGTCGGCGTTGCCGATGCCGCCGAGGGTCTCATCGGAAAACACGACGCCGAACCCAAAGGTGTCGCTCGCGGCGTTCCGTTCCCAGAGGGTGATGTCGTGGGATGGGTCCAACTGCTTCATCAGTGCTGCGAAGTACAGGCCCCCCGGGCCGCCTCCGACGATTGCGATCTTCATGGTGTTGCTCCTTCTCGGGCCCGCTACGCCTGGCTTTGGCCGGCGGCGGTAAGTTCCTGTGTCTCTGGTTCTTCTGCGAGGACGCGGTCGCGCAGCTTGAAGTGCTGCAGTTTGCCGCTGGGATTGCGTGGAAGTTCGGTGACGAAGCGGACATCGCGCGGGTACTTGTACGGGGCGATGGTTTGCTTCACGAAGTCCTGGATTTCCTTGCGCTTGGCCGCGTCTCCTGTGACGCCTTCACGCAGGACCACGAACGCGCACACGATACTTCCGCGTTGCTCATCCGGGATGCCGATGACCGCGTTTTCCACGACGTCGGGGTGCTGGTCGATGGCTGCTTCCACTTCGGGTCCGCCGATGTTGTATCCGGAGGAAACGATCATGTTGTCCGAGCGTGCCTGGTAGGTGAAGTAGCCGTCCTCGTCCATGGAGAAGGTGTCTCCCGTGACGTTCCAGCCGTTCACCACATAGTTGGCTTGCCGGGGATCATCGAGGTAGCGGCAGCCCGTGGGGCCAATGACGGCGAGGCGGCCGGACTGTCCCGGGCCGAGTTCCTTGCCGTCCTGGTCCAGGATGGTGGCCCGGTAGCCTGGCACGGCCTTGCCCGTGGTGCCGGGACGGATATCGTCCCCCGCGGCTGAGATGAATACGTGCAGCATTTCGGTGGCGCCGATGCCGTTGACCAGACGCAGGCCGGTAGCCTCGTGGACGGCCTCCCACGTTTCCTTGGACAGGTGTTCGCCCGCGGAGACGGCGATCCGAAGACCGCTGAGCAGATCGCCGCGCTTCTCCTTGAGGATGGCCCGGTAGGCCGTCGGAGCGGTGAAGAGCACCGTGGCTCCGGCCTCTGCTGCCCGCTCAGCGAGTTCCACGGGTCCGGCCTTCTCGGTCAGCAAGGCCGATGCGCCGAACCTCAAGGGGAAGACCACCAGTCCGCCCAGGCCGAACGTGAAGGCAAGCGGGGGAGATCCCGCGAAGACGTCATCCGCCGTGGGCTCCAGAATGTACCGGGCAAAGGTGTCCGCATTGGCGAGGATGTCGCGGTGGAAGTGCATGGTCACCTTGGGCACGCCCGTAGTTCCGGACGTCGGCCCCAGCAGGGCAACGTCGTCCGAGGACGTGTCCACTGGCGTGAACTCCCCGCTCTTGCGCGAGCAGCGGGCGGTGAGGTCGCCGTCGTCGTTCTTTCCGTACGTCAGGACCGTGACGTCATCACCTGCGGCCACCGCGAGCTCGTCCACGAAGCGGTGGTCGGAAATCGCCACAACGGGCTTTGTCAGCTCGATGATCGTGGAGACCTCGGTGGAGCGCAGCATGGGCATGGTGGTCACCACCACGGCGCCGGCTTTCAGTACGCCGAGCCAGGCAGCCACGATCCACGGGTTGTTCGGTCCCCGCAGCAGGACGCGGTTACCGGGGACGACGCCAAGGTCTTCGGTGAGGACCTGGGCCACCTGGTTGGAGCGGGTCTGGAGCTCGCCGTACGTCCAGACAACGCCGTCCGGGGTGCGGAGGGCGGGGCGGTCGGCGCCGTG
This sequence comes from Paenarthrobacter sp. NCHU4564, assembly GCF_052156435.1. Taxonomy (NCBI): domain Bacteria; kingdom Bacillati; phylum Actinomycetota; class Actinomycetes; order Micrococcales; family Micrococcaceae; genus Paenarthrobacter; species Paenarthrobacter sp. NCHU4564. The sequence continues at coordinate 162,670 of NZ_JBQLIS010000003.1, forward strand.
CCGGGCGACAGCGTCGTCGATCAGCACGGCGGCGGCGTTGAGCCGGTCCGGGTAGTTCAGTTCGGGGAGGGGGAATTCGAACGCCGGCCAGGTATCGGTGGACGGCAGGTGGTCTCGGGTGAACGTGTCCACGTGGGCCGATGGCAACATGCTCATGGCCGTTCCTTTCAGTGGTGCGTCGTTGGGGCTGGGGATGGGGGTGTCAGGCGCGGATCATGCCCTCTTGGGCGACGGTTGCCAGGAGCCGTCCCTGACGGTCGAAGAAGCGGCCCATGGCGAGGCCGCGGTTGCTCTGGCCTGAGATGGCTTCCTGGGCATACAGCACCCAGTCGTCCACCCGGCCGTCGCGGTGGAACCACATGGAGTGGTCAAGGCTGGCGGTGGCGAGGCCGGGGCTGGACCAGTTGAGGCCGTTGACCCGGAGCAGTGGTTCCAAGATGGTGTAGTCGCAGACGTAGGCCAGTGCCGTGCGCTGGAGGTTGGTGTCATCAGGCAGGGTGTCGAAGGCTTTGACCCAGATTGCCTGCTGCGGGGCGGTTCCGCCTTCCAGCTCCACATATACCGGCCCGGGAATATGCCGCATGTCGAAACTACGGCCGGCTGCCCAGTAATCAGCGGCCGGGCCTTCGCTTTCGGTGAGCGCCTCTGCTGCGGAGCGCAGCGATTCAGGCTCGACGGCGGCAGGCGCCTCAGGCTGGAAGTCCGGCCCGTCTTCGGGAACATGGAAGGACCCCATCGCGGCATACACGGGCTTGCCGTTCTGGAAACCCCGGACCGTGCGGGTGGAGTAGCCGCGACCGTCGCGCAGGCGCTCAACCTCGTACCGGACCGTGGAGCCGATATCCACCGGACGCATGAAGTAACTGTGCATCGAGTGGAGCTGCCGGTCGGCATCCACCGAGCGCATCATCGCCGCTGCGGCCTGGGCCACCATGTCTCCACCGTAAGCCTTGGGCCACGGAACGTACTGGGTAGTGGCCTCATACGCTTCGTCGAAGACCTGGGGTTCGGTCTTTGTCAGCTCAACAGCGCGGAGGAAGGTCTCCGATGTCAGGGTTCCCGTGATCATGGCTATGCCCGGCGGTAGTCGGCGAGGGTCTCGTCAGGGACGTCCTCGAGGTTGACCACGAGGTTCTCCGGCGTGCGGGCGGTCAGCCAGACAAGTTCCTCGGTGACAGACATGTTCGCCTCGACGTGCGGCATGAACGGCGGCACGAATACCCAGTCGCCGGCCTTCATGTCGATGAACTCGGAGTAGTTCTCACCGAAGTAGATCCGGCCGTGGCCGCGGAGAACGTAGCCGCCGGTTTCCGCTTCGCCGTGGTGGTGCGGCAGCGAGCGGTAGCCGGGAGTGTTTGAGACCTGGCCGAACCAAATCTTGGTTGCCGGGGTGTGCTGGATGCTGACGCCGGAGACGCGGATGCAGTCGCCGGACTGGGCCGTGTTGGTGTCCTCTGCGCCGGCACGGGTGACGACAGGGACTACCTTGCCGTCCGGCTGGGCGTAGATGGAGTTGTCGCCTTCGAGGCGGTATTCGGTGGTGGCCTGGCTCATGGGTTTCTCCTCTTGTTTGGGCTGTGTTCTTAGGCGTGGACGGGTGCGTGGATCGCGAAGCGGTTTTCCAACCGGCCGATCCCGTCGATTTCGGTGACCAGCGTGTCGCCGTCCTGCAGGAAGCGCGGCGGGGTCATGCCCATGCCCACTCCCCCGGGCGTCCCCGTGAGGACGAGGTCGCCCGGACGAAGAACGGTGAACTGCGAGATGTAGGACAGCAGTTGCGCCGGTCCGAACACGAGCGTGCAGGTGTTTCCGTTCTGGACGAGCTCGCCGTTGACGTAGCCCTTGACCTGGAAGTGTTCCCCGGCCTCGTCCGCGGTGACCAGCACCGGGCCTACCGGAGTGGTCCGGTCCCAGGCCTTGCCCTGGAACCACTGCAGCGTCCGGTTTTGCCAGTCGCGCATGGAGACGTCGTTGGCAACGGTGTAGCCGGCTATTGCCTCGCGCGCCTGGTCCTCGTCCGCTTGGTACAGCTCGGAACCCACGACGACGGCCAGCTCGGCTTCCCAGTCGACGCGCCCACTCCCGTGGACTTCTACAGGATCGTTCGCGCCGACCAACGTGTCCGCGTACTTGGCGAACAGTGTTGGGTATTCGGGGAGATCCCGGCCCATCTCCTGAATGTGGTCACCGTAGTTCAGGCCACAGCAGATCACCTTGCCGGCATTGGGGAGCAACGGAGCGAAGTCAGGGTTGCTGATGGTTTCTCCGTCGGCTGCTTCCACCACGGACCGCCAATTGTCCTGGGCCAGGAGTGCGCCCACATCACTGGCCGGAAGCGTTCGGTAAGTGCCCTCGCCCGTGGCGAGTGCCGCCGTCGTACGTCCGCCCGAAACGCGCAGGGTGGCTAGTTTCATCGCTGGGTTCCCTTCGAGATATTCGATGTGTCGACTTTTTTACGATCGTCACATATGCTCAACGTAGCAGGGCGGGAATGATCTGCATAGGGGCTTTTCAAAAGTTTTCGCAACTGCCACAACCGAGGAGGACCACCATGAGCCACAAGACCATCAACCCGGAATCGCTGCCCAAGCCGTCCGGATTTGCCCACGGCATGCTCGCCGGAAATACCGTGTTCCTGGGCGGGCAGACAGCGCTGGATAAAAACATGAACATCGTGCCCGGCGGGATAGTGGAGCAGTTCACACAGGCGTTTTCCAATGTCCTCACCACGCTGCGCGAAGCCGGCGGCCAACCCGAGGATCTGGTCAACGTGACCATCTACCTCACCGACGTGGACGATTACATGGCCAACGGCCGCGAAATCGGGCGCATCTGGCGCGAGATGGCCGGCTCGCAGTACCCGGCCATGGCGGGCATCGGAGTCACGCGGCTGTGGCAGAAGGAAGCCATGATCGAGATCCAGGGAATTGCGGTGATTCCGGAGCGCTGAGTTACTGGCCTTCCCTCGGAGCGTGGGGCAGCATTGGCCCATGGGAACCGTGACGGAATACCTGGAGAACGTCAGCGCCACCAACCGTCCTGTCTTGGAGCGGATTGTGGAGATTGCCCGGGAGTTGGCGCCGGATGTTGAGGAAGGCACCAGCTACGGAATGCCGGCACTGCTCGTTGACGGCAAGGGCTTCGTCAGCGTTCAGGAGACCAAGAAGCACCTGGCGTTGTACCCGTTCAGCGGGCAGATCCTGCCGGAGATGTCCGAGGAGCTGGGCGGGTACTCGTGGTCGCCGGGGACGCTGCGGTTTTCATCGGAGAATCCGGTGCCCGACTCGTTGGTGCGCCGGATCTTGGAGACCCGGCTGGCGGCGATCCGGAAGTAGGGCGGGGCCTTCTGAGGTAGGCCAAAGTGGCTGTATCCTCAAACGGATCGGCTCATCTCGCCGACTTCGAGACGTACAACTTGGGGGAACTCTTGCGTCGCCACTCAAACACGCCCGCATCCTCGCTTCCGAGGGCGCTAAGAACGATTGCAATGGTCCTTGGCATTGCGCTGGCGTCGGCGCTTACCGCACCGGCGACGCCAGCTCTGGCAGTGGGCACCGCCAACCCACCGCGACCGGATCTGGTGTCCGCGAAATGGTCTTCGGCTACTAATGTGCTGAAAACGGGCGATACCGCGAAAGTCACTTTCAGCCTCACATTGCCGGCGCAGAAGGTCGAATTTCAGTACCAAGATGACTCGCTGGCAGAGCTGCGGTCAGTGGTGTGGGAGGGCTCCGGGACAACAGGACCCTTCACGGCCGTTGCCACCGCTGCAGTTGACAGCACCTACTACGCCGGCAATCAGCGGCTCAAATTCGTGATCGTCTCCTACCTATGGGAGAAGCCCGACGGAACAACGGCGACTATGCAAACCTACTTCTCCAGGGACACAGGTGCTGTCTATCCCCGTGACGGCGGCGGGGATTCCCGGATACAGAACGTGGACTTCACCGTGGACAATCCGGCGCGGCCGCTGAAAACACTAACCAACCTGTCACCGCCCACGGTCGAAGTCATGGAAACCTACGACATGAGCACGGTTGGCGCAGTCGACGTCGTGAGGGACCCCGGACAATGGTCCGAGCCCGTCCCGAAGTTCTATGTGGAACCGTTCATCGGCGGATGGTTGCAGGGCGGATGGACAGACGACCCTGGCCCGGTAGTGGCCTACGGGTTTCCGGGGAAATCGCTCCTCGTCAGGTACACAACCTTGAAACCCGGCTACAGGCCGGTGACCCTCTCCACGGCCCAATTCACTCCAGCCGGTGCACCTGTCCCGAAGGTCACGGGAAACCCTTGGTTCGGCGAAACTTTGAAGGCGAGCCTCGACCCATCAACCGTCTTTGGTCTCCCCGCGGCGGCTAAGCCGACTATCACGTTCGACTGGTACAACGAAGCACATGAACGCATCGGTTCCGGCTCCACGTACACCATCCAGGCGTCGGACGCCGGGCGCAGCATTCGTGCGGTGGCATTGATCCGCCATAACGGCAGGCTCGTCGGCCTGATAGGCGCCCCAACCATGGATTACCCCGAATTGAACGTCTCTCCCGCGGTCTCGAACCCCACCCCAAAGCGGAACTTCGGCGGGGGCTCAACGAACAACCTAATCGCGCGGACAAGTTGGGGCGACCTCATCCAGCACTACACGATCTCCAAGTACAGGCATGAGTCCCAGCCCTATATCGGCTGGGGGTGGGGAGCCTTCAACCTCTTGATCACGCCGGGTGACTTCAACGGAGACAGCCTTCCTGACGTCCTGGCGCGTAAATCCAACGGAGAACTGTGGCTCTATCCCGGGGATGGCAACGGGGGCTGGTTGACGGCCAGTGTGGTCGGGTGGGGCTGGCAAGGCATGACCGAACTCATCGCCCCCGGAGACTTCGATGGCGATAAGCGAATGGATATCCTGGCAAAGGACGCTTCAGGAAAACTGATTCTCTACCCGGGGAACGGCCGCGGCGGATGGCTTTCACCACGTCAGGTCGGACAAGGCTGGAATGTCTTCGACAAAGTCTTTTCCCCCGGAGACTTCGACGGTGATTCGCATCCGGATGTCTTGGCTCGGGATAAGAACGGTCAATTGCATCTCTACTCATCCAATGGAGGAAGCGGCTGGTTCGGCTCTCGGATCATTGGGACTGGCTGGTCGTCAATGAAATTCATTGGCAGTGCCGGAGACTCTGACTTCGATGGCTGGAATGATCTGTACGCAGTGGACCAACGCGGCGATCTGTTGATCTACCCGTTCAACTCCGGAAGCTGGAAGCCACGGAAGAATCTGTCACCTGGGTGGGGCACATACACCGCACTGTTCTAGCAGTAGGGCTTGGCGCTGGCCCAGGTTCTTGTTCGGCCTTGGGTCAGTGCTTGGCGGAGACGTCCTGCGAGATCGCATCCGCAGTGGCCACAACCGCCTCCCGCACAGAATCCAGGTAGTCCTCCGGCTGCGCGGCGACCGCTTGCGCCTGAAGGGACACGTTGATCGCCGCGACGGTATCGCCGTTATTGCGGTTGTGAACCGGCGCCGCTATGGACATCAGGCCGAGTTCCAGCTCCTGGTCCAGCAGGCACCAGCCTTGCTTCCGGACACGCTCGACGGCGGCCCGCAACTCGTGCGCGCTGGCGACGGTTCGCGGAGTGAGGGGCTTGAGTTCGGCGCTCTCCAAGTAGGCATCCAGCTTGGCCGGCGGCAGGCCAGCAAGGAGGACCCTGCCCATGGAGGTGGCGTACGCGGGGAACCGGGTGCCCACGGTGATGCCCACATTCATGATGCGCTTGGTGGCTACCCTGGCTACGTAGAAGATGTCCTGCCCGTCCAGGACTGCGGCCGAAGTGGACTCCCCCAGCTTCAGGCTCAGTTCCTCCAGGTGCGGCTGGGCGAGTTGCGGCAAAGACAGCGCTGAAAGGTACGAATATCCCAGCTGCAGCACCTTGGCCGTGAGCGCGAACGTTTTGCCTTCGGTCCGGACGTAGCCAAGCTCCGCGAGGGTGTGCAGGAATCGCCTGGCCGTGGCCCGCGTCAGATCCGTGCGGGCAGCGACTTCGCTGAGCGTCATGACCGGGTTGTTCGCGTCGAACGCCCGGATCACCGCAAGACCCCGCGCCAACGACTGTACGTACTGGTCGCTGGCCTGCGGGGTCGTTGCGGATTCGCTCATGGTTACCAATCCTAGTTTGGAGAGCTAGGCCCCGGCCTTCAAAGGCAGCGAGACGAGTTCCTGGATTTCCTCGAAGGTGCAGCCGAACGTTTCACGGACGGTGACGCCTTCGGGTCCGGTGAGGAACACGGCTTTGTCGGTGTACACGCGGGTGACGCAGCCGACGCCGGTCAACGGGTAGGTGCATGCCTCGACCAGCTTGGATGCGCCGTCACGGGTCAGCAGGGTCATCATCACGAACACGTCCTTGGCGCCGGTGGCCAGGTCCATGGCGCCCCCGACGGCGGGAATCGCGTCGGGTGCGCCGGTGTGCCAGTTCGCGAGGTCACCGGTGGCGGAGACTTGGAAGGCACCGAGGACGCAGATGTCCAGGTGCCCGCCGCGCATGATCGCGAACGAGTCGGCGTGGTGGAAGTAGGACGCTCCGGGCAGTTCGGTGACGGGGATCTTGCCGGCGTTGATCAGGTCTCCGTCAACGGCATCCCCTTCAGCTGCCGGCCCCATACCGAGCATCCCGTTCTCCGTGTGGAGGGTGATGTTCTGGTCTTCGGTGAGGTAGTTCGAAACCAGCGTCGGCTGGCCAATGCCCAGGTTCACGAACGAGCCCGGGGCGATATCGCGGGCCACCAACTGGGCCAGTTCATCGCGGCCCAGCGGCTTCTCCGAGGTCTGGATGCTTGTCTGCGTGCCCATGCTCAGGCCACCTTTCCGTTCGAAGAACCAGCAGCTGCTTCAGAAACAGCGCCAACCCGGACCACCGAATTCACGTAAATTCCCGGTGTCACCACGTTCTCCGGATCCAGCGAACCCGTGGGCACGATCTCGGAAACCTGCACAATGGTGTGTTTCGCCGCGGCGGCCATGATTGGCCCGAAGTTCCGGGCGGTCTTGCGGTACACGAGGTTGCCCTTACCATCGGCCTTGAGTGCCTTGATCAGGGCAACGTCGGCGTGGATCGGCGTCTCGAAGACCTGCCATTTCCCGTCGAGGAACCGGGTTTCCTTGCCCTCGGCCAGCGTAGTTCCATAGCCCGTGGGAGTGAAGAACCCACCGATACCGGCACCGGCAGCACGGATGCGTTCGGCCAGGTTTCCCTGCGGGACCAGTTCCAGTTCGATCTCCCCCGCGTGGTACTTGGCGTCGAAGTGCCAGGAATCGGACTGCCGCGGGAAGGAACAGATCATCTTCCTGACCCGACCTTCCTTGATCAGCAACGCCAGGCCCTGGTCACCCTGGCCGGCGTTGTTGTTCACCACGGTCAGGTCCTTCGCGCCGCAATCCATCAGCGCATCGATCAGCTCGAACGGCTGCCCGGCATTGCCGAAACCGCCGATCATCACCGTGGAACCGTCCTTGATCCCGGCAACGGCCTCGCCAACAGTGTCAATGAAATTCAACATCGCCCTTACGCTCCTTCAACGCCAGAGGTTACGTTTTCCAGCACCACGGCCAGGCCCTGCCCAACGCCGATGCAGATCGCAGCCACACCCCAGCGCTGGCCGGAGGCCTGCAGCGAACGGGCCAGCGTGCCAAGGATCCGGGTACCGGAGGCTCCCAACGGGTGGCCCATCGCGATCGCACCGCCGTGGCGGTTCACGATCGAGGGGTCGATTCCCCACGCATCAATGCATGCCAGCGACTGCGCGGCGAACGCTTCATTAAGTTCGACGGCGCCAACTTGGTCCCAGCCGATGCCCGCCTTCGCGAGGGCCTTGTTGGCGGCCTCCACCGGGGCAAACCCGAAGAACTGGGGATCGTTGCCGTGCGCGCCACGGCCTGCAATGCGGGCCAACGGCTCCAACCCCAGAATCCCAGCAGCAGCCTCCGACCCGATCCACGCAGCCGAAGCACCGTCGGACAACGGCGAGGCATTCCCGGCGGTGACCGTGCCGCCGTCGGGCCCTGAACCTTCGGGACGGAACACCGTCTTCAACCCGGCAAGCTTCTCCGCCGAAGATCCCGCACGGATTCCTTCATCACGGACCAGGTCCGTCCCCGGAACCGCCGTGACCAAAGAATCGTAGAAGCCTTCGTTCCACGCAGCGTCGGCCAGGTTGTGCGAATCCGCCGCAAAGGCGTCTTGCCGCTCACGGGTGATCCCGTACTTCTCGCGCAAGCGCTCGGTGGCCTCGCCCAGGGAAATGGTCCAGTCCTCATTCATGGCCGGGTTCACCAAACGCCAACCCAGAGTGGTCGACGCCAGAGTCATGTCACCGGCCGGGTAGGGCTTGGACGTCTTCGGCAGCACCCACGGCGCACGCGACATCGACTCGGCCCCGCCAACCAGCACCACATCAGCATCTCCGGCGTTGATTTGCCGAGATGCGATGATCGCCGCATCCAACGACGAACCACAAAGGCGGTTCACCGTGGTCCCCGGAATCGAGACGGGCAGGTCGGCCAGCAGCGTGGCCATGCGGGCAACGTTGCGGTTTTCCTCGCCGGCGCCGTTCGCGTTGCCGAACACCACTTCGTCGATCCGCTCAACGTCCAGCCCAGGCGCACGCTTAACCGACTCCCGGACCACATGCGCAGCCAAATCATCCGGTCGGACAGCAGCAAGACCGGACCCGAACTTGCCAAAGGGCGTGCGCACTGCGTCGTACACAAAAGCCTGGTTCATAGGATTTCCTTCGTTTCTTGATACCCAACTGAGTCGCATTTGTGCGCGTTTTGAGGGGTCTAAACGCGCTTAACTGCGACCTAGTTGGGTGAGTTGGGGGTGGATGCAGCGTCGATCTCAGCGAAGACTTTTTGGGCCGTCTTGAACGCCGAGTTGGCCGACGGCACGCTGCAATAGATCGCGGTCTGGAGCAGGATTTCCTTGATCTCGTCCCTGCTCAGGCCATTGTTGAGGGCGGCCCGGACGTGCATGGCCAGCTCCTCCCAGTGACCGTGCGCCACCAGCGCCGTGAGGGTGACCGCGGAACGCATCTGCCTGCTCAGCCCCGGCCGTGTCCAGATCCCACCCCAGGCGATCCTGGTGATCATGTCCTGATAGTCCTCGGTGAAGGAGTCGATGCCGGCGTTCGCCCGGTCCACATGCGCGTCGCCGAGCACTTCGCGCCGCACCACCATGCCGGCGTCGTAGATGTCCTGTCCGGTAGCCTCGGGCTGGACGGCGCCATAGCGGGAAGCGTCGCCGCTCCGCTCCGGGTTAACAGTGCTCACAGTCCGTTCTCCTTCATGAAGTTCCGCATCAAACCAGCTACGACGGCAGGCGCCTCGGCGGGCGCGAGGTGGCCCACGCCGTCGAGCGCTTCCGCCACAGCGAACGTGCCACCGGCGCTCACGCCGGCCACCACCGCCTCGGCGAACGGCGGCGGCGCCACTGTGTCTTCGACGCCGGCAATCGCTTGGGTGGGAACCGTGATGCTGCCGAGCTGCTCGCGGACATCAAACGCAGCAAGGGCTTCGCAGCAGAACGAATAGCCGAAGCGGTCCGCGTCGCGAAGGGCGTGCAGGAGCCGGCTGCTGATGTCCGGCTGGCGGTCCATGAACCCCTTGGCGAACCACCGCTCTGCCGAGCCCTGGATCATCACCGGAGTGCCTAGTTTTCGCACGGTTTCCGCGCGCTCCAGCCAACCTTCCGGCGTGCCGAGCTTGGCGCCGGAGCACTGCACGGACAGGCTGCGGAGGCGGTCGCCGTGCTTGATGCCAAGCTGCAGGCCCGTGGCCCCGCCCAGCGAGACGCCCGCGTAATGGAACCTCGCGCCCGGCGCAACAGATTCCACAAGATCGACGACGGCGTCCGCCAGTTCCGGGACATCGAAACCTTCCGTGGCGGCCGGCGAGATGCCGTGGCCGGGGAGGTCCCAGCCGATGACGTCGTACTCGTCGCCGAGCAAGGCGGCGGTTTCGGACCAGAGAACAGTGGACGTGCCCAGCGAGGGACCCACCACCAGCAGCGGTTTGGCGCCGAGCTCGCGCTGCGGTGAGAGCAGCACGGCCTTGACGGTTGGCTTAGTCATCAGAGGCTCCGTTCGTTGAAGCGGTGAAGTCCGCGTAGGCGGCGAGGATGCGGCGGCTGATTTCCCGGGCCTCACCGAGGTAACTCGCGGGATCCAGCAAGGCTTCGAGCTCTGCGTCGGTCAGCTTGTCCGAGGGGACTGCCTCGCGGAGGAGCTTCCGGTAGGTGTCCGCCTGCTCGGGTCCCGGCACTGCCAGTGTTTCGTCGACGACGGCCTGCAGCTTTTGCTTCCCGTCCTCGCCGAGGAGAGGTGCGACGGCGGCCGCCACACCTTCGCTGAGGAGCAACGGCCCCGAGATCTCCAGGTTCCTGCGCATGGCCTCGGGGAATACCCGGACACCTTCAACGAGTTCCCGAAGGTGAAGTGCGGCACCGAGCGCCAGCGCGAGGAGCCGACGCAGCGCCGGCCATTCCGTGTGCCAGGCACCGTCCGGCCGCTCGTCGTTGAAGCTCGCAGCGGCCATGTGGAGCTGGGAACCAAGACCCGGAGCTTGGAGGGCCGCACTGCGGATCAGCACGGACAGCACAGGGTTCTGTTTCTGGGGCATGGCGGACGACACCCCACGCCCGGCAGCCAGGGGTTCGCCGAGTTCGCCCACTTCCGGGCGGCTCAGGAACACCAGGTCCACGGCGATCTTGCCAAAGGCATCCAGCAGGGAAGCCAGGGAATCCCCGAGGGACGTGACGGCCAAACGGTTGGTGTGCCAGGGTGCCGGAACTGCGGCCAGGCCGAGCTTCGAAGCCAAGGAATCCGCCAGTGCGAACGGCGTGGAGCCGGAACCGGCGGTCAGTTTGGACCCGGATGCCAACGTTCCACTGGCACCGCCAAACTGCACCGGCAACTCCTGCGAAGCCAACCGCGACGCAGCCGCAGCCACCCCTTGGAACCACTGCGCCACCTTAAGCCCGAACGTGTAAGGAAGGGCATGCTGCGTCAGGCTCCTGCCCACGCACAGCGTGTCCGCATGCTGTTCCGCCAAGGTGGCGAGCGCCGTCGTCGTGCTCTTCACTTCAGTGAGCAACGCCGAAACGGTGCGGCTGGCCAGCAGCATGAGTGCCGAGTCCAGCACGTCCTGGCTGGTGAGGGAGGTGTGGACGGCTTTCCCGGCGCCGACCCCGTTTGCATCCAGGCTGCGCACATGGGCGCGGAGTTCACCAAGCAGCGGGATTACCGGGTTGGCGCCGCCTTGGGCGCGTTCGGCGATGACGGCGAGGTCGTAGTGACCGGGGTCGGCGGCTTCGGCCACCACAGCTGCCGAACCTTCGGGTGCGAGCCCGGCTTCCTCAAGGACAGCCGCCCAAGCGGCTTCGACGTCGAGGATGGCCGCGATCACGGCACGGTCGCCCGTCAACGCCGTCACCGCAGGCGAGGTAGTGACGGGGCTGAGGAGGCCGAAGTCGCCGTCGGTCATGACTGGTCCGAGGCCAGATCCAGCGAACCGTCCTGCTGGAAGTCCAGGAACACGGTCTCGTCGCCACCCTGCAGGCGGATGTCCCACGTGAGTCCACCGTCGGGGTCACGGCGTGCGATGAGCGTCTTGCGGCGCTCGGGGTCGAGGGAGCTCAGCAGCGGATCGTTCGCCAGCGCTTCCTCGTTTTCCGGCAGGTAGACGCGGGTGAAGAGGCGGTTCATGAGGCCACGGGCGAAGACTGCCACGGAGATGAACGGCGCCGCTCCGGGTTTAAGCGGCCCCGGGTTGACCGTCGTGAAGGTGTACACGCCGGAGTTGCCGACGGAACCGCGGCCCCAGCCGGTGAAGGTGTAGCCATCGCGGACCAGTGAGCCGGTGCGCTGGACGATGTTGCCGTCGGAATCCGGCTGCCAGATTTCCAGAATTGCGTCGGGAATGGTGTTGCCCGCGCCGTCGTACACCGTGCCCTGGAGGCGAATGCTGCCGGGGCTGCCCGGTGCCAGCAGTTCGTTGTCCTTGTTAAAGGGAAGGGCGTAGCCGTAGAAGGGTCCGACGGTCTGGCCCGGTGTGGGCGTCAGCTTGCTCATGTGCTTACTCCTCGTCCCCGGCGTCGCCGTATGCTTCGTTCTCGGTCCAGGTCCGCTTGGAACCGGTCAGGATGATGTCCCACTTGTAGCCGAGGGCCCATTCGGGGCTGGTCAGCTCGTGGTCGTACTGCGCAACCAGGCGGTCACGGGCGTCCTGGTCCACGATCGACTGGTAGATCGGGTCCAACGGGAAGAGCTGGTCACCCGGGAAGTACATCTGGGTGACGATCCGCTGGGTGAACTCCGAACCGAACATGGAGAAGTGGATGTGGGCCGGGCGCCAGGCGTTGAGGTGGTTCTTCCACGGGTACGCACCGGGCTTGATGGTGGTGAAGGAGTAGGAGCCGTCGGCACCCGTGATGCAACGTCCGACGCCGGTGAAGTTCGGGTCGAGCGGGGCGGGGTGCTGGTCGCGCTTGTGGATGTAGCGTCCGGCGGCGTTGGCCTGCCAGATTTCCACGAGCTGCCCGGCAACCGGGCGGCCGTCACCGTCGAGGACCCGGCCGGAGACGATGATGCGTTCACCCTGCGGCTCGCCGTTGTGCTGGATGGTCAGGTCCGACTCCAGCGCGTGCACGTCCTGGTGGCCGAACGCCGGCGAGTACAGCTCGATGGTCTCCGGATCTGCGTGGTGCAGGTTCTTGGTGGGGTGGCGCAGGATGGAACTGCGGTACGGCGCGTAGTCCAGGCGCGGCATGGTTTCCGGTGCCTTGCCGTTCTTCAGTGCCTCGGCATAGCGGTCGCCGATCGCCTTGATCTCGGCACTGAGGTCCGCCTGCGTTTCCACCTTCTTGGACTCATGCGCGGCGTGTGGCTCAGCTGGCGGCACCAGTTCCTCCGATTCGAGGGCTTGTGCGGTGTTGTCTTGCGGCACAGCCGGCTCCTTTCTATGGATTCTTTGTCGGGTCCGGGCAGCTACGCCCGGTGGAGTGAGTCGTATTGGACGGCGTGGCGAACTGGGGCGTTCGGGGCTCCGTAGCCGTTGTAGTTGCCGCGGCGCTCCACCATTTCAAAGAACACGCTGCCAACCGTGGCGGTGTAGAAGTGGAGGAATTCGCCGTTGGCGTCCCGGTCATACAGGAGGTTGAGTTCCTGGAGCGTGTCCAGGAATCCGGATTCAAGATCGAACCGCGCATCCAGGTCCTCGTAGTAGTTGGCCGGAATCTGCAGGAACTCAAGGCCGCGGTCCCGCGCCGACCGGGCTGTTGCCACGAGGTCGTCGACGGCGAAGGCGATGTGTTCCTGATACGTTTTGCGTGCCTTTTCGGCCTGCTGCGCAGGGGCGAGGTTCAGCACCAGCCGCACCGCACCATTGCTGGTCTCCATGACCTGCGAGCGGACCAGGCCGCTGGGACTGGGCACCTCGGCGAACGGTTGCGGTTCCAGGGCGAGGGCGCTGGTGTAGAAGAGGACGGCTTCGTCGAAGTGCTGCCATGGCTGGGCCAGGTTCACGTGATCAATCACGGCGCTTTGCCGTGCACGCGGGTGCTCCAGCCCCTCGCCGAACTCCTGCGTCCATGCTGCTGTTCCGTCCGGGTTGCCCTGGCACAGGAAGATCTCGGTGGAGTCCGGAGCAGAGATGCCCTGGAACACCTCCTCGTCCGCCTGAACCTTGCGGGCGACCACTGGTGCCTTGAGTTGCTGGGCGCGAGCGGAGGCAATGACCGGAGAGTCGACGTCGAACCCCAATGCGGCAATAGCCGGTTCCGTATGGGAGGCCGCCTGCTCGTTGATGATGACCCGGGCCTGGCCCATGGTCCACAACTGCACGTCCTTGGTCCGGTGCCGGCCTTCGAACTCGAAGCCGAGCTGGCCCAGGAGCTTCTCCAGCTGCGCAGTGTCGTCAGCCTTGACCTCGGCGAAGTTGAACCCGGCGGGCTCGTTCACCTTGGGCAGGGTGGCCAGTTCCATGGGATAACGACGGCGGGAGTTCTGTTGGGCTCCTGCCGAGCCGGACGCCGGGCTGCTGGCCAGCCACTTGGCGCTCTGTTCTTCCAGCCAGATGAGCGAACGCATGGCATCCACGGCTGTCCGCTCCACGTCCGATTGGCGGAACACATCATTGAAGACCTCCAAGGAAACCGGGCCCGTGTAGCCTGCGCGGACCACATGTCCCATGAACTTGGCGAGCTCGAACTGGCCCTCCCCGGGGAAAACCCGGTAGTGGCGGCTCCAGGACAGCACGTCCATGCTCAGCTTGGGGGCGTCGGCTACCTGAACGAAGAAGATCTTCTCCGCGTTGATATCCTCGATCGGCGCCGTGTCCCAGTCGCGGGAGAGGATGTGGAACGAGTCCAGGCACGTGCCCAGGTTGGGGTGGTCCACCATCTCCACCAGGCGGTAGGCGTGCTCGTAGTCGTTGACGTACTTGCCCCAGGCCAAGGCTTCGTAGGCGACCTTGACGCCGTGGTCGCCCGCCAGTCCGGCGAGTTCGCTGAGCTGTTCTGCCCGCAATTGGTCATCGTCAATGGTCGCTGTGGCCACGTTGGAGCAGACCAGGATGGTGTCCATGCCCAGGCGGGCCATGAGCTTGAACTTGGCTTCCGCGCGCTTGAGGTTGGCTTTCAGCAGGTCCGGTGTGACGCCGTCGAAATCGCGGAACGGCTGGTACAGATCAAGGCCGAGACCCAGGTCCGCCGCCATCTTGCGAACGTCTTCCGGGCTGAGCGAGGAGGTGACGAGGTCCTGCTCGAAGATCTCGATGCCGTCGAACCCGGCGATGGCGCAGGCCTGCATCTTCTCCTTGAGCGTCCCGGACAGGCAGACCGTGGCGATTCCCGTGCGCATCAGTGGGCCGCCTTCACGAGTGCGGATTCTTCGGCGGCGATGAGGTCCAGGAAGTGTTCACGCATGCGGTCGCGGTCAGCGTCCCTGCCAGTGAAGATCTTGAACGCGTCCGCCGCCTGACCAACTGCCATGCGACCGCCGTCGAGCACGTCACAACCCTTGGCGCGCGCCTCGCGGACCAGTTGAGTTTCAATGGGGCGGTAGACGATGTCCGCCACCCAGTGCCGCGGTTCCAGGAGGTCGATGTCCAGGGGCAGGCCGGGGTGGGCGGCCATCCCAACGGGGGTGCAGTGCACCAGGCCGTCGGCGAGGGCCATAATCTGGCTCAGCTCAGAGGTGCTGCGCGGGGTGATGCTTGCGGCCGGGAAAAGTTCGCCGAGTTCGGCAGCGCGTTCGGCGGCACGGCTTGCGTCCATGTCCACAAGGTCAAGGTGCTTGGCGCCGGCCTTGAGCAGGGCATAGGCGACGGCGGATCCGGCACCTCCGGCACCCAGTTGGATTACATGGTCGAGCTTGGCCTTCGGGAGTCCATTGCTGAGTGCCGCGCCGAAGCCGGAGAAGTCCGTGTTGTGGCCGACGAACCGGCCGTCCTGGATCAGGACCGTATTTACGGCACCCAGGCGAGCGGCGTCGTCGGAAATTTCGTCAAGGTGCCCCAGCACCAACTGCTTGCACGGATGAGTGATGTTGAGGCCGTTGAAGCCCATCCGCTGGGCTGCTGTCAGGAGATCCCCGACGGCGGTGGCCGGCAGCGCGAGCTCCAGCAGGTCGATGGGGCGGTACAGCAAGCGAAGGCCCTGCACATCGGCCTCGCGTTCATGCATGGGCGGAGTCAGCGAGGGCATCACGCCTTCGCCAATCAGGCCCACCAGAACGGATTCGGCTCGGTTGCTCATCCTCAAGCTCCTTTTACTTTCACGGCCTGCCCGAAGCGTTCAACGCTGTTCGGACCGAACGTATGATTCAGATTACTACAGTTGTTCATATTCCGCACGCTTGTTCTTATCGCGAACATCTTTCCCCTGCAGCTCCCCCTCGCCCCAACTAGGTCGCACTTAAGCGCGTTTAGCGCGGTCAAAACGCGCACTAATGCGACCCAGTTGGGTCAGCGCTGGGGCAGGCGGGCCGCGAGTTCGGCAGCGGCTTCCTGCAGGGTGGGCACATGGGCGATGAGTTCCTCCATGGTCAGGCGGAACACGGGAACAGCGGTGGCGATCGAAGCGAAGGCATGGCCCTGGGAATTGAGGACCGGGACAGCCACTGCCCGCATCCCTATCTCGTTTTCCTCATCCATCACTGCGTAGCCTTGGCGGCGGACCTGCTCGATCTCCTCGCGGAACTTGTCGCGGTCCGTGATGGAGTGCTCCGTCAAGGCCTCCAGCGGAAGCTCCTCCAGAAGACGCTTGCGTTCCACGTCCTCTTCGAAGGCAACGATCGCTTTGCCAACCGA
The DNA here is from genome assembly GCF_052156435.1 of Paenarthrobacter sp. NCHU4564. Lineage (NCBI taxonomy): Bacteria > Bacillati > Actinomycetota > Actinomycetes > Micrococcales > Micrococcaceae > Paenarthrobacter > Paenarthrobacter sp. NCHU4564. The sequence goes on from NZ_JBQLIS010000003.1 coordinate 179,034, forward strand.
CGTCGTATGCAGGGCTCCGAGATGGCCCGGATCGCTGGTCACCCGGAAAGTCTTGGGGCCATCGACCTTGTTGACCGTCAGATGATGGTCGCCGTCGCGCACTGACAGGATGGTGGCCTCATGTGTTCGCTCGGTGACTCGCTGGAGCACGGGCAGTGCAGAAGCGGCAAAACCGTGATGGTTGGAAACCCGCTGCCCAAGTTGGAATACACGAAGGCCCAGGTGATAGCGGCGACCATCCGCCTCATAGTCCACAAACCCGTCGCGTGTCAGCGAGCCAAGCAGTCGGTAAGTGGTGCTGAACGGCAACCCCGCACTTCGCGCAAGGTCCGCGGCGCTGGCGCCCTTCGGTTCGTCGCCAAGCAAAACCAAAAGGCTCAGAGCCTTGCCCACCATGTCGGTCTTTGTGTCCTCTTTCACACTCATAAGGGAAATGCTCCCACATAGTGAGAGCTATTTCTAGATGGTGATTACTTCTCTTGACAAGTGACCGCACTCACAGCCACTATTGCTGTATTGCACAAGTAGCTCTCACCATGTGGTTACTGTCGGGATAAGCCAGCCGCACCTCGCTCGCGATCCCTCCTTGCTTTACCCGCGACATCGTTGTCACAGAAGGAACCTCCCATGAGCCAAACAATGCCGTCAGCGACGCCCGGCACTGAATCAACAACGGGTACACCCAAGAAAGCCGCACTCGCCAGCTTCCTGGGCAGCGCCGTTGAGTACTACGACTTCTTCATCTTCGGATCCGCCGCAGCGTTGATCTTCCCGCACGTCTTCTTCCCTGACGCTGACGCCAATGCAGCCATCATGTCCTTCGCGACCTTCGGCTTCGCCTACGTCGCACGTCCGGTCGGCGCCATCATCCTGGGTCACTTCGGTGACAGGATCGGCCGGCAAAAAGTCCTCATGTTTACCCTGGTCCTCATGGGTGCGGCCACCTTCGTGATCGGCTGCCTTCCCGACTTCAAGACCATCGGTTGGTGGGCTCCGGTCCTGCTGGTCCTGGCCCGTCTCTGCCAGGGCCTTTCCGCGGCCGGCGAGCAGGCCGGCGCTTCATCCATGACGCTGGAACACGCGCCGGACAACCGCCGCTCCTTCTTCACCTCCTGGACGCTGACAGGCACCCAGGGCGGCCAAATCCTGGCAGCACTGGTCTTCATCCCGGTGGTGGCACTGCCCGACGACATCAAGTACGGCATCGGCTGGCGCATCCCGTTCTGGTTGAGCGCCGTGGTGGTCATCGTTGCCTACTTCATCCGCCGCACACTGCATGAGCCGCCCGCCTTCGCAGAAGCCAAGAAGAACAACCAGATCGCCAAACTTCCCGTGGCCGACCTCCTGAGACTGCACTGGCGGGACGTTCTCCGCGTCATCTGCTGCGCCTTCATTGCCGCAGTCAGCACGGTCTTCGGCACCCTGGCCATCAAGTACGCCCAGGATGTGGCCCACGTCAGCAGCACGATCACCCTCTGGCTGGTAGTGGTGGCCAACATCGTGGCTCTGGGCACGCAGCCCCTGTTCGGCATGCTCGCCGACAAGATCGGCCGCAAGCCAGTCTTCATCTATGGCGCACTGGCCAGTGCCATCATGACCCCGGTCTTCCTCCTGACGCTGGAATCCGGCAACGTACCGCTCATGTTCCTGGTCTCCGTGGTGTTCTTCTCCTTCGGATACGCAGCAGCCAACGCCGTATGGCCGTCCTTCTACGGTGAAATGTTCAGCACCAAGGTCCGCTTCTCCGGCCTGGCCATCGGCACCCAGCTCGGCTTCCTCATGGCAGGTTTCGCTCCGGCGATCGTCACGGCCATGGGCGGCACCAAGCCCGGCGGATGGGTCCAGATCACCATCTTCAGCGGTGTCATCTGCGTGATCGCTGCCGTCTCCGCGCTGACTGCCCGTGAATCTGCCAAGGTCCCCACGGCCCAGCTGGGACTGCACAAGTAACACCCGCTGCGCCCTTCCCGGTTCCAGGGCGCGTCCATCGGTGACGACACGCGAAAATGCCCGGCATGTTCCCCGACATGCCGGGCATTCCCGCGTTTCCCACAGGAAAAACCATCTACCGCGGGTTCAGCACCACCGGTTTGAAGGCCCCGCGCCCGGTTCCGGAATACATGAGCAGTGTGCCGTCTCCGGCAACACCCACAACGGAAGGATCACCGGTACCCGTGAACCCGTTGCCGAGGGCGGCCATGCCGGAGAACATGTTCCAGCCGGAACCAAGGTACGAGCGCTGGAGGAACCCGCCCGAACCATTGCCCGGGTACAGCCACAACCCGCCATCGGCTGCGCGGCCCAGCAGGTCTTCACGTCCGTCGCCGTTGAAGTCCCCTGCCTGAAGCACCAGGTTGAACATGTTCCAGCCGGTTCCGATCTGTTTCCGCGCCAGGAACCCGCCCGAGCCATTGCCCGGGTAGACCCACAACACACCGTCGCCGGTCTGGCCCACGATGTCCGGCTTGCCATCACCCGTGAAGTCGCCGGGAGCCAGCAACTGCGTGAAGCCCTGCCAGCCTGTGCCGATCTGTTTCCGGGGCAGGAATCGCCCCGACCCGTCGGTCGGATAGAGCCACAGCGTTCCATCGGAGGCCCGGCCCACCAGGTCCGGGCGCCGATCGCCGTCGAAATCACCTGCCGACAGAACCGCGGTGAACATGTTCCACCCGCTCCCCACTTGGACCCGCGGCAGGAAGCCGCCCGAGCCGTTGCCCGGGTAGAGCCAGAGTGCGCCGTCAGTGCCGCGGGCCAGGATGTCGGCCACGCCGTCGCCGTCGAAGTCCCCGGCTTCCCATACCTGGCGGAACGCGCTCCATCCGGTACCGATGGCGAGCCGGTCGGCAAAGCCGGACCCGTCGCCGGGGTAGACGCGCATGTCCGCGCCGCTGGCGGTCAGAACATCGGCGGTTGCATCACCGGTCAGATCCTGCCCGCCAACAATGTCACCGGCCTGGTTCCAACCGCTCCCGACGGCGGCACGCGGCAGGAAGCCCCCCTTGCCATCGCCGGGGTAGACATAGAGGGTGCCATCGCCCGTGCGGGCGAGGAGCCCGGCCTTCCCGCCGCCGAAGCTGCCTGCAGGGGTAAGGCTGGTGAAGGCATCCCATCCCTGTCCAACCTGCTGCTGCGTCAGAAAGCCTCCTGCGCCGTTGCCCGGGTAGAGCCACAGCCGGCCGTCGGTGGTCGTGGCCATCAGGTCCGCGCGGCCGTCTCCACTGAAGTCGCCAACGGCCAGCAACCTCGTAAAGCCCTGCCATCCAACACCCACCTGGCTCCGGGCCAGGAATCCGCCCTTGCCGTTGCCGGGGTAGAGCCAGAGTGCGCCGTCACTGGTCCGGGCCAGAATGTCCGGGAAACCGTCACCGTTGAAATCAGAGGTGCCGATCACGGAATTAAAGATCCCCCAGCCGGAGCCAATCTGGACCGGGTTGGCCAGCCGGTTCCCGGGCAGGCCCGCGTACAGGAGCAGGGAGCCGTCGGTTTCGCGGGAGATGACATCGGCGAGTTTGTCGCCGTCGAAATCCCCGGCCGAGAAGCGCATGCGCGCCTTCAGCTTGGGGTCGGCGTTGATGGTGACCGTGGCGGACGTGGAGCTGACAGAGTTGATGGTCACCTGTGTGCCCGTGTACGTGGTGAAGGTCGAGCCCGCCTGCCAGGCATGGTTGGAGCTGTACCAGCCACTGAATGGCCGTGTGTCCGGCATGAGAATCAGGGAGGAGGCAATGGTGGCGCCGCCACGCTGGACAATTTTTACGCCGCGGTTTCCTTCCCGGCCTGCGCCGGAAAGGTAGCTGTCGTAGCCGACCGGTTGCCGCAGTTCAAGGTAGTAGACCTCTTTGCTGACGGGGTCCGTGAACTTGATGGCCCGCTGGGCTTCCGTGCCTCCCCACGGCTTGAGGGTATAGCTCTTGACACCCGTGGCCACACCGACGTCGCGGATCTCATCTCCGCGGCCCAAGCCCGCATAGTCCCACAGGGTGGAACTGACCACCGGTGATGCGAACTGCGCCGCGCCCATGATGTCAGTGGTATCGCCGTATTCGCGGACGTAACAGGAGGGATCGGTGAACTGGCCGTTGCTGTTGACGCCCACGTCCGAGGCTCCGCTGCCGCACTGCAGCGCATCGGCGTGCATCAAGCCGATGACATGCCCGAACTCGTGGCTGATCACGTTGTTGGTGAAGTTGCTGATCTGCGGCAGCAGGACCCTGCCGCTGTAGCTGCCACTGCTGTAGCCGGCACCCAGGGCATTGCCGGACAGGGTGCTGGTGGGGATGAAGATCACCAGTGCCGTGTAGGGATTCGGAGCCCAGGTCAGTTCGCTGGTGATGGTGGACATGATGGTGCTGTAGCTGTCCGTGGACCTCGCCTTGGACTGGAAGCCGGCGACCTTGCTGGCCACGGACATGGAGAGTTTGTTGTCCGTCATGGCTTTCCAGTAATTACTGGTGGCAACAACTGCCTGCTCGGCCCCGGCCATGGAGACGGCATTCGTGTTGTCGGCCAGCTTGGCTGTCACGAGCTTCACGCGGATATTGCCGCCCGGGCCGGTTGCGGCCGCACCGTCCCGCAGGAGGGATTCGACATCGGCGGATTCGTCGGCTGGTTGCGTCGCCACCCCGGCCGGGCCCTCGAACGTATGCTCCGAATGCGGGGTTCCCTCGACGAACCTGACGTTGGGATTGTCCGGTGTTGGTGCCGGCACGGCGGTGGCCGGCGCCTGAACGAAAAACAGGCCGGTGGCGAACACCACCAAGCCTGTGGACAACGCAATGGAACGACGCAAGAAACCCATGAAATCTCCCGGGGGCGGAGGCTGTGGTTCCTGTGAGTCTCAAGAACCGACATCAGGTTACAGCGGGGTCCGCACCAGCCCGCGGAAGTCCGGGCCAACACTCGGCGCGTCTTCTGGCAGCAGCCCGCAACGCGACCAGCCCGCAATGCTTACCGGACCCTAACCACGCCGAAATACGTCGGCAACATTGCCCCTCCACACTGGAATAGCCGGCAACTGCAGGCACAAGCTCCAGTCAGGAGGAGGACACCATGTTGAAGGATGCCACAACCCGAACCACACGAATCCGAGCCGTCAGCCAGCTTCACCGCGGAGACGAAATCGAGGCCCGACTGTCCGTGGGCCCCGCCTACGATGACGTGGTGGTCCGCCGCGGACTCGTCCAGGAAACAGCGCCGGGAATCGGTGTTGTCTGGATCATGGACCGCATCTCCGGGATGAGGAAAGCCATCAACACCGACGAATGCAGTGTTTGGCGCGTCGCCTGAACTACCGTCACAGTGAGCCTGGCCCGACCCCGAACACCAGCTCAGCCGCCGGCCACGGACTGGATTATCAAGACCTCCTGGCCGCCCGCAACTTCCGTATCAAGCCCTTTCAGCCTCCGGACCTCATCGCCGTTCACGTAAATATTCACGAAACGGCGGAGCGCACCGGTTTCATCGCGCAGGCGCCGGGCCAGCACCGGGTATTCACCGGTCACGGTGTCCAGCAACTGTCCAACGGTCACAGCACCGTCGGCGGACGCAGTCAGGTAGGACTGTCCGCCGACGAGCGGCTGCAGGACGCCAGGCAGCAGGACCGTAATGTCAGCCACAACGGACCTAACCGGGTACCGGAGCGCTGGCAGTGTCCCCGGGCGTCCCGGCTGCTTTCGCAGCTGTCTCGACGACCTCTGCAGCCTCTGCCAGCACCGTCGCTTCCGCGACTGCCAGCGGCTGGTCCGTGCCCGTTGGGTTTCCAACCACGACGGCGGCCCTCACGCACAGCACGTCCGGCAGGTGCGAGGCCACTTCAGTAAAGGTCCCGCCCTCGTCGGCGCTGGCATAGACGGACCCTCCGCGGGTTCCAAAGTACACACCCACGGGTTCTGCCGTATCCACGGAGGCGGCGTCGCGGAGCACCGCGTTGTATTCGTGGTCCGGCAGGCCCGTGTGCAGTTCCGTCCAGGAATTTCCCGCGTCAGCGGTCCGGTGAACGCTGAGTTTGCTGCCCGGCGGGATGCGTTCGCCGTCTGCCTTCAGCGGGATCACCCAGGCTGTCCCTTCCCGGCGGGGGTGTGTCAGCATGACGAAGCCAAAGTCCGCCGGCAACCCCTCGGCAATTGAATTCCAATTGTCACCGTTGTCATCCGTGCGGTAGACGCCGTGGTGGTTCTGCGCGTACAAACGGCCTTCCACAGTGGCGTCGGCTGCGATTTTGTGGACGCACTGGCCGAACTCGGGGTTGGGATCCGGCATGAAGTAGGCCGAGATCCCCTTGTTGCGGGGCTCCCAGGAGGTACCGCCGTCGAGCGATCTGTAGACGCCGCCCGTGCTCATGGCGACATGCACCTTCTCGCCCGACGGGTCCACCACGATCGAGTGGGCGGCCGCGCCGCCGTAGCCGGCGCCCCACTCGCTCCGGTGCGGGTGGTCCCACAGACCGCGGTTCAGCTCGAAGTGCTCCCCGCCGTCGGTGGATTTCCACACCGAAATTGGTTCGCAACCGGCCCAAACCACACCAGGGCGGGAGTCGGCGTCGGGGTAGATCTGCCAAATTCGCTCCAGGGCGGCGTCGGTGCCGTCCGGGAAGGTGATGGCGCCGTGTTCAGGCTCGGTCCAGCTCTTGCCGAGGTCGTCGGAGTGGGCAACAGTGGGTCCCCAGTGCTCGGAACGGACACCCACCATGATTCGTGTTGTGCCGTCCCGCGTATCAATCCCGATGCTTGGTATCTCGCTCATCAGGAAGTGCGGGCCGGAGAGGGACCAATCCTTGCGGTCCGGGCTGGTTGCCAGCCACAGACCTTTCTTGGTCCCGATCGCCAAGACATAACTCTCTGCGGTATTTGGGGTTGCCATGAGTCCCATCGAACCATCGCGGGCTGGGGAGGGCAATGGGTTTGTCGGCTATGTGGATAGTCAGCGGCGAACCCAACGAGTTGAAACCATTTCCAGTGAGACGCATCACGTTATGGTGACGGCCGCCACTTCAGATCATCAGCGGAGTAACACTGAAGGTTGCCGACATCCACGTATGAATCGATTCCCGGCTTCAGCATTGCAAACTCCGGCCGCATTCGCAGAGGGGACAAGTAGTGACGAGAGCAAAGCATGTAGGCGCCGCTTTAGTAGCAGTGGTCGTAGGTTTGAGCGCATTCGAACCTGCAGTTGCATCTGCTTCTCCAGAACCCGTTCAGACAACACCGGCCGAAATCTAGGAGCTATCAGCGATCCTGCAGTCGGCCATCAATGAGCGAAACCAGCAGATGCTGGTTGGCGAAAGCCTTGACTCCACTGACCAGATGAGTCTGCAAAGATTTAGTACCAAGTCCAAAAGTAAGGTCGCAGCTGAGTACAGCGAACTCAAGGCTCGAAAGAAGAGGTTGGCAGGGTATGGCCAGGGCTACTCCGGCATTAGTACGAACTTTGAATCGGAGAAATTCCAAGTCACTGGAGACCGCGCCACCGCAGAGGTCACTGAACGAACTGAACTGACATACACAACTGGCGGACCTCCAGAAAGTTACGAGTACGAACAGGTCGTGGATTTCTCAAGATCAGGCACAGGCTGGGTCATCGATGCCATCAAACCAAAGTCTTCGGAAGGAATTCCTCCATCTACAGTTGTCAGCGCGGAGCAGCTTTCCTATTCGAAGAACCCGCCTGGCTCTAACGCCGCACTCCATATTGAGTCCGGCCAAAAGGCGGACCCAGCGAAGGCTGAGGCTGCGAACAGCCATGCGCCACAAGTCAAGCAGTCGCCTGTACCTCAGAAAAGTGGTCAGGAAATCTCGCGCGCCGCAGGTTACAACTACACGGCGATGGTAAATTACGCACGTTACTGGGCCTTCGGCCGAAACGGTGCATACAGGCAATTCGGTAACGATTGCCAAAACTTCGTCTCCCAGTCCTTAAATGCTGGAGGATGGCAGCACGTGGGAGGCTGGTATCAATACGACAGCAGCTGGTGGTACAGCTGGGCCAATCAGACTTGGTCGTGGACCGGAGCCCAGCACTTTCACAACTTCGCCGTATCGCAAGGCCGGGTTTCCTACCTTGGCTACCTCAACGACCTCGGACCCGCGGACGTGCTGCAGGTGCACTGGGAGGGCACCCCCGATGTTGATCACTCAATGATTGTCACGTATTCGCCATGGAGTGCTGGCACACGTGGCATCCGGGTCAGCTACCACACGACGGATACCCTCGACAGGAGCATCTGGAATTTGTACTCCTCATTCCCCTACGCAACGTGGTATGCGCTAAGGACCTAGGAGTAGGTTAGCAGACGTGCACAGCATGAGACCGAATGCCATCGTGGCGGCAGTTCTTGGGTTTGGGTTGGTGCTGAGCGGCTGCGACAGAACATTTGAGCCCGATATGAAAATGCGTGATGCTACAACGGAGAAAGTCATCAAGGCCGCCCGGAACGGCGACAGGCAAGAACTGCTCGACCTCGCTCTGTCGGAAATGCAGGAACGGGACGCCGCAGCAGATGCCCTGATCGTCCAAGCTGGCCGGTTGAGCTCTTCATACTCGGTGGAATACCGGGAGCATCACGGGGCTCCAGACAATTACATTGTCACCGCTACAGATGCCGAAGGAGATGCAGCCTCGTTCGAACTCGATTGGTTCGACGCGAAGTGGCAACTTGCTCTGGGGACAGCCAGTCCGGCCAGGTCTCCCGCTGCATCGCCCAGCCCCTGAATACTCGAACAATTCCCTGTCAAGCATTCAAAGATGTCGCCCGCCCGGGTCGTATCCTGGGCGGGCGATATCTCCGCCCCCCAACCCAACCGCCCGCCGCGCACAGGCAACCGTTCAGGGCTATTTGGACAGATTGCCGAATCACTGGGCCTAGAAAGTCAGGTTCGCGGCGATCCTCCCGGCCTGGGTCCGGAGTTCTTCCAAGAGCCAGTCCCGACGCGAAGTCCCTGCCGGCCCATCCAACTCGAAACGCGCCGACGGACCGCTCACCGTGAGCGCGCAGAGAACCCGCCCCTTCGGACGATTCACCGCAACCGCGAGCGCGGCTACGCCCGTTTCCACTTCGTTGAGGCTCTGCCCGAAGCCCTGGACGCGGGCCCGGCGCACCTCACTCACGACCCCCTCCATCGACGTCGCACCCGCCGGTGTCAGCGGCAAGGGCAGGCCGTCCGGATACAACTGAGCCACTTCGGCGTCATCCTTCAGGGACAGCAGGAGTTTGCCGGATGCCGTGGCATGGGCAGGCATCAACATCCCCACGCGGCTGGTCACGCGCATGATATTTCGGGATTCGACGCCGGCAACGAAGCGAATCGATGCCTTGTGCAACACGGCCAGCTGGACGGTCTCACCGGATGAGTCCCGCAAGCTCTCCATATGGGGTTGGGCCTTTTCGATGCAATGCTCAATGGCCGCGGCATCATTGGCACCCAGCATGGCTGGACCAAGCCTGTATTTCTTCCCGGTGGTGGCTCTCTGTACGTAGCCGGCCTCGGCCAACGTGGAAATGAGTCGATGCGCCGTGGACATGGCACACCCGAGTTCCCGGGCCACGTCAGTTACGCCGAGCTCTGACCTGCTTTGAAGCGTATCGAGGATCCGAAGGGCCTGCTGGACTGACTGCAAGGTGTCGCTCATAGGAGCATCATCCCAAAATTCCGCATAAAGGAATACTATTTCAAGCTATTCCTTCATGCGGAGCTTAGAGCTACATTGATCAACACCGGCCATCATCGGACGGCGAACCCATCAATGATCAGGAGTTGGTTGTGGCGCGAATCGGTGTACTTGGCGGCGGCGGAATAGCAACCAGCATCGCGTCCTATGTTTTGCAAACGGCGAGCCACCAGCTGACCTTCGTTCAGGGGCGCTCCCTCGGCTCCGGCATAGCCACAACCACACGGGCAACCAATGATGAACTCCGGGAAACCGACTTGGTGGTTGAGGCAGCCCATCCGGAGGTGGTCAAGGAATACGGGGCGCGGATCCTGGCAACCTCGGACCTCATGGTCCTGTCGTGCGGCGCCCTGGTGGACGACGACGTGCGGTTGGCCCTCGCTGAAACGGCAACAGAGCACGGGACCAGATTGATCCTGCCGCACGGAGCGCTGGTGGGTGTTGAAAGCCATCTCTCCCGGCAATGGGACTCAGCCACCATCGAATTTGTGAAGTCCCCGTCCAGCCTTGAGCCGGCACCTAAGCACGCGGAAAGGCGGATGGTCCTGTACGACGGACCCGTGCGGGGAATCGCCGCTCTGTACCCAAGGAACGTCAACGCCATGGTGACCTATGCGCTGGCAACGGTGGGACTGGATCACTGCCGTGCCCGGCTGGTCAGCGACCCGGACGCAACCGTGGGACGCCTGGAAACAAGCGCCGCAGGAGCCGACGGGTCACGTCTCCACATCATTAAGGAGCAGCCGATGAAAGGCGTCTCCGGCACGGAAATGGCCGGCTCCGTCCTCGGCAGCCTGCAACAAGCCATGGAACAGCGACCCGGCCTGGTCTTCGGTTAGTCACTATCCACTCCGCCCCGGCAACGACGCCGCGGACGCCTGACAAACAACGAGGTGAACTGTGAAGGAAATGATCTCCCACGAGGCTGCGCCGGACCACAAGCCGGAGTCCCGCCCATCACTCGTCAAACTGGCCACAGCGTCATGCGCCGGTACAGCCATCGAATACTACGATTTCCTCGCGTATGCCATCGCGGCATCCACTGTCTTCAACGTGGTCTTCTTTCCGGCCACGGACCCACTGATCGGCACACTGTTGTCTCTGGCGACGTTTGCAACAGGCTTCATCGCACGTCCCTTGGGTGGAATCGTTATCGGGCATTTCGGCGACAAGCTGGGGCGCAAGAAGATGCTGCTCCTCACGCTTATCGTCATGGGTGCCTGCACTGTTCTCATCGGCGCACTTCCTACCTACGCCCAGATCGGCATCTGGGCGCCCATAGCTTTGGTGCTCCTCCGCCTCCTTCAAGGATTCGCGGCAGGCGGCGAATTCGCGGGAGCCGCACTGATCGCGATCGAACATGCGCCTTCCGGGAAGAAAGGGTTCTACGGAAGCTGGACAATCCTTGGCGTATCCATTGGCGCACTGCTGGCGACCGGAGCCTTCGCGCTGCTTGGCGGTCTGCCGAAGGAAGAGTTCATGAGTTGGGGTTGGCGGATGCCCTTCCTCGCGAGCATCGTCATAGGCGCCATTGGGCTGCTGGTCCGGTTCGGGATTGAGGAGACACCGGCTTTCCTGAAGGCCAAAGCCGCGAAACCGGCAAAACTGCCCATCGTCCAGGTCATCCGTGACCAGCCAAAGGCGATCCTGCTGTCCACCGGAGCACTGATCGGATACTCGACGTTCGTGTACATCGTCTTCACCTTCCTCCTCAGTTACGGCACGCAGGAGCTGGGTCTGCCACGGACATTGCTGCTCAACGCTTCGATGCTTGGCCTGCTGCTGCAGGTCGTTACCGTACCTGCCTGGGCCGCTCTTTCGGACCGGATCGGCCGTAAACCGGTGATGCTGCTGGGCGGAGTGTTCCTGGTCAGTTTTGCCTTTGCGTTGTTCCCGCTGATCCGTACCGCGAATCCGGGCATCATTGTTGCGGCGATCGTGGTGGCCTACAGCGGATCCGCCGCGATCCACGCTCCCATGGCTGCCTTCTTCGCCGAGCTCTTCGGCACCGGCGTCCGCTACAGCGGAATCTCCCTGGGCTACCAGCTGGGCAACGTGCTCGGCGGAGGGCTAGCACCAGTCATTGCCACAGCGCTCTTTGCGGCCAACGGGAAAAGCACTGATCCAGTAGCCTTCTATCTGGCCGTGACGGCCGCCATCAGCATTGTGTGCCTCCTCCTCCTTCCCAATACAGGACGAAAGGAATCGTCAACCGTGGATGCATGATTTCCAAGGAGAGGGGACGGCGTGGCGCCGGGAACCAACGACCGGCCTGCCTCGATTGGACTTCAACAAATGTTGAGGTTTTAGGGTTGTAACGGCCCCGAAAATCCTGGGCCCGCAACGAAAGCACAGGTTATGCCCCTCTCCAGCGCCCCGGCCGACACAACACACCACCTTTTCCGCAGCGCCTTCCGCTCACATCCTGCCGGCGTTGCCATAGTGACCGCGGCCAGTGAAGTGGGGCCAGTGGGGCTCACCGCGTCCTCCATAGCATCGGTGTCCGCCGAGCCGCCGGCGCTTTCCTTCTCCCTGTCCGGGAGCAGGTCGGCCGAGCAGCTGATCCAGGCCGAAACAGTGGTGGTCCACATGATGGACGCCGGACAGTTGGACCTCGTGAAGACCTTCTCCAAGCCAGGTACAGAGCGCTTCACCACGGCCATGGACTGGGCCACGCTGCCCACGGGTGAGCCGCTGCTCCGGGCAGCACCGTGGGCGTTGCGTTGCCGGATCACGCACCGTGTGCCGGTGGGTACGTCCATCCTGTTGGCCGCAGAGGTACTGGAGATCCTGGGCCAGCCCGGCACAGCCGACCCGCTGGTCTATCACGACCGGTGGTTCCACCGGCTCACGGACGCGTCCCGCATCGGCTAGAAACGCCCGACGGCGGATGGTCGCCTGGGTGACCATCCGCCGTCGTGGTTCAACGGATGGCGCTTCCCGTGTGTTCGGACAGCGAGGCAAGCAACGCGTCCTGAAAGCGATGATCGTGGACCGACGGGTGCGGTTCAAGGGTTTTCCGGTGGTACCAGTACTGGCCGGTTCCGTGCGTTTCCGGCCCTGAGCCGGCTGCAAGCCAGGCTTGCGTGAGGTGTCCCAGCCGGAGATCGTCGGGGGCGCCTGCTCCTCCCATGCGGGTGGGCATCCATCCCGGATCCACAGCATCGGAACGGCCACGTGGTGACGCGGCTGGCGCACGTGACGGATGAGGAGTGCGGGGCTTGGTTTCCTGTCGCGTATGCCCGGTCCGGATTCCGGGCAAAATCTGTGGAGTTGAAGAATCTTCCCTAGGGTGCAGAGCATGCTAAGTATGCTTAGCATTTCGGCCATCGGTCGAATACTGCTGGTTTTGCCCATCCTGAGGAGAAATTCATGGCGGAAAAGAAGAACAGCATCGACATTCCAGGCGTGCCGGGAAGCGAACCGGCCAGCCTGGAAGAACCCACGACACCCAGGGAACCCTTGCCGCCCAAGCAGGATCAGCGCGGACCCGAGGCGGTTTCCCCGACCGGTACGCCCACGGGAGCCCCCGCCACCTCCCGCGCCCAGTCAGGCCAGTACCTGACAACAGCCCAGGGTCTCCGCCTTCGCGACACCGACCACTCGCTGAAGGCAGGTGCGCGCGGTCCCATTCTGTTGCAGGACCACCATTTGCGGGAAAAGATCACCCACTTCGACCACGAGCGCATCCCGGAGCGTGTGGTGCATGCCCGCGGCGCGGGAGCCCACGGAGTTTTCCGCTCCTACGGGACGGCCGCCAACATCACCCGGGCAGGGTTCCTGGCCAAGGATGTCGAAACTCCCGTCTTCGTCCGATTCTCCACCGTCCTCGGCTCCCGCGGTTCAGCGGATACGGTCCGTGATACCCGCGGCTTTTCGACGAAGTTCTACACGGACGAGGGAACCTATGACCTGGTAGGCAACAACATTCCCGTCTTCTTCATCCAGGACGGCATCAAGTTCCCCGATGTCGTGCATGCCGCCAAGCCGCATCCGGACCGCGAAATTCCGCAGGCGCAGAGTGCCCACGACACCTTCTGGGACTTCGTCTCCCTGCACACCGAGGCGCAGGCGCACACCATGTGGAACATGTCTGACCGTGGAATCCCGCGCTCATACCGGACCATGGAAGGCTTCGGCGTCCACACCTTCCGGTTCATCAACGACGAGGGCCGCACCACTTTGGTGAAGTTCCACTGGAAGCCAAAGCAAGGCGTCCACTCGCTGGTGTGGGAAGAAGCGCAGATCATCAACGGCATGGACCCCGACTTCCACCGCCGCGACCTGGCCGACGCCATCGAGGCCGGTGCCTATCCGGAATGGGAGCTGGGGGTCCAGACGTTCCCGGACACCGAGGACCAGATGTTCGAAGGGATCGATTTGCTGGATCCCACCAAGTTCGTGCCGGAGGAACTGGCGCCGGTCCAGCCCATCGGCGTCATGACCCTCAACGCCAATCCCACCAATTACTTCGCCGAAACCGAGCAGGTGGCATTCCACCCCGGCCACCTTGTCCCCGGGATCGACGTCACCAATGACCCACTGCTGCAGGTACGCCTCTTTTCCTACCTGGACACCCAGATCTCACGCCTGGGCGGGCCGAACTTTGGACAGATTCCGATTAACCGGCCGCAGACTCCGGTCAACGACATGCTGCGCGACGGCATGCACCAGCAGGCAGACCACAGTGGCGTTGCGCCGTACCGCCCCAACTCCCTCGACGGCGGCTGCCCGTTCCACGCCGGCCAGGACATGGGAGCGTTCATCGATGTCCCGGAGGAACTCGCCGCGTCCCTCAAGGAACGCCGGAACCCTGCCTCCTTCGACGACCACTACAGCCAGGTCAGGCTGTTTTTCCGCAGCCTCAGCCCGATCGAGCAGGACCACGTGATCCAGGCTTACACGTTTGAGCTCGGCAAGTGCTACGAGAAGTCGATCCGCGAACGCCAGCTTGCAGCTCTGGCCAACGTGGACGCTGGATTGTGCGCCGCGGTAGCCAAGGGCCTCGGCCTCCCGGCGCCGTCTGCAACCGTCGAAGTGCCGGAGGTCGAACCCAGCCCAGCGCTGTCGCAGGTCGGGAAGACCTGGCCCGTCGCCGGCCGCATTGTCGGAATTCTGGCCGACCAGGACAGCGACCTTTCTGCGGTGGCCGCGGCACGAAAAGCCCTGGACGCAGAGGGCATCGTCCCGCTGGTCATCGCCCCGGAAGGCGGCTTCCTGGGATCAGAGGACGACGGCGGGATCCCCGTTCAGCGTACTTACCTCACCGCCCGCTCAACCGAGTTCGACGCCGTCATCGTGGCCACGGCCGCCACGCCGGCTGCCGATGCCGAGCCCGGGTTGGACGCCAAGGCCGGCACTCCCGCCGGCACCTTGGATCCGCGGGCTGGATTGCTCCTTGGTGAGGCATTCCGGCACTCAAAGGCCATTGCCTCCCTGGACAGCGCCGCATCGGCCGTGACGGCTGCAGGTATCCCGCAGGATGCACCTGGCGTTGTTGCCGGAAAGGACGCAGACGCCGTGGTGGCAGAGTTGACGGGCCTGCTGGCTGCCCACCGGGCGTGGGAGCGCTTCCCGGCAGCATCGGCCTGACGGCCACCGGCAGCGCACCAGGGGTAGTTCGACGGGGGCTCCCATCGGTCCAACCGGCGAGCATCAACCAGCAGCTTCCATAGCTTGCGGGAGGATGTTGCCGGCGGCCGGTGGGGGTTGCGCCGGATCCATTTGCGTAACCCCTCGACATCGTTAATAAGGTTCCTTATTATTAAGTCTTGATCGGTTTCACCTTGTAAACAGGCTGGGCAACCGGGAATGTGCCGGGGCAGCCAGTCGTCTTGAATCCTGGGCCTCACGCCTTCCGGGCACCCGAGGTCCTCTACGTATCACATTCCTTCGCGGCCTGATGGCGCGCGCCCCCAAACAGCTTCGCGGATGCCACGCAGGGCCCTTGGGATAAACCAAGGAAGAGAGCGAAACAGTGAAGGCAGTAGTTTACAAAGGACCAAACGATGTCAGCGTCGAAGAAATCCCCGATGCCAAGATCGAACACCCGGCCGATGTATTGGTGAGGATCACCTCGGCCAATATCTGCGGCTCGGACCTGCACATGTACGAGGGCAGGACGAGCTTTGAACCGGGACGCTCCTTCGGACACGAGAACCTGGGGGAGGTGGTTGAGGTTGGCCCCGCGGTCAGCAAAGTCAAAGTGGGTGAACGGGTGGTCCTGCCCTTCAACATCGCCTGCGGATTCTGTAAGAACTGCGAACGCGGCTTCACGAACTACTGCCTGACCATGCAGCCCGAGCCAAAGCTTGCCGGCGCTGCCTACGGTTTCGCGGATATGGGTCCCTACCAGGGTGGACAGGCTGAGTACCTCAGGGTTCCCTACGGCGACTTCAACTGCCTGCGGCTGGGGGAGGACGCCGAGGAGAAGGAACTCGACTACGTCATGCTCGCAGACATCTTCCCCACAGGCTGGCACGCAACCGAAATGGCAGGCGTCTACCCGGGCGACTCCGTGGTCATTTACGGCGGCGGACCGGTGGGACTCATGGCCGCCTACTCCGCCATCATGAAAGGTGCAGGCAAGGTCATGGTGGTGGACCGCCAGAAAGACAGGCTGAAGCTGGCCGAACAGATCGGCGCCATTCCCGTCAATGACGCCGAAGTTGATCCTGTGGAGTTCGTCAAGGACCAGACCATGGGATTCGGCGCGGACCGGGGATGCGAATGCGTGGGCTACCAGGCCCACGATCCCGAAGGCAACGAACACCCAAACCAAACCCTGAACCGGCTCGTAGACTCAGTCCGCTTTGTGGGCGGCCTGGGTGTGGTGGGTGTCTTCCTGCCGCAGGATCCGGGTTCCCCCGACGAACTCGAGAAGCAAGGCCAGGTTGCCTTCGACTACGGAAACTACTGGTTCAAGGGTCAGACCATGGGCTCGGGCCAGTGTCCCGTCAAGAAGTACAACCGCGCACTGCGGGACCTCGTAGCCGGCGGAAAGGCCAGCCCGTCCTTCATCGTCAGCCACGAGTTGAGCCTTGACGAGGCTCCAGAGGGCTACCGGAACTTCGACAGCCGGGAAGACGGCTGGACGAAGGTTGTCCTCCACCCAGCCGGAGTCTGAGGGACTCTTCAGATGTCTGAACAAGCAATGTCCAGAACGGGGTACTGATGCGAGCAATGGTTTATCGCGGCCCATACAAGGTCAGGGTCGAAGAGAAGGACATTCCCAAAATCGAGCATCCGAACGATGCGATCGTCAAGGTCAGCGCGGGCGCCATTTGCGGCTCCGACCTGCACCTGTACCACGGCATGATGCCGGACACCCGGGTTGGCATGACCTTCGGTCACGAGTTCGTGGGAACTGTCCACGAAGTGGGCTCGTCCGTGGAGAACCTCGCCGTAGGCGACCGGGTCATGGTGCCGTTCAACGTGTACTGCGGTTCGTGCTACTTCTGCTCCCGGGGACTGTACTCGAACTGCCACAACGTAAATCCGAACGCGACGGCGGTGGGCGGCATCTACGGCTACTCACACACCTGCGGTGGTTACGACGGCGGCCAGGCCGAGTTCGTCCGCGTACCATTCGCGGACGTGGGACCTTCAAAGATTCCCGAATGGATGGAGGAAGAGGACGCGGTCCTGCTGACCGACGCCCTGCCCACCGGCTACTTCGGCGCCCAGCTTGGGGACATAGTGGAAGGCGACACCGTAGTGGTATTCGGCGCCGGCCCAGTGGGACTCTTTGCCGCCAAGTCCTCTTGGCTCATGGGCGCGGGACGGGTGATCGTCATTGACCACCTGGAGTACAGATTGGAGAAGGCACGCAGCTTCGCCCACGCCGAGACGTACAACTTCACCGAGTACGGCGACATCGTGGTGCACCTCAAGAAGGAAACCGACTTCCTGGGTGCCGACGTCGTTATTGACGCCGTGGGGGCCGAGGCCGACGGAAACTTCCTGCAGCACGTCACCAGCAGCAAGTTCAAGCTCCAGGGCGGCTCTCCCATCGCCTTGAACTGGGCCATCGACTCCGTAAGGAAGGGTGGCACGGTCTCGGTGGTAGGCGCCTATGGTCCGCTTTTCAGCGCCGTGAAGTTTGGCGACGCCATGAACAAAGGCCTGACCCTGCGCATGAACCAGTGTCCTGTGAAACGTCATTGGCCCCGGCTCTTCGAGCACGTCCGCAACGGGTACCTGAAGCCGAGCGACATTGTCACGCACCGCATTCCGCTTGAACATATCGCGGAGGGCTACCACATGTTCTCCGCCAAGCTGGACAACATCATCAAGCCGCTGGTTGTCGCCGACCAGTCCTGAAGGGAAGCGCATCTTGACTGAAACAGCCACACCATACGTCGCCAGCAAGTCTGGCTTGAAGGAGTCCGCAGAGGCTTTGCGGGCTCGTATCCCGGGGTGGGGCGCCGACCTCGACCCCACTGACCGCCCCTCCTACCCCCGCGAACAACCCGGCATCGAGACGGGTGCGCGCTGGGATTTCCCGGAACGCCAGCCGGAGAAATGGCCGCGTGAAAGGTCGGTGGAACACGCCTTCCTGCCTCCGGTTTTCGGGACGTCCACGCCTCCGGCCGGAGTCTCGGGAGCTATCCGGAAGTACGCCTACAAGTACAGCGAGGGCCGGGCAGCCCACTGGCTGCTGCTCGTCGCAGCAGACAGGGTTGACGCGTTTGAGCACCACCTCCGCTCATTCGCCACCCTTCGGCCCGACAACCCCATTACCGAGACGGGGGTGCTCAGTGAGTTCACCCGTGGAGGGGTCCGTTCCCGGGTGGGACAAAAGCGCACCGACCTCAGCCACCAGTGGATGGATCCGATCATCGTCGGCGCACCCTGGGTCCTGGCGGCAGGAGGCCTCGCAGCCATCCTGCTCCGTGGATTGCGGAAACGCAGAGCCTGACAGGCCCGGCAGCGCTTGCCATACAGGTGCCACCAGCAGACACATGCTGGTGGCACCTGCACGTCAGCCTCCGACCCCTTCTTGAAGGGTTGCGGGATTCATGACTGGAAGCAGACCAAGGAAGGGATAGACGGCAGGACCACTGCTGCAGGGGCCCACGCTGATACCCCTGTTACGCCGCCTGACCCCGCCTTGCCCTGCAAAGGCTCCTGCCGTCTAGGCTGGCTTTGGCACAACTCCCAACCGAGGATGACGGAGAACACCATGACCGAAACAAGTACCAAAGCCCGCGCAGAACAACTGAAGGCCCTTCATGAGGCACCGGAAATCCTGAGCGTGGTCAACGTGTGGGATGCCGTCAGCGCAACCACCATTGCCGCCCTCCCGGAAACCAAGGCAATCGCTACGGCCGGGCACTCCATCGCATCGGCGTTTGGCTACGCCGACGGAACCATGCCGCTGGATGTCGCACTGGGCGGCGTGGAACGAATCGTCAAGGCAGTTGACCTCCCGGTCACCGCAGACCTCGACGACGGTTACGAAGACCCTGCCGAAACCATCCGCCGGGCGATTGCGATCGGTGTGGTCGGTGCCAATGTGGAAGACCGCTTGCGGCCCTTCGACGAAGCTGTCTCCCGCGTGCGGGCCATCGTCAAGGCAGCGGACGATGAAGGCATTCCCTTCCAGTTGAACGCACGTACCGACGCCATCGCCAGGGGCGGCGACCGGCCGATCCAGGAAAGCATCGACGACGCCATTGCGCGTGGCCGCGCCTTCCTCGATGCCGGAGCCTCGCTGGTCTTCGTTCCCGGCGCCCTGACGCGTGATGTCATCGAACCGCTGGTGGAAGAACTCGGCCACGGCAAACTTTCCGTGATCGGTGCACCGGGAGCACTGCCGGCCGCAGAACTGCAGCAGCTCGGAGTAGCACGCGTTTCCTACGGACCTTTCACCCAGCGTGTTGCGCTGCGTGCCCTGCAGGATCTCGCCACGGACCTGTATGGCTCGGGCGTCATCCCGAAGGACACCCCTGCACTGAACTAGGACGCAGTCCAGAACGCCGGAGCCGCAGCCCCATCACAAAAGGTAACCTCCCGCCGTCGTGCTCTGCTGGTGGGCATATCGTGGGCAGTAGCCGCCGCCAGAGACGTGAAGGGAATCCGCATGCCCAAGCCCGACCAGCCGCTCCTCAAGCTTGGCTTCCTCACTATCGGCCTGTTTGATCCCGCTGACCCGGCGGCAGGCCACAGGTCCACGCTGGAGGTCATCGAACTCGGGGAGCGGCTCGGGTTCGACAGCGCCTGGCTGCGGCACCGGCACCTGCAGTTCGGAATTTCGTCCCCCGTGGCCGTGATGGCCGCCGCCACCCAGCGCACGTCCAGAATTGAGCTGGGCACGGCGGTGACCCCGCTCGGCTGGGAAAACCCGCTTCGCCTGGCGGAGGACCTGGCCACGGTGGACCTGTTGAGCGGTGGGCGCATCAACCCCGGAGTCAGCGTCGGGGAACCGATGAATTACGACACCGTCAGGCACGAGCTCTACCCGGACACCGCCGGCACGGAGGACTTCAGTTACGCCCGCGTGGAACGGTTCGCGCGGCTGGTCGCGGGAGACAAAGTCAGGGACTTCTCCGGTAAGCAGGGGGTGGTGGAGGAGTTCTCCAACCGCGTGGAACCGCACTCCCCCGGTCTCCGGGACCGCCTGTGGTACGGCGCCGGCAGCCTCAAGTCAGCCATCTGGGCGGGAGCGAACGGCTTCAACCTGCTCTCCAGCAGCGTCATCTTCCCCGAAGAAGGGCAGGAGCCGGACTTCGCCCGTGTCCAGCAGGCGCAGATCCGTGCCTACCGCGAAGCATCCGGCAACAAGGGTCGCGTGTCCCAAGGCCTGGTGGTGATCCCCACCGACTCCGCAACAGATGCGCAGCGAGAAAAGTACCGGCGCTACGTGGACGAACGCACGCCGCGCACCACAACGCCGCAGGGTCCCAAGCGCATGATGTTCGCCCAGGACCTTATTGGCACCAGCGGGGAAATCGCGGATCAGCTCTACGCCCACCAGGGCTTCCAGGAAGTCGACGAGGTTGCCTTCGCGCTGCCGTTCAGCTTCGACCACGAGGACTACGTGCAGATCCTGACCGACATCGCGGAAAAGCTCGGCCCGGCCTTGGGGTGGAAGCCGGCGGGCTGATCAGTCCACAAACTCCGATTGCGTCTCGATGAAGTCCCAGTCCCGCTCCGTCAGCCCGCCGCCGAGGCTGTCCGGGTGGGGTCCGCCGGCCTCGGCAATGTGTTGCAGGACCTGTAGCGGGAGCTCCTCGGCGCGCAGGTTTTCGCGCAGCCATTCCTTGCTGGCCAAGGGCAGGTCCAGCCACCACATGAAGATTTCCATCGAACGCCACCTTCCACTGGAGACCCGGATCAACACCCCGGATTAACCGTAGGACGGGCCGGATTCACCAGCAAGAGTTCCCGGCAAACCCTTGTAAGCAACCCGGTCCAGGGCCAATCTGTACGTAGGGCCCGGGCAATGGGCCGCTACAAGGGACCCGCGATGGACTGTGACATCGAGCTGGAGATCGGCGCCGGCTCTGCACGCGGTGAATATACGGTGCACGTGGTCCGTGCGCCGGCGGGAGGCCACGCCTCCGGCGTCTTCACCCTGGATGTCGACGCGATTATTGAACGGCTCCCCCAGTTGGAGGCCACGGTCCTCGCGTCTGCGGTCGCGGCCCGGAGGACGCTGCCGGTGGCCGAGGTGGCGGTCCGGGACGTGGGCCGGCAACTCTTCCAGTCGCTGTTTACCCGCGAGGTGTACGGGACGTACAGGGCCAGCCTCGGCGCGGCCCAGCACGCCGGCCAGCAGCTTCGCGTGGTGCTGAGGCTCGCCGCGCCGGAGCTTGCGACCATGCCCTGGGAGACGCTGTTCGACCCCGAAACGGAAACGTACCTCTGTCAGACCGAACCCTTGCTGCGCCACGTTCCTGCCCCGGATTACCATCAGAATCCGCTGGATGTTGCTCCCCCACTGAGGATCCTGGGCATCGTCGCCTCGCCCCGCGACCTCCCTGCCCTGGATGTCCAGGCGGAAAAGGACCACCTGGGCCGCGCCTTGGCCGGTCCTGTGGACGAGGGGCGGGTGGAACTTGTCTGGACCAGGAGCGGCACGTGGGACGACATCCAATCCACGCTGCTTTCCGGACCGTGGCATGTGGTGCATTTCGTGGGTCACGGCGACTACGACTCACGCACCGACGAAGGCAGGATCGCTTTGGTCGGCCAGGATGGCCGCGCGGCCATGGTGCGTGCCGTCAGGCTCATGGCCCTCCTCAGCGTCGCCGCACCGCGCCCGCGGCTGGTGGTCCTTAACTCCTGCTCTTCAGGCGAGATGGGCCAGAGCGATCTCTTCTCCGGCACGGCATCATCACTGGTCAGGAGCGGTATCGGGGCCGTGGCTGCCATGCAGTTCGCCATCAGCGACTACGCCGCCATCGCCTTCGCCCACGGCTTTTACGCAGCCATCGCCAACGGCCGCACCGTTGATGAGGCCGCACGGATCGGCCGTATCTCCGTAATGGCCAGCCCGGACGGCACCCTCGAATGGGTCACGCCCGCCCTCTACGTCCGGGGCGGTTCCACGCAACTGTTCACCCTCAACGGCACCCCGCGCGCGGCTGCTTCTGCGGAAGGTACGACGCCGGTACGCACCGTACCGGCCCGGCCCACCCCAACCGATCAAACCGCGACGCCGGCCGGCACCTTGACCGGGCAGCCCGCCTTCGCACCGGGGCAGGACGTCCCGCACCAGCAGGCGCGCCCCGCCCGGGAAGCGGACCAACCGGTCCCTGCACAAGATGCAGCCGAAGCCCGCAAGCGTGCTCAGTTGCGTGCACTCTACGTCCAGGCATCAGCGGAGTTGCGGGCACGGCGTTTTGAACCGGCCCTTGAATTGCTGGAGGACCTCCTGACCCTCGAGCCGGACTACCGGGATGCCGCAGCTTTGAGGGACAACGCCCGGAAACGGCTGGAGCTGACCATGGCCTACCGTGCGGCGCTGGAAGCCGAGGAGGCCGGGGACTGGCTGGCTGCCGCAGATGGCTTTGCACAGGTCGAGGACGACCCTGCCTTCCCCGACGCGGCCCAGCGAAAGAGGGACTGCGAGCGCCGGCAACGCGTCTCAGACCTTCAGGGTGAGCTGCGCTACCACTCGTCCCTGGGTGCGTGGGAGGCGGTGGTGGACGTCGCACAGGAACTGGCCGGAGTGGATCCGAAGGCTGCCGACCCGGATGGTCTTGCCACGGCTGCCCGGGCGGAACTCCGGAAGACCGAGGACTCGGAAGGGGCCGCCCCGGCTCCGGAAGAGGAAGAACGTGGATCCTTCACGGCCATCGACCTCCCGCCGCGAAAACCCCGCCCGTCAGCACCGACGGATCCAGCCGCCGGTACCCGCCCCACCACGCAACCAACCCAAGCCAAGGCACCCGCGGGAGTTCCGCCGTCGGGCGTTAAGGGCGTTAAAGAAGCCGTCCGGAAGGAACCGCCGCAGTTGGCCGCTTCCCCGCTGGCCTGGGCCGGTGCTGTGCTGGCGGCCGCAGGCGCGGTTGGCGCAGGTTTCGCGGTGTTCTTCATCTGGTTCGACACGTATTTCTGGCAGGACGTCGGCGGCGACATCGTGCTCCGCATCATCTACGGCGTGGTTACTGCCTTCGGGTATCTGCTGCTGGTCATCGCCGGGCTGCCGGACAACACCGGCCAGGGTCGCCTGGCGATGGCCGGACTGGTGCTATCGCAAGGGGTCTTCGGGCTGGCGGGGCTCAACTACACGGTGGAAGCGGCCACGGTCTACGGCAGTTTCGCGGTGGCAGCATTCGGCCTGTGGGCGGGTTTGCTGGCCATGAAGTATCCGGCGCAGCAGACCCTGGCCTGGCTCCTGCTGCTGCCCACGGTGTTGCAACCCATCATTTGGATCCAAGGGAAAGGCGTTTTCATGGAGAGCTGGTACATGACGCAGGCGTTGCCGTTGCTGCTGCATCTGGTGCTGCTGTGCGGTGTTGGTATTGCGTTCTTTGTGAATGCCCGGCGCCTGCGGCCGGCTGTGGGTGCGGGAACCGCGCCATGAGTCGGCTGGTGGAGTTCAGCACCCACGACGGCGGCACGGTGGTCGTGGAGGTGGCGAGCACCGCCGGGAGCCTGGTGACCAGGGGTGGTGACCACGTCGGGGACCACTCGGGGGTTTTTGCACGGGCGCAGCAGACGTTCGAGCGTGCCCTGGCGCATGTCCGTCCCGCCGTGCAGGGTGTGATCGATGAACTGCTGAGCCTGGAAAACCGGCCGGACCAGGTGAGCGTGGAGTTCGGGATCGACCTTCATGCGGAGGCGGGTGCGTTCATTGCTTCGGCCAGCACGGCGTCCAACTTCAGGGTGAGCCTGACCTGGAACAAACCTGACCCGCCCGCCCCACCCCCCTCACCCAAGTAGGTCGCATTAGTGCGCGTTTTGAGCGCTCATAACGCGCACAAATGCGACCCAGTTGGGTGAGCGTGCGGCCTGTTCAAGCACATGCCGCGGCGCAACAATGTAGGTATGGCTGCCGAGAATTTCCGTGGACGGATTCCGCTGGTGGTGGGTGTCCTGCCGGATCAGCACGTGGAGGTCCTGCAAACCGCCCGGACCTTGGCCGAGCAACTCGGCGTGCCCTTGGTGTGCGCATACGTGGACGAGGCGAGCTACCTGGTTGAATGGGATCCCTCCCGGGAAACCCACAGGATGTCGCTGCATCCAGAGAAGGACGACGAAGACATTGCCGCCATGCGCGGTGATCTGGGACGGGTCATCGGAGAAGCCATGGATGGCGGTTCCGCCGACTGGACCCTGCGCTTGCTGGCCGGTGATCCTGCCCGGGCCCTCGGCCGGCTTGCGGCTGACATCGATGCTTCCATGATCATTGTCGGCACCCCGGAACCCGGCTTGGGGCACCGCATTTCCGAGGCGTTGAATGGCTCTGTGGCCGCGTGGCTAAGCCATCATCAACGCCGTCCCGTGCTGATCGTTCCCCAGAAAAGGCGGCCGGACAGCCCACCGAGAAACTAAAGTGAAAGTACTTATTCATGTGGGTGGCAATGCCGTCCCGGCCCACGTAGAGTAATGACTGCAGGTCAGCGAAAGCGCCTGCTCAAAGGCTGCTCCGGAGTGCGTATCCCCCAATAACGCACTCCGGAGCTTTTTGTTTAATACCCGGCGTTTCCATGGGATCGTGGCGTACCGCCACCACCTTCTTTGACGCACAAACGGCCCCGACACGCCGCTGGGACGGACGTGTCGGGGCCGTTTCGGTTCAAAGTTGGTGGCGACGGTACAAGCGTACGACGGCGGCACTCACCTCAGGCGCGAAGGCCTACCTCACGAAGGTGTACAGGAGGGCCGCCATCCCGAAGCCCACAATGGACAACACCGTCTCAAGCACGGTCCACGTCTTCAGGGTGTCCTTCACGGACATGTTGAGAGAGCATCGGGCAACCACCGACGCTCTCTCACCTAAACCCCCTTTCTGGGGAACGCTCTCGCACCTCCCGACGCGTTGAGCCGACGCTCTCTCACCCAACGGGAAGCCCGACGGCGGCACTCGACCTGAGTGCCGCCGTCGGGGTTTTAAGGGTGGTTGGCCAGGGGCCGTGTGCCGCCACCACCTACTTTGGCCCGGCTCCCCAGACGACACGCCGACTTTTCCCGCGACCTCGACGGCGCCGGGCTTCAAAGTTGGTGGTGGCAGTACGGCGCTTACGGTTCCGTTTAGTCCGGCGGCGTGTCTGTGGGCTGCTTCTTTGCGCGGCCCCTAAATCCTAGGATCAAGAAGGTGGCTCCCATGGTTGCAAAGGCTATCCAGGCCGGGTTTCCGATGACGGCCATGGCCACCGCAAGGACTGCGAAGACGATGCCCACAGGCAGGAATGCCGAGCCCCCGCGTTGATCCTTGTTCGCCGTCGGCCCTGATGTTTGCTCTGTGTCCCCATTCACCCTTGTGAGGCTACGGTCCCTGCGCCCGCGGCGCAAAGTCCGGCTCAGGAAGCGAGGCGCTTTGGGGTGAGGTTTGGCGGGACAGCCGGGACCCGTTGGCGTTTGGCGTACACGCGGGAACGCTGGCTGGAAAGTGCCAGCAGCACCAGAATGTCAGTGGCCAAGCCCGCCAGGCCGGCTTCCAGGGTGATGCTGGTGGTTCCGGTGGAGGCATCAATGGCCTGGACCACGATGGAGACCGAGCTCAGCCCCATCGCGATCACGCGCGCACCATTGCTGCCAAGGAAGATCCGCCATGCCAGGAACACCTCACCCAAGCCGAACACCAGGACGGCGATACCCACGAAGGTGACTGCCGCCGTCGTGGTTTGCGCATCCGCCGGACCGTCTCCAAGGGTGACATCGGCTAATTCGCTGGAAGAGGAGAACAACGTGACCGCCAAAGCGAGCGCGGCGAGCGCCCTCACCACCACAAGGGCGGCACCGACGATCGTGGGGGCGGGCCGACGGTCCCGGCTGTCCGTCTGCTGCGGCGCGTTGGGGACGGACACCGGAACCGAGCGGGCGTCGACGACGGGAAGGTCACCGTCCGTGGAGATGGAATCGCCGCCCCCATTCCGCGAGTGGTAACCCGTGGAGAAGTCCTTAATGACCCGCACGGTGACCGCAGGCTCGCCCTCGGACACTGTCCGGACAATGTGGTCGCGCTCAACGTCGGTATTCTGCTCGATCTTGTGCGTGATCTGCAGGGTGAACAGGGAGAAGCCGACGCTGCGGTCGTAGGTTCCGGCCGCAAGCCAATCCACCTTGTGTCCACCAGGGAGCATCCACCCCTCGGGGCAGCGCCAAAAGCGCACATGGTGCCGTTTGCCGGGGTTGTTGTCCACTTCCTGCTGGTACGCGAAGTCCTGTTGCCGGTCGAAAAGGTACAGCGGACTGACCGGAGCCTGCTCGTAGCTTTGCCGCAAGAGCGTGGAGGTGACGATGCGGCGGCTGCTGGCAAAGGTGACGTCGTCCGCGATGGTCCAGCCGGCACGGTTCATGATGGCGTGGATCTGCCGTTCGGTCCCAAGGAGTGCCACATTGACGGGATCACCAAGCAGTCCGTCGCTGGTCCGGGCCCGGCCAATGAAATAGCCCGGCACATAGATCGTGGTCAGGATCCGGTGGAGGCGCGGCAAAAGCAGGTAGGCAAGGAACGCCCAGAACACCAACCAGGACCAAAGCTGGCCCCAGCCGAGCTGGAGGCTTTCGCCCGCCAACAGGAATGCCAGCCACACGGCAGCTGCTCCGGCCAGGACAAAGAAACCGTGGTCCAGCCACGTGTCCGTGGCTTCCTTGCTGGGTGCCTTGTACATGGATGCTCCCCCGGATTGCGTTCCTTAAGCTTCGGGGTTGTGAAGTGGGATGTACATGGGTGGCTCGACAAACAGCTGCCAAGGATGCTTAGCATGAATACGCCCGGCAAGCCTGGGTACGTGACCTCTTGAACGACCCCTCGGACGGTCGCCGTAGACGCGGTGGCCACGTAAAGGAGAATGCTGTGCGGGAGCCTGTAGTCAGCGAGCGTGTGTCGGAATCAACTGCGGGGCCTGCGGAAGCCCCCAGCCAAGCGGAGGACGTGGAGGCAACGGAAGAAACCCCGGCCAGCGACGCCGCCGAGATCACCTTCGACGAACAGTTCTACCCGGCCCGGCCCAAGGCACTGCGGCCCATCGCCCGCCGTCGCCAGTTCTTTGCCGCCCGTCCGTCGCTGGAACTGGACGGCCGCAACGCCACCTATGTCGACTGGTTGCGCAACCAGTCCATGCTGGGCGACGCCAACACCTTGGCGCGGCAGCTTTCCGGGCAGGCCAGCATGTGGCAGAACGCCTACGCCCGTCCCAACCCACGGTCCGCGGTCGAGCGTGCACCTGTCTGGTTCACCGCTTACCCGTTGTCCTTCATTACCGGCGATGGCCAGTCCTTCCTCTCCGCCCTGGGCGATCCGGAATTGTGGGAAGCCTTCCGTGAAATCGGCATCCGCGGTCTCCATACGGGTCCGGTCAAGCTGGCCGGCGGCATCAGTGGATGGTCGCAGACGCCCAGTGTTGACGGGCATTTCGACCGCATCAGCATGGCGATCGATCCTGCCTTCGGCACGGAGGAAGAGTTCCGCCAGATGTGCGAGGTTGCCGCAGACCACGACGGCACGATCATCGACGACATTGTCCCGGGTCACACGGGCAAGGGAGCCGACTTCCGGCTCGCCGAAATGAACTTCCGTGACTACCCCGGCATCTACCACATGGTGGACATCCCGGAGGAAGACTGGCACCTGCTGCCGGACGTTCCCGAGGGTGCGGACTCGGTGAACATCAGTCCCGAGGCCGAGAAAGCGCTGCAGCAGGCCGGGTACATCATCGGACGCCTCCAGCGCGTCATCTTCTACGAACCGGGCGTCAAGGAGACCAACTGGAGCGCCACCCGTCCCATCGTGGACACCACCGGCAAGACGCGCCGCTGGGTCTATCTCCACTACTTCAAAGCCGGGCAACCGTCCATCAACTGGCTTGACCCCACCTTCGCCGGCATGCGCCTGGTGGTGGGCGATGCGCTGCACTCACTCCTGGACCTCGGAACCGGCGCCCTGCGCTTGGATGCCAACGGATTCCTGGGTGTGGAAAAGAGTGCGGAAGAGCAGCCGGGCTGGTCCGAGGGCCACCCCTTGTCCGAGGCCGCGAACCAGTTGATCGGTTCGATGATCCGCAAGGTGGGGGGTTTCTCCTTCCAGGAACTCAACCTGACCATCGACGACATCAAAGCCCAGTCGGTGTCCGGCGCCGATCTGTCCTACGACTTCATCACCAGGCCGGCGTACCACTACGCACTGGTCACTGCCGACACCGAGTTCCTGCGCCTCACCATCAAGCTCGCCATGGAGATCGGCGTTGATCAGGCCTCCCTGGTCCATGCGCTCCAGAACCACGATGAGCTGACCTACGAGTTGCTGCATTTCGCCGCCGGCCACCGGGAAGACATCTTCGAACTCGGCGGTGAGGAACTCACCGGAGCCGAGGTGGCGGAGAAGGTCCAGAACACCATGCGCGAACGGCTGACCGGGGAAAACGGTCCCTACAACGCCGTTTTCACCACCAACGGCATCGCCTGCACCACCGTCAGTTTCATCATGGCGGCCCTGGGCATCAAGGATCCCGAGGCCATCACCAAGGAGCAGGAAGCCCGGATTCTCGACGCGCACGTGCTGTTGTCCATGTACAACGCCCTGCAGCCGGGCGTGTTCGCGCTCTCCGGCTGGGACCTGACCGGTGTCACCGCCCTGGATCGCAACAGGGTGGCCGAACTGACCTCACAGGGTGACACCCGCTGGATCAACCGCGGCGCACACGACCTCATGGGAACCAGCCCGGAAGCCAAGACCTCACTGGCGGGCATGCCCCGCGCCCGGAGCCTCTATGGTTCACTGCCTGACCAGCTCAAGGACCCGGAGTCCTACGCGCGGCGGCTGCAGAAGATCCTCACGGTGCGTGAGGAATCGGGCATCGCCACCAGCACGCTCCTGGATGTCCCGGACGTTTCACATCGCGGCCTTCTGGTCCTGGTCAACCAGCTTGGTTCCGGGGCGTTGGAGGTGACGGTCCTGAATTTCTCGGACCAGGACATCTCCGGCAGCATCCAGTCCCCGCACCTTGTGCCAGGATCCATCGTCCACGACCTCTTCAGCGGCGAGGACGTGGGCCAGGTGGACGATCTCCACAGCTTCTTCCTGGAACTGGGTGCCTTCCAGGGGACGGCATTGGTCTTGAGGGAGCCGGTCGCAGAGGACGAGCCCGCCGAATAAAGCGCTCGACGCCGGTACTCAAGCCGGGTGCCGGCGTCGGGTTTTGGCGTCACCCGCCAAGTCCTGGCATGCCCTGGTCGGCAGCCCGCACATCCTCGACATAGACGAGCGGACGGCCGTCCGAGCACACTCCCACGGCCTTTGATTCCAGCTCGATCCCTCCGAACTGGATGACGTCACCCATGCTGAAGGATTTTCCGTCGGGCATCACCAAGCCTTTGTCGGAGACTTTGGTGCCGGTGGGGAATAGGAAGCCCTGACCGATGCAGCCGTTCTGGTCCGCGCCAAGTTTCAGGTGCCGAAGAACATCCGGACGCATCTGAATGCCCTCGGTCATTTGACGGTCGATGTCCGGCGTGGAAACGGCCACCGTCCCTGCACGGCCGGTAACGATCCCGGCCTCAACTGTCGGCAAAGGGGCGGGCGTCACCACGGGCATCGGCGGAAGGTCGGTGGATCCTGTTTCCGGGGCAATACCAGGCTCCGTGGCAGGAGTTTCTGCCACACCCGGCGCGGGCACTCCGGCCAGCGGTGCCGGCACGGCTGACATAACGACTCCGGCAAACACCGCAGCCGTGGCCGCCACCAGCCCAATCCCCGCCGTCACCCGAAAACGGCGGGACGAAGGCCGGTGGTGAAGATCCGCCCCGGAGGCGTTCACGGTGAGCTGGTCAGCATCACTGTGCATGACGGCCAGGCTTTTCCGGCGGCTGCGGACCAGGTCTTCTTCGGTGACCAACATGGCCGGATCGGCTGCCGTGAGGCGGTCAAGCGCTGACATCTTCTTACTGCTCATTGCTGGCGTTCCTCCGTGGCTTGATCCGACAGCAGCAGTCGGCTGAGTTCCTTCCGTGCCCTGTGCAGGCGCATCCTTACCGCCGGCGCGGTGACATTGAGCAGGTGGGACACCTCGGCGGAGGTGAATCCGTCCCAGTACGTCAGCAGGAGAACCTCGCGGTCCTCGGCTGTTGTTATTCCTTCTGTCCGACGCCGGAAGTAGCGGTAAACCTCGTCATGGCAGGCTGTGTGGGCTGCGAGAAAGCGCTTCTCCCTCGCTGTCTCCACGCGATCTCCTTGGCCCGTTTGCAAGCTCATAACCGGTTAATGTCCGGCAATCCGAAAAATGTAACGGACTTTCCAGATCTACCCGCCAAGGCTCGACGCCGGCACTCGCGTTGAGTGCCGGCGTCGTGGTTTACCGGTGGCCGGCCAAGGCGCGGCCTGGCGTCAGTCGCCTACGGCGTCGCGGCCGCGGCGGACGATCAGGGGATCGGCAGCGTAGACCACGGACGTGTCCTTGTCCTCATAGTCGAACTGGTTGAGGAAGTAGCGCATGGCGTTGATGCGGCCCCGCTTCTTGTCGTTGGACTTGATGGTGGTCCAGGGCGCGTGGTCGGAGTCAGTGTGGAGGAAGGTCTGTTCCTTCGCGTCCGTATATTCGTGCCACCGATCCAGCGAAGCGAGGTCCATGGGCGAGAGCTTCCACCGACGCACCGGGTCGATCTGGCGGATGGCAAAACGGGTCCGCTGCTCCTGGCGCGTCACGGAGAACCAGAACTTGGTGACGTGGATTCCCGCATCCACCAGCATCTTTTCGAAGACCGGCGCCTGACCCATGAACGTGGTGTATTCGTCCTCGGTGCAGAAACCCATGACGCGTTCAACGTTGGCGCGGTTATACCAAGAGCGGTCGAACATCACGATCTCACCGGCCGTGGGGAGGTGCTGGACGTAGCGCTGGAAGTACCACTGGCCTTGCTCACGGTCGGACGGTTTCCCGAGTGCCACCGTGCGCGCGGACCGGGGATCCAGGTGCTCGGTAAACCGTTTGATGGTTCCGCCCTTGCCGGCCGCGTCCCTGCCCTCGAACACGATCACGTGCTTAAGTCCCAGGTCCTGCCCCCAGTACTGGAACTTCAACAGCTCGATCTGCAGGCGGTACTTTTCGATCTCGTACTCCTCGCGGGTCATCCGTTGTTCGTACGGATAGTCCTCGTGCCACGTTTGCACTGCGGATCCGCCGGGATCAATGAGGTCCGGGTCCTCGCCCTGCCCGCCGTTGATGGTGTAACCCAGCTCCACCAGGTGGTCGATGGTTTCACGCAGGTTGTCCCGGACCCACCAATCGTCAAGTTCCGTAGTTGGCGGGGTAGCGTCCGTCATGCGTTCCTCCTGGTCGGCCGATCTCTGCGTCAGGCTTGTGCGCGGCAGCCTAGCAACTGATGGTGAAGGAAACATGAACGGGCCCCGGCGCGGGGCGCACCGGGGCTGGTACCGCCGTCGGGGCTGTTCCTGCCTTCCGACTCCCGGTAGAATCCGGGCCACGACCACGGTAACCGGCGCGGTGGGGGGATTGCGGTGAAACCTGTTACAAGGGGCGCGGGCCACGGCTTCAGGCGTGTCCTGCTTGGCGCATTGGCCACGGCGTTGTTGCTGGCTTCCAGCCTTACCGGCGGTCCTGCAAACGCCGACGACGTCACTCACCGGGTGAACGCCGGGTCCGGTGCCGCAGGGGTTGCGGTCAATCCGCTCACCAACACGGTGTACGTTGCCACCCGGACCGGGGTGACCGTGGTGGATGGTAAGACCCACGCCACCAGGACAGTGGCGCTGGGTGGGGCGCCGGCGGCGATAGCCGTGAATGCGGCCAGCAACAGGATCTACGCCAGCATGACCGGCAGCGGAACGGTGGCGGTGCTCAACGGCGCCACACTCTCCGTCACCAAAGTGGCCGTAGGTCCGGAGCCGAAAACCGTCGCCGTCAACCAGCTCACCAACAAGATATATGTAGCTACCAACGCAGGTGTTTCCGTCATTAACGGAAACACCAACTCCACCGTCGCCATCGGCATGGACCGGCCGTCCCAGCTGGTGGTCAATCAAGCAAGCAACCGGGTGTATGCCGTGGCCGGCGGGCTCAAAGCGATAGACGGCATCACCCACGCGGTGACGTCCATCCCGCTGGGCAACAGCGTGCTGCCCATCAGGGAGCTTGCACTCACCCAGTCAAACAACAAGGTCTATGTCGCCTCAAGCCTCCGGTCGACCATGGTGCTGGAGGTTGTCGACGGCGCCACCAACGCCGCCACTGTCCTCTATTCCGACTCCAACTCCTACCCGACCGCACTGGCTGTCGACGAGACGGCGAATACCGTGTACCTTGGCCGCTCACAGAACAGCGGGTCCGCAGCCTTGCCGCAGACAGGCGTGCTGTCGATCTTCAGCGGGTCAGGCACCAAGCACGTGCCCACCGGGTCGGCTCCCGGGGATGTTGCCGTCAACCGCATGACAAAGAAGGCATACCTCAAATTGGGCGCAGGGGCTGGAGTCTACGACCCCGCGACGTCGGCGCTGTCCACGTTCAGCACAGGCCCCGTCAATGATCTCGCGGTCAACTACGTCACCAACAAGGCATACATCACCACGTCCCAGGGTCCCATGGCAGTGATCGACGGCGACATGCCCACCCCACTGAAAAACGACTTCAGCGGGGACCGCACATCGGACCTCCTTGCCATCGACCCCCAGGGCTTGCTGTGGCTTTATCCCGGCAACGGCGCCGGCGGATGGCTCCCCCGCGCCCAGGTGGGCTCCGACTGGAACCCGATGACCGCCGTCGTCAGTCCCGGCGACGTCAACGGCGACAGGAAACCTGACGTGCTGGCCCGGGACAGTGCCGGCTATCTGTGGATGTATCCGGGCAATGGTTCCGGCGGATGGCTGCCGCGCTTGCAGGTCGGTTCAGGCTGGAATGACATGTCTGCCCTTGCCGCACCGGGCGACTTCAACGGCGACGGCCACCCGGATGTCCTGGCCCGCGACGGCTCGGGAACATTGTGGCTGTACCCCGGAAACGGCAAGGGAGGATGGTTGCCGCGGGCCAGCCTTGGTACGGGCTGGAATGCAACGACCGCGATTCTGGGGCCGGGTGACTTCGACACGGACGGTGCGCCTGATGTCCTGGCCCGCGACGGCTCGGGAACGTTGTGGCTGCACCCCGGGAACGGCAAGGGAGGATGGCTCAGCGAACGCCGGCAGGTCGGCCAGGGCTGGAATGTGATGAATGCACTCGTTGCGCCTGGTGACTTCAACGGAGATGGCCGGCCGGACGTGCTGGCACGGGATGCCGGCGGTGCGCTGATCCTGTATCCGGGAGCTGGTGCGGGCGGATGGCTTCCCGTTTCCCGGGTTGGGCAAGGCTGGGAGTTCATGCGGTTCCTTTTGTGATCTCACTTCTTGGCCACAGCTGGGAATATACCCCCCGGGGGTACTTGATCCGGTACCCCCTGGGGGTATATGTTGGTTTACATGACCAACGCAGACCTCACCCAACCGGGTGCGCTGCCCACCGTGGAGGTGGATCTTGAACATGCAGCACCCCACGGTTACACGGGCAACAAGGACGCCTACCTGCGCCGCCTGAAGCGCATAGAAGGCCAAATACGGGGCATCGCCCGCATGGTCAATGAAGACAAGTACTGCATCGACATCCTCACGCAGGTGGCTGCAGCCACCAAGGCGCTGCATGCGGTGAGCCTGGGACTCGTTGAGGAGCACATCGGCCACTGCGTGGTGGGTGCCGCCTCTGAGCCGGACCCCGACCTTCGGGCCGAACATATCGACGCCAAGGTGAAGGAGGCTACCGATGCCATCGGGCGCCTGCTGCGGTAACTCCGCCGGAACACACCACTCCATCCAACTCTCAACCAAGGAGCGCATCATGAGCGAGCCCATCCAGACCAACATCAACGTTTCCGGCATGACCTGCGGTCACTGCGTATCCAGCGTCAGTGAAGAACTCGAGGCACTCAGCGGCGTCCAGGACGTCAAGGTGGACCTCAATCCCGGCGGCCTGTCCGCCGTGACCATCACATCCACCAGCGAGCTCTCGCCGTCGGAAATCGGCGAGGCCGTGGCTGAAGCCGGCTACGTGGTGGTAGCCAACCAGGCATAGGAGTTTCTGTTGACCAACCAGGAGATTTTCAGCAAACCCGATACCCGGGTCGTTGAACTCGACATCCAAGGCATGACGTGTGCCTCATGTGTCAATCGAGTAGAACGGAAGCTCGGCAAGCTTGAGGGCGTCGAAGCAACCGTCAATCTTCCCCTGGAGTCAGCCCATGTCACCGTCCCGTCGACCGTCACGGATCAGCAACTCGTAGACACGGTCAACGCCACGGGCTACAAGGCCACCATCCGCCAAACCCCTGCCGCGCATGCGCGCCCGCAGCCTGGGGAGCCTCCGCACCCTGAGCAGCCTCCGCAGCCTGGGCAGCCTGAGCAGTCCGATTACCCTGACCAGCCCGAACATGCGGGACACAAACCCACAGACCACCAAGCACACCAGAACCACATGGACCACGGCCCCGCGGCGTCCACCCTGCGCCCCAGGCTCGTCCTTGCCGCGATCCTCACAGTCCCGGTCTTTGCCTTGTCCATGATTCCGGCCTTCCAGTTCCCGCACTGGGGATGGGTTGCCGCAGCACTCGCCCTGCCTGTGGTGAGCTGGGCGGCATGGCCCTTCCACCGGGCCGCTGCAGTCAATGCCCGGCACCTCGCCTCCACCATGGACACCCTGGTGTCGATTGGTGTCATCGCGGCCTATCTCTACTCAGCGTGGCAGTTGTTCAGTGATCCCCGGATGACCGAGCACCCAGGCATGGAGAGCATGTCCGGAGGAGGCCTGTACTTTGAGGTTGCCGCTGTGGTCACCACCTTCCTGCTTCTGGGCCGCTATCTTGAAGCCAACGCAAAAGCCAAAGCAGGCAATGCCCTGAAGGCACTGCTGAACCTTGGCGCCAAGGATGCCACCCTCCTGGTGGACGGCCGTGAGCAGAAAATCCCTGCCGACCAGCTTCTGGTGGACGACGTCTTCGTTGTCCGCCCGGGCGAGAAGATCGCCACGGACGGGGTTGTCACAGCAGGTGCTTCAGCCGTCGATGCCTCCCTGGTCACTGGTGAATCCGTGCCAGTGGACGTGGGACCCGGCAGTTCGGTCACCGGAGCCACCATCAACACCTCGGGCCGTCTCCTGGTGCGGGCCACCCGCGTCGGGGCTGACACCACGCTGGCCCAGATGGGACGCCTGGTCAGCCAGGCCCAGACGGGAAAGGCACCTATCGCCCGACTGGCTGACAGGATCAGTTCCGTGTTCGTGCCGATCGTACTGGCCATCGCCCTCGTCACTTTCCTGGCGTGGCTGATCCTGACCGGCGATCCTAATGCAGCGTTCACCGCCGCAGTCGCGGTACTGGTGATTGCCTGCCCCTGCGCCTTGGGCCTGGCTACACCAGTGGGCCTTTTGACGGGCACGGGGCGGGGAGCCCAGTTGGGGATCCTCATCAAGGGGCCACAGGTCCTTGAGGATACCCGCCATGTTGACACGATCCTGCTGGACAAGACGGGGACAGTCACCACCGGCCAACTGGCCGTGGACCACACCACTGCCTTGAACGGCCACTCCCCCGCCGATGTCCTGACACTGGCGGGCGCTGTGGAAGCCGCCTCGGAACACCCCATTGCGCAGGCGATCGCTTCTGCCGCCCACGCCGCGATTCCCGGGTCCGCAACCCTCCCGCACGTGGACGGATTCACCTCCGCACCGGGCGGTGGCGTCCGCGGCACCGTCGCCCTTGATGGCACCACGAGGAGCGTGGTCGTTGGACGTACCGGGTGGCTCGAGGAAAACTCCATCACCGTGGACGCCCAACAGCGTGAAGCCCTGACGGAGCAGGAGAACCTCGGAGCTACCGCCATCTGGGTAGCGGTGGATGGTCAAGCGGCTGGAATCATCAGCCTGACGGACACCATCAAGCCCGGTTCGGCCGCCGCCATTCAGCGGCTCAAGGACCTTGGAATCCGCCCCATGCTGTTGACCGGCGACAACGCTGCAGTGGCCGCGCAGGTGGCGGCCGCCGTCGGAATCCCGCAAGGGGACGTGTTCGCAGGAGTGCTGCCCGAAGGCAAAGTGGAAGCCGTCCGGAAGCTCCAATCAACCGGCGCTACCGTGGCTATGGCCGGCGACGGCGTGAACGATGCCGCAGCGTTGGCACAGTCGGATCTCGGCATCGCGATGGGCTCAGGCACGGATGTGGCCATCGAGGCCTCGGACCTTACGGTGATGGGCAGCGATCTGCACCAACTGGTGCAATCCATCGAGCTGTCCAGGAAGACGCTGGCCACCATTAACACCAACCTGTTCTGGGCCTTCTTCTACAACGCGATCGGCATCCCGGTGGCAGCGGTCGGTCTGCTGAATCCGATGATCGCGGGCGCAGCAATGGCTGCAAGCTCGGTGCTGGTGGTCGCCAACTCCCTGCGGCTGCGCTCCTTCGGGAAGTAGCAGCCACTGCAAAAACAGAGGTCCGGGCTAGGCCGTTCCAAAACGGACGGCCGCCCGGGCTTTCGCCTTGGCCGCTTCGTCGTCGCGGTTCTTGGCAGGTGCGTGGCTCACCAGGGAGTCCAGCAAGTGCTGCGTAATGTGGGCGATCTCGTGGACAGCCTCGGCGAAGGCTTCCTCATTGGCCTTGGAAGGTTTGGTGGAACCGCTGATCTTGCGCACGTACTGCAGCGCTGCGGCCTCCACTTCCTCCGTGGTGGCACGCGGTTCAAAGTTATGGAGGGTCCGGATATTGCGGCACATAAACCCATGCTAACCATGGGCAGACGTGCATGGGGAGGGGTGCCCATCGACGATGTTCGGAATCCCGGGATAGGTTTTAGGTATTGGATCTTCCGGATGAGCCGGAGGCCGCTGGGGATGCCGAAGAGCTCGGGTCCGAACAAAGAAGGAGATATCTCATGGCTATTTGGGGTGCAGACGTTGAACAGCTTCGCCAGCTCGGCAACAAGCTGAAGGCCGGTGCCGAGAACATCGAGCAGCAGCGCTCCCAGCTCAAGGGCGCTCTTGACGGCACCGACTGGAAGGGCCCGGACGCTGACAAGTTCCGCGGCGAGTGGGACAGCCAGCACGCTTCCAACCTGAAGAAGGTGGCTGACGCCCTCCGCGAAGCCGGCGACCGCGCTCAGAAGAACGCCGAGCAGCAGCAGCAGGCTTCCAACTAAGACAGTTGGGAATGCCCCGGACGCATGGTCGTCCGGGGCATTTTGCCTTTTAAGCGTTCTTGGCTTGAAACCGCGTTTCGTGGCTCAGGCCGCTGCGAGCTAAGTGCGCGGTCCCTTGGTGACGGGCCCGGATGGGACCGGTTCGACGTCGTTGGCGTGGTCAAGCACCCGCGACGCCTCCGTGTCGGCCAGGGACACACCACTGCGCCGATCACCCCGTAGTTCGTCAACACGGACCAGGACAACGCCCCCAACGATCAGCGCCCCACCCATCAGCTGGATCGGCCCGGGCAGCTCACCCAGCAGGAGCCAGGCCCACACGACTGCGAACAAAACCTCGGTCAGCGACACGAACGAAGCGACTTTGGAACCCAGGCTGCGGGCTGCCATGATGCCTGAGACGTAGGCCAGCACGGTGGCAAGGATGATCAATCCCGCGGCCGAGACCCACCACGGCGTGGTCCACGGGCCGAGCTTGGTGTCGGCAGTGTTGAAAGACATGGGCAGCAGCCCTGCCAGGCCCACCAACCACATCACGCCGGCACCCACCACCAGCCCGCCCGAAGCGAGCACCAATGGCGGCAGTGTGTCGTTTTCCTTGGCAGTGATGAAGAAGTAGATCACCAGGCAGACAGCCGCGGCCATCCCCCAGAGCACGCCGATGAAGTCCACCTTCACGGCACCCGTCAGGTCGAGAACCAGGACCAGGCCGCCCAGGGAAAGCAGCGCGCCGATGGACGTGAGGGCGCGGGGACGGCGCCGGCTCGAGATCCACAGCCACAGCACGATCATCACCGGTGCCAGGTACTCAAGCAGCAGCGCAACACCTACGGAAAGCCGGGCCACGGCGTTGAAGTAAAAGAGCTGGCAGCCCGCTACACCGATCAGGCCAAACAGCAGGATGGTGAGCCAGTTGTCCTTGAGCTGGTGCCAGCGGCCGCGCAAAACCACGACGGCGGGAATCGCCAGGATCAGTGCCGCACCTGTGAGGCGCACGGCAACGGCCGCGCCGGGTGACCAGCCGGTTTCCAGCATGGACTTTGCGAACGAACCGGAGGTGCCGAAGACAGCGGATGAGAAGAGGGCGATGCCGAGTCCCGATGCGAGGAAACCCTTTGCATCAGCCGGGGTCATTGCAGCTGACACAGCAGCCTCCTGTCAGGAGTAAAGTGGGCTTATGGTCATGACATTACTCCCGAACCATGTAAGGAGTCAAAGTGCTTTTTGCGCCTGACACTGAGGTTGCCCTCCGCAGCGTCGTCAACCTGGTCAACACTGCCGCGAACGGCGAAGAAGCATTGGCCACCCCTGCCGACCTGGATGCGTTCCTTGCAGCCGAGCAATTCTCCGGTTCACGCACCCACGACGCTGCCGAGCTCCGCAGCATCAAACGCCTCAGGAGCGAATTGGCAGCACTCTGGGCCGCCGAGGAAAATACCGCCGCCAAGTCAGTGAACAAGCTCCTGGCCGATGCCAAAGCCCTTCCCCAATTGGTCAAACACGATCACTGGGACTGGCATCTTCACGCCACAACCCCGGAAGCACCACTCGCGGACCGCATGGGCACGGAAGCCGCCATGGCCATCATCGACGTCATCCGCAGCAAGGAAATGGACAGGATGCGCGTCTGTGCTGCCGACGACTGCGACGCCATTCTGCTCGACCTCAGCCGGAACCGCTCAAAGCTCTACTGCGATACCGGCAACTGCGCCAACAGGGCCCACGTGGCGGCCTACCGCAAAAGGAAAGCCGCCCAGGGGGACTAGCTCCGCATTGACGGCCGGCAGACTGCGCTACCGGAGCAACCAAGGCTGGCGGGAAAACAAAAGCGCTCCCCCACCAGAAGTGGAGAAGCGCTGGGACTCAGCGGTCGGCGTCGGGGTTTTCCGGCTGGTCCGCGGCACCAGGCGCGGGCGAACCGCCATGGCCCGGACGCTTGGAGCTGAGGTTGACGCCGGACCCCTTGCCAAGGTGCTCGGCGTTCTCCTTGTGGCTCATGGACAACATCGCTGCGATCACGAGGCTCACGATAAACGCGATTCCCGCGCCCGTGAAGGCGAGGTCGAACCGCGGAGCCCGGGCGCTGCCGCCGGACGCGAAGATCAGCACGGCGAAGAACGCGAGGACGCCGAAGAACGCGGAGAACATGAGCGGTCCCTTGACCGAGGTCCGCATCTTGCGCGGTTCTCCTGGTGTCTGGTCAGCCACGGTCATTCCTCCAATGATGGCGGGACTGTTCGGTTCCCGCCCGTTTTGCAATAGTTCTACAGCCAGTAGAACGTCCAGCTACTAGTTTACGGCCTCCGGGGAAGCGCCGGGCGCATGGTGTCCGCTACGCGACCGCATATCGTGCCGCAGGCTCAGCCCGGACAGTATCCACAGCACACCGGCAATGATGGCGCCGCCCCCGGCAACACCCAGAAGCGCGTGCGCACCAAGCCCGATAAAGAACGGTAAAGTCACCGCCGTGCCCACACCCACAATGCCGGAGATCAGCCAGTCGCGGGCCAGCTGATCGCGCTTGCGCAGCCCCTGCACGAGTTCGGCCACGCCAAGGACGCCCAGGGCAACAACCGCGGACAACGCAACACCGGCGTCTGACTGGGTCACCAAGGCACCCACTCCGCCCAGCGCTACAACCACCGGAACTACAACCGGAAGAGAGCGCAGCATCCACACGGCACCGGCAGTGGCCAGCAGGTAGAGACCCGCAGCCCAGGCAAGGACCTGCACCGACGGGCTGCTCCAAAAAGCTGTCACCACGCCAAAAACCAGCGCAATCACGGCCCGGAGCAGCACGGGCTTCCAGAGATCAGCTGCAGGAGCAGAAGGAGTCCGGGACGAATTTGCGGGGAGAGTCACCCGTCCAGTTTAGTGCGAACCCAGCACCACCCACTGATCGGTCCTCGCACGCACCCCCAGGGTCACTCCCCGCGCCAGCATGTAGCCCAGCGCAAACGCGAGCCACAGCCACACCAGCCCCGCCGCGCCGTCGGGCTGCGTCAAGTGGACCGGCGCCAACAGCGGCAAGTAAACAGCAAGATTCACGACGCCGGCAATCGCCAGATAGCGTGCGTCACCTGCCCCGATGAGCACCCCGTCCAGCACGAACACGTACCCCGCGAGGGGCTGGCCCGCCGCGAGGACCCACAGGGCAAAAGTCAGGGCGCTGATGACGCCGGCGTCGGAGGTGAAGACGTATCCTGCCCACGGTGCAGCGATCGCCAGCAAGACGCCAGTGATCACTCCGAAC
Organism: Paenarthrobacter sp. NCHU4564; assembly: GCF_052156435.1. Classification (NCBI taxonomy): domain Bacteria; kingdom Bacillati; phylum Actinomycetota; class Actinomycetes; order Micrococcales; family Micrococcaceae; genus Paenarthrobacter; species Paenarthrobacter sp. NCHU4564. Next base: position 219,785 of record NZ_JBQLIS010000003.1, read on the forward strand.
CCGAGGCCCCAACGGACCATGGTCCGGGTCAGCTCCCGGACCCGCACCGCGTTCCCCGCGCCCAGTTCCTTGCCGATCAGGGCCTGGGCCGCAATGGCGAGTGCATCAAGCGCGAAGGCCAGGAACGAGAAAATGGTCATGGCCAGCTGGTGCGCCGCCAGGTTCACCTCGCCCTGGGCGGTCACAACCAGCACCGTCGCCAGGATCGCCAGGCGCAGGCTCAACGTTCGGAGCATCAGCCACGAGCCCACCCTCGTCAGGGCGCGGATGCCGCGCCAGTCGGGCCTGAGGGAGACGCCATGGTTCCGTGCATTGCGGCCCACCATGACCAGGTACACCGCCGCCATGGCCCACTGCGCAATGCTGGTACCGATTGCCGAACCGGCCACGGACAGATCGAGCCCATAAACCAGGAACCAGTTGAGGGCGATGTTGAGGGCAAACCCCGCAGTTGCCACCAACAGCGGCGTGCGGGTGTCTTGCAAACCCCTGAGCACACCGGTTCCGGCGAAGATCAGGAGCATTGCCACCAGTCCGGGCATGGACCAGCGCAGATAATCGACAGCGAAGTCCCGCACCTGTCCAGTGGCGCCCATCAGGCCAACAAGCGGCCCGGCCATGATCCACCCCACGACCGCCAGCACCACGCCCAGCAGCACAGCCAGCCACACGCCGTCGCGCCCTGCAGCCAAAGCCTTGCCGAGCTTCCCGTCACCGATCGCCCTGGCGACCGCAGGTGTGGTTGAGTACGCCAGGAAAACCATCAGGCCTACAGCCGTATGCAGCACAGTGGATGCGAGCCCCACGCCGGCCAGCTCTGCCACGCCCAGATGGCCCACGATCGCGGAGTCAGCCAACAGGAACAGCGGCTCGGCAATGAGGGCTCCGAAGGCCGGGACGGCAAGGCGCAGGATTTCGCGGGCATTGGATCGGGCGGGAGTGGTTGTGGTTTCAGGCACTAAACAAGGGTAGACCGCTGGACGGCGGGTACATTTGGGGCGTGTCACACGAGCATCCCGTCACTGTTTCCGTAGCCCGCACCATCCTTCCCGGCTATACACGGCAGGCCAACGCTTGGGCACATGCCGGCCAGGAGCTGGCCCGCGAATGGCCCGGATACTTGGGGTCGGGCTGGGTTCGGAATGGCGACGATTCCACGGAATGGCACATGCTGTACCGCTTCTCCAGTGCTGACACCCTGCAGGCTTGGGAGCAGTCGGAGGAACGCCGGTGGTGGATCGACAGTGCCCGGGACATGATGGAGACCACGCGGGTGGAGCGCCGCACCGGCATCGAGGGCTGGTTCTCGCAGCCGGGGGATGTCTCTGTTGTGGTTCCGGAGACCGTGGTGCCTCCGCGCTGGAAGCAGGCCGTCAGTATCTTCCTGCCATTTTTCCCGCTGAGCCTGCTGGCCAACTTCCTCCTGCATCCGCTCACACAGGACTGGCCCTTGGTTTTGCAAGTACTGCTGACGATCGTGATTCTGACGCCGCTGATGACGTACATTTTCCTACCCATCACCACCCGTTTGTTACAGCCGTGGTTGCAAAGGCCGCGTGGGAAGCGTCACTTTAAGTCGTGATTGGTTGACTCTTCAACTTTTATTCGGGAGGGTTGAAGACATGAACAAGTCCACCCTGACCACCACAGCCCTGACCATCCTGCGTGTTGTTGCAGGATTTCTCTTCGCCGCACACGGTTGGCAGAAGTTCAACGAATTCACCATCGCCGGCACGCAGGCAGCCTTCACGCAGATGGGCGTCCCCGGAGCTTCCGCGGTAGCACCCATCGTCGCCACTTTGGAACTCGTGGGCGGGATCGCGCTGATCGTCGGCCTTCTGACCAGGGTCTTCGCGGCGCTCCTGACCGTCAACATGCTGGGCGCTTTGTTCCTGGTGCACGCCCCCGCCGGCGTCTTCGTCACCAATGGCGGATACGAACTGGTGCTACTCTTCGCAGGAGCTGCCCTGGCACTCGCCCTGGCAGGCGCAGGCCGGATCTCCGCCGACAACGCCCTGTTCGGCCGCCCGGGCTCCAAGCTCCGCGTCCTCGCCTAACCACCCCACCCCCCGACGCTCTCTCACCTAACACCCCCTTTCCACCGACGCTCTCTCACCTAACACCGCGAAAACGCCGATGCTCTCTCACTTACCTGAAGAAAGTGAGAGAGCATCCGGCTCACGCTGCCGATAAGTGAGAGAGCATCCGGCTCACGGCGCCGTTAAGTGAGAGAGCATCCGGCTCACGCTGCCGATAAGTGAGAGAGCATCCGACTCACGCTGCCGATAAGTGAGAGAGCATCCGGCTCACGCTGCCGTTAGGTGAGAGAGCATCCGGCTCACGGCGCCGATAGGTGAGAGAGCATCCGGCTCACGCTGCCGATAGGTGAGAGAGGGACGCTAGCCCTTAACGCCGGTCAGCTCGTTGGGCACGTGCTCGAGCTTGGCCGACTTGGCGACCTTTCCAACCTTCAGGTCCACAGCGTGAAGGGTCTGCGTGGCAGGCTCGGTGACGAACGCCGTCGAGCCCTGGACGAAGAGCGTGGGCCGCGGGTCCTGCCATGTCTCGGACTCTTCCCAGGCGCCAACCACCGGGATGGTGGACGTGATGACTCCGGAAGCAGGGTCGATCACTCGAAGCGCGCCGTCCGTTCCCAGCACCAAGGCCTCGCCCGCCGGACCACGGCCCAGGGAACGGAAGGAGTAGCTCGCACCCAGGTCAACGAGCTGGAGCGTCGCGGTTTCCGTGTTGACCAAGGAGATGCGCGTGGGCCGTTCCAGGGTGGCTTCCTTGTCTACCTTGTAGTCGCCCAGAATGACCGGCGATTCTTCCGAGCCGGCCTGGTTTCCCATTCGCCCGTAGGCATCCGGGCTGGCCACCTTGGTGATCTTGCCGTCCTTGTAGATCAGCATGCCGTTTTCGCAGCCAACCACCACGGCCTCGTCGGCAGCAACAGCTTCACCATGGACGCCTGGGCACTCCTCATTCCGGAGAATTTCCTTGCGCTCCTGTCCCTTTCCGGCATCCAGGACGGCGATCCCGGAGCGGCCTTCCTCATTTCCCAGGGTGACCAGCAGCTTGCCGTCCTCCAGCTCCACCGCCACGCCGTGATGGGCTTCAGGCGTGGTGTAGACGTCCGTGGCGGGGAGCTTGCCCTCTTCTGCCGCGTCCGAGAGCTCACTTGACGTGAAAGTTTCCACCTTGCCTGATCCATCGCTGAACAGGACCGTCTTGCCGGCATGACGCACTACGTGCCCAGCCTTGTTCGCTTCAAAGGAGAGATCGGTGAGCTTGGGATCGGCCACGTAATGGTGGCTGTGATCGCCATGGGGTTCGCTCCAGGATCCGGCATCGAACACGCGGAACGCATCGCCGGTGGAGATGAAGACATGGCGTCCGTCGCCGGCTGGATTCAGCCGGTTGAATCCGTCCAGTTCCGCAGCGGCACCTACCGGCTCCAGCGACTTTGCGTCGAGGACGGCCACACCGCCGTCGTAGGTGTACACGAGGCGGGGCGTAGGCGCGCCGGCCTCCTTCGCGTTGGAGGCCGAAGTCTCAGTGGGGGCGGCGCCCGGGTTGGCGGCCGGTCCGGCACAGCCGGCCAGGAGAAGCGCGGAAAGCCCGACGGCGATCATGGACTTGGTCCCGGGGCGGCGTCCGGGCAGGCTCAAGGAAGGAAATGAAGGGAGTGACATGAATTAAATGATATTCATTCTCATGTAAGGGGCAAATCCGCTGCCGACCAAGGAGCAGAGCCGTAACAAACCCACCCCGCCAGTAAACTTCCAGCATGAGCGAGTCCCCCGCGAATTCTGTGACCCTCCGCTTCCTCGCGGCCCCCATGGACGTGGGCCACAGCGGCTCCGTCGACGCCGGAACCGTCCTTGAGTGGGTGGACAAAGCGGCCTACGCGGCGGCTGTGGGCTGGGCAAAGTCGTATTGCGTGACGGCGTACGTGGGCAACATCCACTTCGCTGATCCCGTCAACAGCGGCGACATGGTGGAGGTAACCTCCACCATCGTTTACACGGGGCGCTCCTCAATGCACATCCACACCGTGGTGAGTTCCCACGATCCCAAGGGCGGACCGGAAACGATGCACAGCCAGTGCATGGTGATCTTCGTGGCAGTTGGCCCGGACGGCAAGCCGATCCCCGTCCCCCAGTTCGAACCAAAGACACCCGGTGAAATCGAAGCCCGGGACCATGCCTTGGCGCGTATCGAAGTCCGCGAGCAGATCGTCAATGCCATGAACGCTCAGGAATATACCGACGCCGGTACCGCCGAGCGCGTCACGCTGCGGTTCATGGCGTCCCCCACCGATGTGAACTGGGGCGGCAAAGTCCACGGCGGCATCGTCATGAAGTGGATTGACGAGGCCGCCTACGTATGCGCCTCACGCTACTGCGGCAAGGACACGGTGGCCGTGTTCTCGGGAGGCGTCCGCTTTTACCGTCCCCTCCTGATCGGACACGTGGTGGAGGTCGAAGCACGGCTCGTCTACACGGGTGCCAAAGGTATGCACATCGCGGTACATGTCCGCTCCGGTGATCCAAAGACCAAGGACATGAACCTCACCACCTACTGCCTGACAGTCATGGTGGCCCGTGACGACACCGGAACCGCGGTACCCATTCCTGCCTGGATCCCGGTGTCTGACGAGGACAGGAAACTCCACGCGCATGCCCGCGAACTGCTGGAAATCAGGGGGCGCGCCCCGGGAAACCGGCTGCCGGACCATCTGCTGAAGGACGCGGGAAACTAACCCACCAGGTTCTCGGCCGCGCCATCCATGTGCGCGATGATCGTCTCACGGGCCTTGGCGGCATCGCCTGTCTCGATTGCAGCCACAATGTCGTGGTGCCGCCCGACGCTCATGTTCCTCGTGGCGCGTTCCAGGCCGGCGAACATGATGGACATCCGGATGGAGCCTTCCAGCGACTCCCATTGATGCAGCAGTGTCTCGTTGCCCGAGAGGCGGCACAGGGTGCGGTGGAACTCCAGGTCGGCCTCGATCTGCTGCTCCAGGGAGGCTTCCCCGGCCTTGGCCATGGTGTCGACGGCGGCACGCAACTCGGCGAGCGCGGCCTCCTTGTCCGGCATGTCGCTGAGGGTACGCGCAGCGAGCGATTCCAGGACGCCCCGGACGGCAAAGATGTCGCGGATCTCCTTGACGTCCAGGTGCCGCACGGAGAGGCGGCCCCGCGCTCCTGCGGATACAAGCCCTTCCTGCTCCAACTGGCGAAGGGCTTCGCGGAGTGTCCCGCGGCTGATCTGCAGCATGTCGGAAAGTTCGGTTTCCACCAGATGACGCCCGGGTTCGAGTTCACCGCTGGTGATGGCAGTACGGAGTGCCGAGAGCGCTTGCTCGCGGAGGCTCTTCTTTTCCAGTCCCAGCAGGGATGCGCTCAGGGCCATGATGTTCCTTGGTGTCAATGGGCGACTGTTAACAGTCGATACTACGGCCAGAAGCGCGGGACCGGCAGTATGCCGGTCCCGCGCCCCTGGAGGACAAGTGCTTAGCCGAGTTCGGACAGCACTTTCGCAACAATCCGGTCCACGGACAGTCCGTAGCGTTCGTGCAGCGTTGGCAGCGCACCGGCGTCGAGGAACTGATCCGGCAGCGCGATGGGAACCACCCGCTTGCCGAGCCCTGCGGTCACGACGGCGGAGGCAACAGTTTCGAACAGGCCGCCAACAACCGTGTGGTTCTCCAGGGTGACGGCCAACCGGTCGGTGTTCAGCTCCGCAAGTACCGTCGCGGAGTCGAAAGGCTTGATGGTGGGCGTGTGCACCACGGCCACGTCCACGTTGTGCTTTGCCAGTGCATCGGCTGCCTGCAACGCGCGCATGGTCATCAACCCGGAGGAGACGAACACCACGTCGTTGCCGCCGCGCAGCACCTTGGCTTTGCCGAGTTCGAACGTGTAGTCGTACTCGTCCAGCACAGTGGGCACGTTGCCACGGAGCAAGCGCAGGTAGGTAGGCCCATCGGAGGCTGCAAGCTGCGGCACTGCCTGTTCAATGTCCACGGAGTCGCACGGATCCACGATGGTCAGGTTGGGCATACCGCGGAAGATCGCCATGTCTTCGGTGGCTTGGTGGCTGGGACCGTAGCCCGTGGTCAGGCCGGGGAGTCCGCCCACGATGTTCACGTTGAGGTTCGGTTCGGCGATGTCCAGGCAGAGGAAATCGTACGCACGCCGGGCAGCGAAGACGGAGTACGTGGACGCAAACGGCACCAGCCCTGTCTCGGCCATGCCCGCTGCCGCACCAAACAGCAGCTGTTCCGCCATGCCCATCTGGAAGAACCGCTCCGGGAACGCCTTGGCGAAGATGTGCATGTCCGTGTACTTGCCCAGGTCTGCGGTGAGCCCGACGATCTTCGGATTCGCCTCGGCCGCGGCAACCAGTGCGTGCCCGAAGGGAGCAGAGGTGGTCTTCTGTCCGGGGTCTGCGAAGGATGCGATCATCGCCGAAGTCTTCAGCTTGGGCTTGGCAGCCCGTGTGGTGTTGCGGGCCTCTGTTGCGGTGCTCATGCCGTGGCCGTCCCTTCATATCCAGCGGTCAGCTGCTCACGGCAGATCTGCCACTCGTGTTCTTCGATGCGCATGAAGTGCGCCTTCTCGCGGGTCTCCAGCAGGGGAACGCCGCGGCCGACTTTCGTGTCGCACAGGATTACGGACGGCCGGCCAACCGGAGCCGCAACAGAGGCGATATTGTCGAACGCAGCCAGCAGCGCACCGACGTCGTTCCCGTCCACCCGTTGGGTGTACCAACCGAACGATTCCCACTTCTCCGTCACCGGTTCGGTGCGCAGCACCGTGTTCGTGGCCCCGTCGGCCTGGAGGGCGTTGATGTCCACCATCGCAGTCAGGTTCCCGAGCTGGTGGTGGTGCGCGCCCATGGCCGCTTCCCAGGTGGAACCCTCGTCCAGTTCACCGTCAGAGAGGAAGTTGATGACCCTGGAAGCGGAACCTTGCGCCCGCAGACCGAGCGCCATGCCCACGGCGATCGTCAAACCGTGGCCCAGGGAACCACCGGAAATTTCCATGCCCGGGGTGTACGTGGACATGCCCGACATCGGCAGGCGCGAATCGTCCGAGCCGTAGGTCTCAAGTTCGTCAACCGGAACGATCCCGGCCTCGGCCAGGGCCGCGTAGTGGCCGATTGCGTAGTGCCCGGTGGAGAGCAGGAACCGGTCCCGGCCCTCCCAGTGGGGGTCTTCGGCGCGGTACGTGAGCTGGTCGGCGTAGACCGCAGCGAGCATGTCCGCCGCACCGAGGGCCTGGCCCACGTAGCCCTGGCCCTGGACTTCGCCCATGTTCAGGGCGTGATGGCGGATGCGGTACGCAGCGGCACGGATACGCTCGACGCGCTCGGGCGAGGTTGCGGCGGTGGGAGCCGCCTGGGCTGCTGAAAGAGACACTGGTTTCCTTCCGGAGTCGGGCGCCACTGATGGAGAGAACGCGCCCGACGTCGAGTGGTTGCTTAGGCGGTTACCGTCTGGGGGGTTTTGCTGGCGGCTTCTTCGGCGAGCTGACGCTCACGCTTGCCCCAGGTTTCCTTGGTGACAACTGCGGCCCAGAGACCAATGGCGCCGTAGATGCTGAACAGTGCGGCCGGACCCACCCAGCCGAAGCTCACGAACAGCAAGGTGGTGATGAACGGTGTGAAACCGGAAACCATGGCGGAAATCTGGTAGGCCAGGGAGGCGCCGGAGGAGCGGGTCTTTGCCTGGAAGAGCTCCGGGAACCAGGCACCCTGGGCACCGGCGAGGGAGTTCTGGCATACGGCGTAGGCGATGACGATCGTGGCAATGATGCAGATGAAGAGGCCGGTGTTGACCATCAGGAACATCGGAATGCCGAAGACAACAGCAAAGGCCGTGGACCAGATGTAGACCGGGCGGCGACCAACCTTGTCTGTCAGCACACCCCATGCGTAGGTGGCGAAGATGCCGATGCCGGCAGCGATGCACAGTGCCACCAGGGTCTGGGTCTTGTCGGCCAGCTGGTTGCTGTGCAGGTAGGAGATCATGTAGGTCACGGAAACGGCGTAGCCTGCGGTTTCTGCGACCCGGAGGCCGATGCCGCGGACGATGTTGCGCCAGTCGGTCTTGATGACCTCGACGACCGGGGACTTCACAATGTCGCCCTTGGTCTTGACGTCCTCGAACACGGGGGACTCGGGGACCTTGGAGCGGATGATCAGTCCGACTGCCACCAGCACGATGCTGGCGAGGAACGGAACGCGCCAGGCCCATTCACCGCCCAGGCCCACGCTGCCCAGGAACACGAGGTTCGCCAACAGCAGGCCTACGGGGAAGCCGGCCTGCACGATGCCCGTGAACTGGCCCTTGCGTTTCCAGGGTGCGTGTTCGTAGCTCATGAGGATGGCCCCGCCCCATTCAGCGCCGAATGCGAGGCCCTGGATGATGCGGACAATCACCAGCAGCGCCGGCGCGAGGAGGCCCACCTGCTGGTACGTGGGAAGAAGGCCGATGGCGAACGTCGCGAGGCCCATGAGGATGAGGGAGGCAACCAGGACTGGCTTGCGGCCCAGCTTGTCACCAAGGTGGCCGCCGATGATGCCGCCCAGCGGGCGGGCAGCGAACCCGACGCCGAGGGTCGCGAAGGAGGCCAACGTACCGGTCACCGGGTCGGCGCCCGGAAAGAATGCCGTACCGAAGTACAGTGCGGCGGCTGTGCCGAAGCCGATGAAGTCATAGGTTTCAATGACTGCGCCGACGCCTGAACCAACAGCGACGCGCTTAGCTTCTTTGGTTCCATGAACCGGACCACGCATGGTCAGAGCTTCATTGCTCATCTTGTCTTTCCCTTTCGATGAGTGGGGCGCGTCTACGGCAACCTCACTGTCGACAGTCAACATAATACGTCAACTGTGACGGGTGACACCAGTAATGTCAACAGTCAACTCCAAAGGTTGACTGTCGACAGTTAACGGGGCTACCGTGGTGTTCATCACTAAAACGCCTCTACGACGAGGCGTCGCACTCTGAGGATCAACGACGATGTTCCATTCACGACTGGGCTGCTCTTCCATCAGCTTCCGCCACCAGGACCTGGACACTGCCCTCCGCACCATGCGCAGCCTCGGTTTCGACGAGATTGACCTGGGCGCCCTCCCCGGTGTCTGCGACCACGTGCCCTATGTACTGGACGCCGCGGCGGTCGAGGCGGTTGCCGCCGTCGTCAATAACTCGGGAATGCGCGTCCGCTCCGTCAACGGCGACATCGGGGACTTGAACGCAACGCTCGACGCCGGAGCCGCGGAAGAGCGCGAACGTCACCTTGGGATGCTGCTCAGCCTTGCTGCCAAGACAGGTGCCAAGGCGTTGGTCCTTCCGTGTGGCGCGATCGACCACGAACCGGTCCGCAGTTTGGAAGAAGACATCGACGCTGTTGCTTCGCAGCTGATCCACGCATCGGAGCGGGCCAAGGAGTTCGGCGTCGAACTGTGGACCGAGTCGCTCCACTACTTCCGGCTTTGCTGGAACACCGAACGCGCGCAGCTGCTCGCCGACCGCCTGGCCGGTTCCGACGTCGGAATTGTCATGGACTTCAGCCACATCGTTGCCTCCGGAGGCGATCCCGTGGACTTCGTGGACCGCTTCGGCGGCCGCATCACGCACGTCCACCTCCGCGATGCAGTGCCCGCCACCGAAACCGAGCCGGGGAACATCAACCTCAGCATCGGCAATGGCCAGGCGGATTTCGCCACCGGCCTGTCCAAGCTGCGGGATGCCGGCTACACCGGCCACTTCTCGCTTGAACTTGAAACGCGCGACGTCACCCATGACGAGCGCCCCGCTGCCACCGCCAAAGCCGGCAGCTTCATCACTGACCTCATCTAACAACCACCATTCCAAGGAGCACCATGTCCACCATCCAGCGCACCGCAGTCCTCACCGGAGCTACCTCCGAGCGCGGCATCGGCCTGACCACCGCCCGCCGCTACGCCGCCCAGGGCTGGGGAATCGTCATCCTGGACCTCGACGGCGAGAAGTCCGCCAAGGTTGCCGCCGAAATCGGCAACGAGTTCAACGTCCCTGCGTTCGGCTTCGAGATCAACGTGGCCGACGAGGCCTCCGTCACCGCCGCCCAGGCCGCGGTTGCCGCTGAAGTTGCCGGCGGGAACCTGCCGCCCGTTGGCGCGCTGGCCAACATCGCCGGCATCACCTCCCCCATCCCCTTCCTGGAGACCACCCTTGAGCTCTGGCACAAGGTCATGGACGTCAATGCCACCGGCACCTACCTGGTCACCAAGGCCTTCCTGCCGGACATGATCGCCAATGGCTGGGGCCGCATCGTCAACATGTCCTCCGTTTCCGCCCAGCGCGGTGGCGGCGTTTTCGGCAAGGTTCCCTACTCCGCAGCCAAGGCAGCGATCCTCGGCTTCACCAAGGCACTCGCCCGTGAAATCGGTGAAACCGGCGTGACCGTCAACGCCATCACCCCCGGCGCCGTGGACACCAACATCCGCGTTGGCAGCACCCAGGAGCAGGAAGACGCCATCAACGCCGGCATCCCCTTGGGCCGCAACGCCACCACCGAGGAAGTGGCAGCCGTGATCACGTTCCTCTCTTCCGAGGACTCCGCCTACCTCACCGGCACCACCATCGACATCAACGGCGGCAGCCACATCCACTAGTCCCTGCTTCACAAGGAACACCAGGACCCACCATGACCAGAATCTTCAACGATCCCGCCGATTTTGCCGACGAAGCCCTCGCCGGCTTCTGCGACGCCCACTCGGACCTGGTCCGCCAGGTTGAGGGCGGAGCGGTACGCCGCAACCGGCCTGCCACGCCGAAGGTCGCCGTCATTACCGGCGGCGGCTCCGGCCACTACCCCGCGTTCGCCGGCATCATCGGCCCGGGTTTCGCTGATGGTGCCGTGGTGGGCAACATCTTCACCTCGCCCTCAACCCAGCAGGCCTACTCGGTGGCCAAGGCAGCCAACTCCGGCGCCGGCGTCGTGTTTACGTACGGCAACTACGCTGGAGACGTCCTGAATTTCGGGATGGCCAGCGAGCGTTTGAACGCCGAGGGTATCCGCGCCGAGAACGTGCTGGTCACGGACGACATTGCCAGCGCTCCCCTGGCCGAAATCGAGAAGCGCCGCGGCATCGCCGGTGACTTCGTGGTCTTCAAGGTCATGGGGGCCGCTGCCGAGGCCGGATTGGATCTGGACTCCGTGGTCCGGCTGGGACGCAAGGCCAACGACTCCACCCGGACCATCGGAACCGCCTTCAGTGGCTGCACCTTCCCTGGAGCAGACACCCCGCTCTTCAGCCTTCCCGAAGGTCACATGGGCCTGGGCCTCGGCATCCACGGCGAGCCTGGGCTGTTCGATACCGAACTGCCCACCGCCGTCGAACTCGGCCGGGAACTGGTCCGCCGCGTTCTGGAGGAAGCACCCGCAGGCGCGTCCGGACGTGCTGCCGTCATCCTGAACGGCCTGGGCTCCACCAAGAACGAGGAATTGTTCGTCCTCTGGCGTACGGTTGCTCCTCTCCTCCGCGAGGCTGGCTACACCCTGGTGATGCCTGAGGTCGGCGAATTGGTGACAAGTCTGGACATGGCAGGTGTGTCCCTGACCGTAACGTGGCTGGACGATGAACTCGAGGAGTACTGGACGGCTCCTGCTTTGACCCCCGCATACCGCCGCGGTTCCGTGGGACTCGACGTTGCCACCGCTGACACTGCTGTGGACGACGCTGTAGCCGAGGCTGCCGCCGACTACTCCTCCACAGAAGAATCGCGTGCCTATGCCGGCCGGTGCCTCGCCGCACTGGAAGAGACTGCCTCTTTGTTGCGTGATTCAGAAACAAAGTTGGGCGAGATGGACGCAATAGCCGGCGACGGCGACCACGGCCGCGGTATGGTCCGCGGGTCCTCGGCAGCACTCGAAGCAGCCGCTGCCGCATACTCCGCCGGTGCCGGCGCCGGATCCGTGCTGATCGCCGGTGGCGACGCCTGGGCAGGCAAGGCCGGCGGAACCTCCGGCGTCCTGTGGGGAGCCGGGCTGCGCGCCTTTGGCGAACGGCTGGGCGACGCCGAAATCCCGACGTCGGCAGACCTCGCCGAGGCTGTCCGCGCCTTCGCCGAGCGAATCACAGGACTTGGCAAGGCCGACATCGGTGACAAGACCATGGTGGATTCATTGCTGCCGTTCACGTCCTCGTTCTCGGAGGGTGTGGCTTCCGGTTCTTCGGTCGAGGAAGCCTGGGCTTCCGCCGCCGCCGCATCCACCGAAGCTGCGGCAGCGACCGCCGACCTCCGGCCGCTCAAGGGCCGCGCCCGGCCCCTCGCCGAAAGGAGCGTCGGCACGCCGGACCCCGGGGCGACGTCGCTCGCCATGGTGTTTACCGCCGTCGGACCCCACTTCACCGCAGTTCCCGCACCTGCCGCAGCAACCCACTAGGAGAACGACCATGCGCATCATCGTGGGCGCCGACGAAGCCGGCGTTGACTACAAAGACCGGATCCTCGCCGACCTTCAGGCCGACTCCCGGATCACCGAGGTGATCGACATCGGAGTGAACCGTGCCGATGAGGATTTCACCAAGCCCTACCCGTACGTTGGCATCGCGGCCGGTGAAATGATCCGCGACGGCAAGGCCGACCGGGCCATCCTGTTCTGCGGCACCGGCATTGGCGTAGCCATTGCTGCCAACAAGGTTCCCGGTATCCGTGCCACCGCGGCGCACGACTCCTTCTCCGTTGAACGCTCCATCCTGTCCAACGATTGCCAGGTGCTCACCATGGGCCAGCGCGTGGTGGGCGTGGAACTCGCCCGGCGGTTGGCCAAGGAATGGGTCGGCTACGCCTTCGACCCCTCGTCCGGCTCCGCGGCGAAAGTGAAGGTGCTGAGCGACTTCGAGGGCTGCTGACTTTTCGGCTCAAGGCCAGGGCTCCGCGATCTGCGCGGAGTCCTGGCCTTCTGTTCCTGGGAAACCTTGAGAGTGCATCCCCGCGGGCGTATTCTGCACGGAAACAGCGGGATTGGACATGGTCAGGAGCCCACCATGAACCTCTTAAGCCAGCTTCTTGCCGGGCTCACCGCCCTGACGTTGCTCAGTGTCGGTACGCTTGAGATCTTCTTCCACGGGGATCAACGCTTCCACCGGCTTTTCCTCATCAAACCGCCGGACGTGGCGGCCGTCCGGATGTGGGCCATGAATGTGGGCGCCTACAACATCGTCTACGGGATTGGCATCGCTGTCGGACTATGGATGGTCAACTTCGGCAATGCCGCCGGAGGCGTGGCGATCGTGCTGTTCTGCTGTGCAAGCCACGTGTTCCTGGGCTTCTGGCTGTGGGTCACGGAACGGCGCCTCCTGACAAGCGCCATCGGCCAAGCCCTGATACCCGGCCTGGTCGTGCTGTTTTACCTGCTGCTTCACTGAGTACACTGGCCTCCATGTCCTGCCGCATCAGCGAACTGGTCCTTAACTGTGCAGACCCTGAACTGCTTGCCAGGTTCTGGAGCGACGTCCTTGGCTACGTTGAACTGGACCGCGAGGATGGAGCGATTGAAATCGGGCCACCAGACGTGGGTTTTGGCGGGCTGCAGCCCACCATCATCCTGAGCCCAAGCACCAACCCCCGCAGGGGTCGTCTTCCATTGCATATTGACGTCAACCCTGTTGACCGGGACCAGGAAGCGGAGCTGAAACGCCTTCTGTCCCTTGGAGCCCGACCCGCCGACGTCGGACAAACCGGCGACGAAAACTGGCACGTTTTACAGGACCCCGAGGGCAATGAGTTCTGCCTACTGCGGAGGCAGTTGAAGTAGCACCACCGCCGCAAGCCCTACGGTTTAGAACCCGCCGCCGCCGGAGTCGCCGGCCATGTTGGCGAACCTCGAGTAGTGGCCTTGGAAGGCGACCACGATGTCCTTGGTGGGGCCGTTACGGTGTTTGGCCACCAGGATGTCGGCCTCGCCGGCACGGGGTGATTCTTTGTCGTACACGTCCTCGCGGTGAAGCAGGATGACCATGTCGGCGTCCTGTTCGATCGAGCCGGATTCACGGAGGTCGGACACCATGGGCCGCTTGTCCTGGCGTTGTTCCGAGCCACGGTTCAGCTGGGAAAGCGCGATGACCGGGACCTGGAGTTCCTTGGCAAGCAGCTTAAGGGCACGCGAGAACTCGGAGACTTCCTGCTGGCGGGACTCCACTTTCTTACCGGAGCTCATGAGCTGGAGGTAGTCGAGGATCACGAGCTTGAGATCATGCTGTTGCTTCAAACGGCGGCACTTGGCCCGGATCTCCATGAGGGACATATTGGGGCTGTCGTCGATGAAGAGTGGGGCATCATTCATGCGTCCCATGGTGGTGGCGATCTTGGACCACTGCTCGTCCTTGATGGTGCCCTTGCGGAGGTCCTGGAGGCTGATGGTGGCTTCTGCCGAGAGAAGACGCATGGCGATCTCGTTCCGGCCCATTTCCAAGGAGAACATGACCGTAGCCAGATTGTGCTTGATGGCCGCCGAACGGGCGAAGTCCAAGGCGAACGTGGACTTACCCACAGCCGGACGCGCGGCGATAACGATCATCTGGCCAGGGTGCAGGCCGTGGGTGAGCTCATCCAGTTCGTAGAAGCCGGTGGGGACGCCCACCATGCCCTCGCCACGGTGGCCGGAGGCCTCGATCTCGTCCACGGTGGACTCCATGACGTCCTTCAAAGCCACGTAGTCTTCTGCCGTGCGTTTCTCGGCTACGGCATAAACCTCCGCCTGCGCCTGGTTGACGAGGTCCTCGACCTCGCCGTCGTGCCCGTAGCCCATCTGCACGATCTTGGTCCCGGCATTCACCAGGCGCCGCAGGACAGCCCGTTCGGCCACGATTTCGGCGTAGTATCCCGCGTTGGCAGCGGTGGGAACGGTCTGGATCAGCTCGTGCAGGTAGGCGGGTCCGCCAATGCGGTTGATCTCTCCGCGCTTTGTCAGCTCGTCCGAGACCGTCACGGCGTCGGCAGGTTCGCCGCGGCCATAGAGGTCGATGATGGCCTCGTAGATGGTCTCGTGGGCAGGACGGTAAAAGTCATGGCCCCGCACAATCTCCACGACGTCCGCGATAGCGTCCTTGGAGAGCATCATGCCGCCGAGCACAGATTGTTCGGCAGCAATGTCCTGGGGAGGTTTCCTGCTTGAGTCGGAAGCGCGGGTGCCCTCGATCGAGTCCAAGTGCGTAACTGACAAAGCCGTCCTCCAAATATGTACCGCTGCAGAGAGTCTTGCTCAGCGGTGCGTCAAGCGCAGTTGAACCTGGACGGATTGTCCGAGCCTACGGACCAGCCGAGTGCTCCAGTTGTATCTCCGGGGTCTGACAATTCAGGGACTTCCCCATTTTCCACAACTTATCCACAGGATCTTTCCGCGGCCGCACAAGTGCGTGCCTAAAGTCGGATCTCCACGGACGGATTCCTCCTGAAACAGGTACCCGAGCCACGTTAGCGGTGGTCCGCCCTGTCGCAAAGCCGACTCCCACGCACACTTGTGGATAACCTGTGGAATAGGTGTTCACGGATGTGCACAGCCTGTGCGTTACCTTGTGGATAGAGAATTTCTTTTCCACGTAACCATGCCCTGACCTGCGGAAACGCTCCCCACAAGCTGTGGGTTAAAGAAATTTACAGTGGAAAACCATCCACAGCCTCGAGTCGACCCGGCATCAATCCAAGTGCTTCTTGGGGGATAAGCATGCCGAAATTGTGATGCATCTTACAAATGGCGTCCGGATTTGACAGCGTTCTATCACCACCCTATGCCAACCCGGGAATGTGCTGTGGATAACCGACATTTGGCATAAGCTCTAAGCATGGGGACGAACCTTGGCGACGTGCTGACGATTGCTCTTCCGCTCATCATCGTCGTCGGACTTCTGTGGGCTCTTTCTGCGGCCTTGAAACCCCGCGACACGGGGATCTCCGACGCCGAACGGTACCAACGCGAACTGGCAGCGCGCTCCGCCGCTCATCAGGCGTCCCAGGTTCAGGCCGCCCTGGCCTCCCGTGCCAGGATCGAGGAGACCACCCAGCGCAACCGCTCCGGTCAGCAGCGGACTGCGCCCGTAAACCAGCCGGGCGGCGGTGGGCACTCCGTCCCTGCACAGCAGCCACCGGCAGTCCTTCCCAATGGACAGCTCAATCCGCAGCTCGCCTTCGAGCTGCAGAACCTGGTGCGAAGCGGCCACAAGATTCAAGCCATCAAGGTCCTCAGACAGGCCACCCGGACAGACCTAGCCACCGCCAAGAACTACATAGATCGGCTCTGAAACGCCATGGATTCGCTCCTCATCCCGCTCGTGATCCTTTTAGCGGTCATCGCGGGCGTACTGCTCCTTATCCGCTCCTTCACCAAACGGCAGGCCGTCACCAGGGCCGATGCCGCCGCAGCCAAGGCACCGAAGGATCCCGTGCAGCTGGCCAAGGATTCGGCCGCCAAGCTCAACGAGGAGCAGCACCGAAGGCTCTATTCGCTGATCGCCCAGGGGCAGGGCATGGCAGCCATCAAGCTGTACCTGCAAGCGACCGGCGAGGGACTCCGCGCTTCAAGGGACGCCGTGGGAGCACTCGCCGCCCACCCGCAGCCGTTTACCCCGGAGACACCGCCCAAGGACCTGTTGGCTGACGACGACGACGAACCCGAGCGCTTTCCCTACCGCTACCGCGCCATCGTCAGCAAAGGCGACGTGACGCGTGAAGTAAGCAGCAACATGCTCAACGACGAAATCTACGGACGCATCCGCACCTTGGCCAAGAGCGGCGACGTGGAGGGCGCGGCACGTGCCCTCACGCGCCATTCCGACATCACCATCAAACAGGCGCGCGAGTTCATCGAACTCCTGGACGACTAGAAGTCGAACAGGTCGCCCAGGAAGCCTTCCTTCTTCTTGCGCTTCCGGCCGTACTGATCGCGGTTGTAGCCGTCGCGGCGATCGTAGTCATTCCGGTCGTAATCCCGGCGGTCACGGTCGTCGTAGCGCGGACGCGATTCAAACGGGTTGTACAAAGGCGGCGGGGCTATGGGCGGCTGCTGGGCAGCAGCGGGCCGCGGGGGCATCTGGCCGGTCTCGGAATTGACCCGATCAATGATCTTGTCCAGCTCCCCCCGGTCCAACCACACGCCCCTGCACTGCGGGCAGTAGTCAATCTCCACTCCGCTGCGTTCGCTCATCACCAGGTCGACAGAATCCACAGGACACTTCATGCCTGCCACAACGACTGGCCGCGGTGAAAAGTTCGCCCTACCGGCCCGCTGAAATTCCAGCGAGGAGCTGCTCGAACGGCAGCGACTCAAGCGTCTGCGGCTTACGGCCCGGCTGCGGTCCCTTCAGCATCTGCACCAGCTCGCCGGCGGCCCTGTCAACGCGCGCGGACAGCGGGGACCCGCCGTCGTCATTTCCCCAGTCCTGGGGCCCGGCAAAGACTGCGGTTGGCGCAATCCGGGTGCGCAGGTAGCTGAACAGCGGCCGCATGGCGTAATCCAGCACCATCTGGTGGCGGTCGGTGCCGCCGGTAGCGCCCAGAAGGACGGCCTTGCCGTCCAGCGACTTGGGGTCCAGGACATCAATGAACGACTTGAACAGTCCGCTGTAGGAGGCGCTGAAGATAGGGCTGACGGCGATGATTCCATCGGAGTCCTCGACGCCGGCAATCACCTCAGCGAGGCGCGGTGCGGCGTACCCGGTGACGAAGTTGTTGGCGATGTCCACGGCGAGGTCGCGGAGTTCAACGACGTCGATCCTCGCCTCGATGCCTGCCTCGCGCAATTGCCGCCCTGCCGAGGCAGCCAGCTGGTCTGCGAGCAGGCGGCTGGACGACGGTACGCCGAGCCCGGCGGAAAGGACGGTGATGCGGCGGGTTTCCATGGCATTCTCCTGTTGCTTGTTCATCTCCAGCATACATGCATATGCATCTACATGGCTGAACAGGTCAGGCGATGGATCTATTCCCGGGCGCCCGCGGGGCCTAGATGGCGGGCCTGCTTTCTCCGGCGCCGCCAAGGGCCATGAGATCCAGGCGCCTTAGCGTTTCGCGGTTACGGACGGCAATAACAGGGTCCCGCAGCACCTTTGGCACGAATTTTCCGGGCCCGCGGACCGCATCCTCCGAGATGGAGACCCGGCAGTTACCAGCCCCGAGGTCCTCGAGCGTGATCAGTATTTTGGCTTCCCCCATGGGCCAGCCGCGTGCCTGCAGCTCCAAAGAGCGGCCCGGATCAACGGCAGTGACGCTGGTGCTGTCGTCGATCAGGAACGGCCAGGAGCCCACGGAGTGGTGCAGGCGGGAGCCAACCTCAGGCCAATGGTCGTCCACCGCGCGGATCCGCGAGGCGCCCACCACCCAGCCCGAATAGAGCCAACCATTGGCAATGACTTTCCAGACAGCTGCTGGCGGGGACTGGAACAGCTGGGTCACGGTGGACATGTGGCTTCCTTCCTGCGTGACAAAACCGGGCGTATTGTCCTTAAGCTAAGCATGCTTATTATTTGATCGCCATAGGGACTGCTCCTAGACTGAGCCCATGGCGTCCCTTCACCGGCGTCGCGCCGCGGTTTGTCTGGTTCTGATGTCTGCTACAGCGTTGGCCGGGTGTGGAACGGCGGTTCCCGAGCCCGCCGGAAGCACACGCGCAGCCGCCGTCAGCGTGGCACTGAACCAGTCAAGGGACCAGTACGGAACGCAGGCCATCCTGCTCGAACTCACCAACAACACAACGGAAGAGCTCAGCGTCACCGGGGCCCGCGTAGAGTCCCCCTTGTTCCAGGGAAGCATCACCTGGACGTCGGCAAACACTCCCCTGGCACTGCCACCCGGACAGCCCAAAGCGCTCCCCGCCGTCCTGCCTGGGCCGGCATGCGGCGACGTGGACACTGCGACCCCTGTGGCGACGGTTCACTACAGCGTCAACGGACAGGACCGGGAGGTTGCCGCAGACGCGCACGACCCCTTCGGAATCCTTGCACGCACTTCAGGCGAATCATGCCTGGCAGCTGAAGCGGCAGGCGTCGCCGCCTTGTCCTTGGATCCGGGACTGGAGCCTGCAGCGGATGGCCGTACCGCCGTCGTGCGCTTGCTGGCCACCCCCACAGGGCTGGAAGGTTCGCAGAAGAGCCTGACCATCGAGTCAATCGACGGAACGACGCTTCTGGCCGAGGCCGTGGAAGGCGCGTGGCCCAGGAACGTGACCATCGAGGCCGGCGGCGATGCCACGGAACTGCGGCTGCCGATGCGGGCTGCGCGTTGCGATCCGCATGCGGTAGCGGAAGACAAAGTGGGAACGCTGCTGCCGGTCCGGATAGCCGTGGGCGAACGCCGGGGCATTCTCAAAGTGGCTGCCCCCACCGGACTTCGCGGCTCGTTGTACGACTTCGTCGCTAAGGCGTGCAGCGGCTGAGGTCAGCCGATGGTGGGCAAAGCTGCCGGAGCGCTCTCAACCCGGACCTTGATGCCTGCCTCGACATTCTTGACCTCGCCGTCCATCTGGTACGGCAAGGGCTTGAGGGTGGTGAACTCGTAACTGCTGACGCTCGGCTGGTCACCCAGGCCCTGGGTGGTTGCGCGCAGGGCGTTCAGCGCCACCCGCCACTTGGGCATGTGCGGGAAGAAAATTACCTCGAACTTGCCATCCCTGGGCGTGTCCTCCGCCTCGCTGAGTGTGGCGTATTTGGCCATCTCCGGGATGTTGGCGAAGACCAGGCTGTCCACCTTCTGGCGTTTTCCGTTGTCCAGCCGGATCTCGAACGGCTCGAACTCGGAGAAGGTCTTGATGACGGAAACCATCTCCTTCAGGGCGCCCTTGCTGCCCTTTTCCAGCTCGGTCGCCACCACGGGAGTGAGTCCGAACCCGATGTACGAGTGTGCGTACTCCAGCGGCTCGTTTTCCTGCTGGCCGGTGTGGATGCGCAGCAGGTCGATATTCCGCACGTGGCCTTCCACAATGGCTTCTTCCAGCGGCTTGGTCCCCACAGTCCGGCGGTGGTCGTTGGCGTTTCCCGCTGCCATGACCGCAGCAACGGCCTTGGGGTTCTGCGCCTGCATGACGCCGTTCACCACCTCGTTGTAGCCGCCATCGCCACTCACGGACACCACCAGGACGTCGCCGCCCGCCGATGCCGCTTCACGGGCCAGGTCCACTGCGTGGCCGGCGTGCTGGGTCGGCTTGAGGACGAGTTCGGGCGAATACGGCAGCATCTCCGTCAACTTCCCCTGCAGTTGCTCTGCGAGTTCCGGTGCGTCTCCCGTGCTGTTGGGGTTGAAGATGATGACGATCGACTCAAATGTCCGTGCGGAAACCATGCGTTGTCCTCCTGTGTGCGCCCATACCTTCAGTACCCTTGGCGGCGCGCGTCAATCAACCCCGGCGGTCCTTCTCCGCTGCCAATTGTGCAGCCACCCTGCCAATCATGCCGTATGGGATGGGTTTGGCCAGCACGAACTTCAACGTGCCCTTTCCTGCCAGGTAGGGTTCAAGCTCCGATGCGAGCTCCTTGTCCGCGTGCGGAACGGGGTAGACGGAGATGTGATGCTTCCACGCCGCGAAATACACCACGTACCGGCCGCCCAACGTGACGGTGGGAATGTCGTAGCTGATCATCTCGCCGGCGTCGGGCACCGCATCATGGATGGTCCTCCGGATTTCATGCAGGACCGCTTGCACGTTGTCAGGCTGCAACGCGATGTAGGCATCAACGGCCGGGGAGTATTCGCTCATGGGGATCCCTTTTGGTGCGGCATGCTTGAGCTTAACAACAGCAACGGGTGCCGACAACGCAGGTCCCGCGCACCCGGGACTGCGTTCCCTGCCCTACAACACCACGGTGCCCTGGATGCAGGTGGTGGATTCACCACCAATCCAGATGTCGTCGCCTTCGGCCCTCACGTGGATACGGCCTGCCCGGCCCAGAACGGTCCCCTGGGCAGCCACGTACTCCCTCGGCGCACGTCCGCTTCCTATCAGCCACTGCGCCGCCCCGGCGTTGAAACTGCCCGTGACGGGGTCTTCGATCATGGCATCGCCCGGGAAGAACGTCCGGACTTCAAAGTCGACGCCGGCACCCTCCTTATGGGGGCCGATCACCCCGACGTTCAACTCACCGAGCGCAGCGAGGTCGGGCTCGATGGCCAGCACGTCGTCGGCCGAGCCCAAGAGCACCCCGATCCAGCGGGGACCGTTGACCAGCCACGACGCATCCAGGAGTGCACCGTCGGCCAGCTGCAGCCCGGCCATCAACTGTGCCCGCACTTCCTCCCCGACCGGACCGAAGCGGGTCAGGGGCGGCGCCGCAAAAGCCAACCGCCCGGCGTCGTGCTTGACCCTGACCAGACCCGCACCGCACTCCTGGACCAGGACGCCGTCCGTCTTGGGAACTCCCCCGGCCTCCAGCCAGGTGTGGGCCGAGCCGAGGGTGGGATGGCCGGCGAAAGGGAACTCCTCGCTGCCCGTGAAGATACGCACCTTGTAATCCGCGTCCGGGTGCGTAGCAGGCAGCAGGAACGTTGTCTCGGACAGGTTGGTCCAGTTGGCAAAGCCCTGCATGGCCTGGCTGCTCAGGCCCTCGGCGTCGACGACGACGGCAAGCGGGTTGCCCTTGTACGGCTCGCCGGAGAAGACATCGACTTGATGGAAGGGGCGGCTGCGCATGCTGTTGGAAGTCACCGGGGCAGGCTATCACCGCTGCTGGCCGACACTCCCCGGACCTGCCAGACTACGGTCATGGCAGAGAACAAGACCCAGCCCACTGACGTGCCAGTGGAAGAATTCCTGACCGCCGTGGAACACCCCGTACGGCGGGCCGATGGGTTCGAGCTGCTGGAGATGATGCGTGAAATCACCGGCCAGGAGCCCTACATGTATGGGGAGTCGATCGTCGGTTTCGGCAGTTATCACTACAAATACGACACCGGACGCGAAGGAGACGCACCGGCCGTAGGGTTCTCGCCCCGGAAGGGCAACCTGGTGCTTTACGGACTGACCGAGGGACCCGCTGCGGACAAGCTGCTTCCGGACCTTGGAAAGCACAAGACCAGCGTTGCCTGCCTCTACGTCAACAAGCTGGGTGACGTAGACCGGGACGTCCTCGCGGAACTGATCCGATCCGGCTACCACCATGTGATGACGGAGATCCATCGGCCATAAATTACCCCGCCGAGATGGCATTTGATGACAATCCCGAGCGTCAACACTGCGATTAACTGCCATCTCGGCGCACGTGTGGCGGGAACGAAGCCGCGGACGAAAGAACCCCCGCCACCGGAATCCGGTAACGGGGGTCCTTCAGGTGCAGTCGGAGACTACTTGCTTGCAACGACCTCGAGGTCGATGACAGCGGAAACGTCCTCGTGCAGGCGGACGTTGGCCTGGTACGAACCCACGGACTTGATGTGGTTCGGCAGTTCAACGTTGCGCTTGTCGATGGAGCCGAGACCGGCAGCTTCAACAGCAGCAGCAACATCAGCCGGCTTGACCGTGCCGAAGAGACGACCGGACTCGCCGGCCTTCACCTCGAGCTTGACCTTCTTGGAGGACAGAGCCTGGGCCTGTGCCTGTGCAGCTTCAACAGAAGCGTGGGCGCGGGCAGCGCGGGCAGCCTTGATGGACTCAACCTGCTTCTCGCCACCGCGGGTCCAGGTCAGAGCGAAGCCGCGGGGCAGGAGGTAGTTACGTGCGTAACCGTTCTTGACCTCGACAACGTCGCCAGCAGCACCGAGACCGGTTACTTCGTGGGTCAGAATGAGCTTTGCCATGTTAGTTAATCCCTTCCCTTAGCCGCGGCCAGCGCCGGAGTAAGGCAGCAGAGCAACTTCGCGGGCGTTCTTGATTGCCTGGGCGATCTTGCGCTGTTCCTGAACGGTAACGCCAGTGACGCGACGAGCGCGGATCTTACCGCGGTCGGAGATGAACTTGCGCAGCAGTGCTACGTCCTTGTAGTCGATGACAGTGATGTCAGCGGCCTTCAAGGGGTTGGACTTTGGTTTGGGCTTACGGAGTTCAGCCTTAGCCATCGTGGAGCTCCTTTTCTATGGAGCCCGTGGATAGAGATCCACGGGATGGTGGTGTTTAGGTGTTTAGAAGGGAGGTTCGGAATCGGGGCCGTTGCCCCAGCCGCCTGCATTGCTGACACCGGGCGTAGCCCAGGGGTCATCCTGCTGTGCGGACTGGTTGCCGCCCCAGCCTCCACCGGAGTTGCCGCCGCCCTGGTGTGCACCAGCTGCAGCGCCTCCTCCAAAGCCACCGGCGTTGCCGCCGCCGAAGCCACCCTGGCCACCGTTTCCGGCGCCGAACCCGCCGCCGGAGCGCTGGGTGCGGTTGACTTTGGCATTTGCGTAACGCAGGCTCGGGCCGATTTCGTCGACCTCAAGCTCGATGACGGTGCGCTTTTCGCCTTCCTTGGTTTCGTAGGAACGGCTCTTCAAACGGCCGGAGACAATGACGCGCATCCCCTTGGTGAGGGATTCGGCCACGTTCTCAGCGGCTTCGCGCCATACCGATGCGCGGAGGAACAGGGTTTCCCCGTCCTTCCACTCGTTCGACTGGCGGTCAAAGGTCCGGGGAGTAGAAGCGATGGTGAAGTTCGCTACTGCCGAGCCGGACGGCGTAAACCGCAGCTCCGGGTCATTGGTCAGGTTGCCAATGACGGTAATAGTGGTTTCGCCTGCCATCTACTGCCTCCTTGTTCGTTCCTACGGGGTAAAGAGCTTGAAGGGCTGATTACTCAGCAACAACCTTCTGGTCTTCGGGGCGGATGATCTTGGTGCGCATGATCGTCTCGTTAAGAGACAGCTGGCGGTCAAGTTCCTTGGCGGTAGCCGGCTCAGCGGTGAAGTTCACCACTGCGTAGATACCTTCAGACTTCTTCTTGATGTCGTATGCCAGACGGCGACGGCCCCAGATGTCAACCTTCTCGATGGTTCCACCATCGGTGGTGATGACATTCAGGAACTTCTGAAGCGACGGCTCTACGGTACGCTCTTCGACCTCGGGGTCGATGATTACCATCAATTCGTAAGGACGCATATGTGAACCCACCTCCTTTGGGCTAAGCGGTTACGGTCTTTCCGTAACAGGAGGTTCATTTGCGATGCTGTGCATCGCTCCCCCGCCGAAGTTTCGGAAGGAGGGCGCAGCACAGACTTCAATATCTTAGTGCATCCCCCGCACTCAAAGCTATTCGACCCATTGCCCCACCCAAAGCTCCGGAAGTGCTTATGTGGAAAACGGCTCCCGCCAGGCAGTGAATACTGATGGGATGACCATCGCAAAGTCTGTTGTGCTCTTCATCCTGGCCGCAATTGCAGAGATCGGTGGCGCCTGGCTGATCTGGCAGGCAGTCCGCGAGGGCAAGGCGTGGTGGTGGGCTGGACTGGGCGTTGCAGCCCTGGGTATCTACGGATTCTTTGCAGCCTTCCAGCCGGACGCGCACTTTGGCCGCGTACTCGCCGCCTACGGCGGAGTGTTCATCGCAGGATCCCTCGCGTGGGGGATTCTGGTGGATGGCTTCCGCCCGGACCGGTGGGATGTCATGGGAGCAGTCATCTGCCTGGTGGGCGTCGCCGTCATCATGTTTGCTCCCCGCCCCGGGGCGTAGGGAGCCTCCCGGGACGCGTGGGCACCACCAACAACGAAACCCCTGGAAGACCTTGATCTTCCAGGGGTTTCCTGTGTGCGCGGAGGGGGACTTGAACCCCCACCCCCTTTCGAGGACTAGCACCTCAAGCTAGCGCGTCTGCCATTCCGCCACCCGCGCAGGGTGATTCGGAGAAGCGGTTTCCTTTTTCTCCGTAACAGCGTCAAAGACACTAGCACGAGAATGCCCAAAGTGTTGATTTTGACTCCATCAGGGTGCGGTCAGCATCCCGTTAGGGTGGAAGCATGGATCCCTTGAGCTCGCTCGTCCTGACCATCTTCAGCGCGTCCGTCGTCCTGTATGCGCTGTATTTCGTTGTCCGGGCCGGGGTCCGCGACGGCATCATCCAGGCGGACCGGAAACGCGCCCAGGCCGGCCAGCAGCCCGCCACACGCGACCTCTGAGTTCCCGCCGCTGAGTCGGCGCGGCTGACCCGGGCGGCCCCATGAAGCGCAACGGGGCACCCGCCGTCGAACTCTGGCGGCAGCTGCCCCGCAGCCAAGGAACGCTTACGAAGCCGGGCCGGAACCTACCTCTGCGGGCTTGCGTTCCGCTTGGGTCGCCTGGTGCGCGGTACCACCCTTGCGGTAGCGCCACACGCCGATGCCAACAACCACCACGGCCAGTGCGAGCGACAGGAACAGCGACTCGCGGGTGGACTCCAGGATGACCATTCCGATGATCAAGGCCACGATGCTGGCGATGGCAATCCATGTCAGGTACGGGAAGAACCACATCTTGAGGGAAAGATCCTTGGCGGCGGCACCCATGCGCTTGCGGAGGACCAGCTGTGACGCGGCAATGACCAGCCACACGAACAGGGCAATGGCACCGGAGGTGTTCACGAGGAACAGGAAGACAGTGTCCGGGGCGATGTAGTTGAGGCCCACGGTGACAAAGCCGACCACGGTTGAGGCAAGGACTGCCGCTGCAGGGACGCCGCGCTTGGAAATCCTGGTCCAGGACCTGGGAGCATCACCACGCCGGGACAGCGAGAACAGCATGCGGCTGGCCGTGTACAGGCCGGAGTTGAGGCAGGAGAGCACGGAGGTCAGGACAACGATGTCCATGATGGTTCCCGCACCGGGGATTCCGTAGAGCTCAATGACCGCGACGTACGGACTCTTGGCAACCGAGGCGCTGTTCCACGGCAGGAGGGTTACGACGATCGCGATGGAGCCGATGTAGAAGATCAGGATGCGCCACACAGTGGACTTCACGGCCTTCTTGACGGCGTCCACGGGGTTGGCTGACTCGCCGGCGGCGATGGTGGCGATTTCGGCGCCGAAGAACGAGAAGACCACCACAAGGATGCCGGCCAGGACCGCGCCCGGGCCGTTGGGCATGAAGCCGCCCTGGTCCAGGAGGTTGGCTACGCCGGGGGCGGATACGCCCGGGATCAGTCCGCAGATGGCCGCGATGCCCGCGAGCAGGAAGATCACGATCGCGGCTACCTTGATGGAGGCAAACCAGAACTCGAACTCGCCGTAGGACTTCACGGAACCCAGGTTGGTCAGGGTGAGCAGCACCATGAGGATCAGCGCCCACACCCACTGATCGACGCCGGGGACCCACCGGTGCATGATGGCCGCACCGGCTGTTGCTTCAATGCCAAGGACGATGATCCAGAACCACGCATACAACCAGCCGATACTGAACCCTGCCCAGCGGCCCAGGGCCTTGTCCGCGTAGGTGGAAAACGAACCGGTTTCCGGGTTGGCTGCGGCCATCTCGCCGAGCATGCGCATGACGAGGATGACGACGAGGCCGGCTGCCAGGTAGGCGAGAAGAATTCCCGGTCCGGCTTGCTGGATCGCGGCACCGGAGCCCACGAACAGGCCCGCACCGATCACGCCTGCGATGGCGATCATGGAGAGGTGTCGGGGCTTCAGCGACTTGGAAAGCTGTTGGTCAGCGTGCATGGATCGCGCCGTCCTTCGAGTCTGGCTGGAAACGGCCCTGGTGTGTGCACCGGGCCACATGGCTTTCCCACACTAGCTACCGCGATGGGGCTCCAAGCTGTGCGCCCGTACATTTTGACGCCCGCCAAAAAGGGAAGCTGCACAAAATGTATTGCTCAAGGCATCAACTGTTGCACCAAGATAAATTTTGAAATGCACCTGAAATGACTGCTTGAGAAGGACGCGGGTGCTTCCGGTCACACATGACGCCGGAAGAAAGAACCAACCACCACCGTCAGGTGGTAGGGATCCTCCACACCGCAAAGTTCACGAGCAGAGTGCATGGACAGCAGCGGCACACCCACGTCTACGGTGCGGATCCCCAGCCGTGTTGCAGTCAGCGGGCCGATCGTCGAACCGCACAGAATGTCATTGTTGGAGACAAACTCCTGGTAAGGCACCTGGGCCTCATGGCAGAGCTGCGCCCACAACGCCGCCCCCGGGGCATCGGTGGCGTATCGCTGGTTGGCATTGATCTTCAGGAGGGGACCACCGTTAAGCAGCGGCCGGTTGGCAGGATCATGCCGCTCCGCATAGTTCGGATGCACTGCATGCCCCGCGTCGGCGGAAACGCAGAACGACGCCGACAACGCCTGCCGCCGCTGGCTCACCGACGCTCCCAGCCCGTCTGCGATCCGGGTCAGGACGTCTTCGAGGAAAGGTCCGCAGGCACCGGAACGCGAGTTGGATCCGATTTCCTCGTGGTCGAAAGCAGCCAGGACAGCGATCGGACCATCGGCGGGAACCTCTTCGGCATGATCGATCAATGCCGTCAGCCCCGCGTGCGTGGACGACAGGTTATCCAACCGCCCGGATGCGAAGAACTCACTGTTGGCCCCGAAAACCGCAGGTGCCTGCGTGTCCGCAATAACGACGTCGTACCCGCCTATTTCCGCAGCATCCACGGAGGCGCCTTCCACGCGTGCGGCGAGCAGGCCCAACAGATCCTCACCCGCAGGGTCCCCCAACCCGAAGACCGGATTCATGTGCTGCTGTTTGGACAGCGCAAGGCCGTCATTCACCGCACGGTCCAGGTGGATGGCCAGCTGCGGGAAACGCAGGAGCGGGCCGGTTGCCGTCAGATGCTCGGAGCCATCGCGCAGCACCAGCCGCCCGGCCAGTTGCAGCTCCCGGTCCAGCCACGAGTTGAGGAGCGGCCCACCGTAGACCTCGACGCCGGCCTGGAGCCACCCGAACCTGCCGGTGGTCGGCTTGGGCTTGAGTTTGAAAGACGGCGAGTCGGTGTGTGCGCCCAGGATGTTGAAACCCGTGGTGGCTGTGGCGTTCCCCGGAACAACCCAGGCAATCAGGGCACCATCCCGGATCACGTAGTACCTTCCCGGACCTCCCTCCCACTGCTGCCTCTCGTCCAAAGCCGTGAAGCCTGCCGCATCCAGCCTCCGCCCTGCCTCATGGACGGCGTGAAAGCTCGACGGCGAAGCCGACACAAAGCTTCCGAGGTCCTGGATGTGGTCACGGGCTGCGGACTGGTTCAAGGAGGACATGACCCCGAGTCTACGAGATGGGCCCGGAAGGCACCGGAACGGACCGCGGGGACTATACGGTGACGTTCAGTGCCGCCGTGTAGCCTCCGGTCACCGAACCGGACATGGTCGCCAACTGGTAGATGGCCCCGTCGTCGCGGAACACCATGTCGGTCTTCAGGGTTGTCCTGGGGAAGTTGCGGGCGCTTGCCTCATACCCGGCCGAGGCATAGACGTCTTTGCACGCCGCCTCAGTCAGCGCGATCTGCGATACGGCCAGCACCTGCCCGGCCGCAGTGGTGTTGCCCATCGATTCAAAGACCTCAAAGTGGATATGAGGCCAGCGCCCGGAGTAAGCACCGGGGAAGATCGTGGTGAAAGTGAGTTGGCCGTTCGCGTCCGCTTCCTGCACCCCGCGGAGGTAGTTCTCGTTCTCCACCCCGTCGTCGTACAGCGAGTACTTGCCGTCCCGGTCGCAATGCCACGCATACACGGCAGCGCCGGCCAAGGGAGCGCAACCGTTCGCGTTGTCCAGGAGTGTCAGCGTGACGGTGAGCGGAACACCCTCGGCTTTCCTCGTGGAGGTACCGAAGCTCGATGTGATGTCGCGGCGCACCACGCCTGAAGCTTCCAGCACATTTGGTCCGTTGGAACCGTCCCCTGGGTACGGCCCCAGGGTTTCCTCCGGGATCTCCACGCGGCATTCGGCAAAAGCACGGGTCACCGTCCCCGTTGGCGAAGGCGAGGCGGCCGGCGTCGTACCTTGCGTTGCCGTGGCGGCAGCGCTGGCAGTGGACGACGGCGTTGCGGAGCCGCCTCCGGTGCCCGGCGTGCAGGCGGCCAGGGCTGCTGAGGTGCCGGCGCCCAACAGGACACCGAGCGTGCGACGTCTGCTCAGGAGCGTCGAGAGGTCGAACTCGAGGCCTCGGTCATGATGTGGGTGGGGTTGGTTGGAGGAGGTCATGCATCCATGAAACGCGCCACAGCTATGGCTTGTACATGGCGGAACTGTGGCGGGGCTGTGCGTCAGTAATCCGGATTGCTGGGGACCACCAGGCCCGTTTCGTACGCATAAACCACAACCTGCACCCTGTCCCGCAACTGCAGCTTGCTGAGGATCCTGCGGACGTGCGTCTTCACCGTGGCCTCGGACAGGAAGAACTTATGGGCGATCTCCGCGTTGGACAGACCCTCGGCGATGGTGGTGAGGATTTCCGTTTCCCGCGGCGTGAGCTCGTCCAGCAGTGGATCCCTGTGGGTTGGCGCAGCATGCCCCGGGGCATGCCCGCCGCGTACGTAGGTTTCCAGCAGGCGCTGCGTCACGCGGGGAGCCACCACCGCATCCCCGCTGGCTACCAGCCGAACGGCATGAACCAGTTCGGTAGGGGCCACGTCCTTCAGCAGGAACGCCGAGGCTCCTGCCTGCAGACCTGAGAAGGCATATTCGTCAAGGTCGAAAGTGGTCAGGATGATGACCCTGGCTTCGGACCCGGAAGACGAGATGTGCCGCGTGGCCTCGATTCCGTCCATGCCGGACATCCGGACATCCATGAGCACCACGTCCGGCTGCAACTCAGCCACCAAACCGATCGCTTCGATTCCGTCGGAAGCCTCGCCCACCACCGAGAAGTCGTCTTCGCCTTCGAGGATGAGCCTGAAACCCATCCGCAGCAGTGGCTGGTCATCCACCAACAGGACTTTGATGATGCCGTCTTCTGTCACAGTTCCCCCTTGTCGCCGTTCAAGCGCAGCTGGGCATGGACAGCCCAGCCTCCCCTCTTGCTTGGACCGGCAGTAACGATTCCAGCATAGATTCCGGCACGTTCCCGCATCCCCGCGATGCCTTGGCCCGTACCCAGGCTGCCCACGGCTTCCGCGCCACCATCCCGGGTGCCGCGGCCGTCGTCGAGCACGTCAATGGTGACCAGATCGCCGTCGTTGGTCACCTGGACGTCCACCCGGCTGAGCGAACGGCCGTACCGCAGCACGTTGGTGAGCGATTCCTGCACGATCCTGTAGACCGTCAGCTCCAGGGCGGGATCGGACGGCAGCGCCGGACCGGTGTGAGCATAGTGCAGCGGCAGCCCGGCAGTGCGGAAACCGTCCAGGAGCTTGGCCAGGTTGTGTCCCGATTCCAAGGGCGTCAATGGCGCCGGCCGCCCGGAATCGTCCCGCAGGACGCCCAGGACGCGGCGCATGTCGGCCAAGGCAGCCCTGCCGGTCCGGGACAGTTCACCCAGTACCTCACCGGCACGCGCGGGGTCCTTCTTGACCACCACCGCGGCTCCATCGGAGAGACTGACCATGACCGTGAGCGAATGCGCCACGACGTCGTGCATCTCGCGCGCAATCCGGTTCCGTTCGGTGACCTTCCCCAGCTGTGTTGTCCGTGCCGCCCACGCCGCGATCTCCGCTTCATGCTCGCGGCGCTGCCGGACCGATATGCCGATTCCGGTGGCCAGCAGGTTGGACAACATGATGGTCACGGACGTGGCAATGTTGTTGATCAGGTGGAAGTTCTCCGGCACATCCTGAAGGTTGTCCATCTCGCTGGGGCTGGTCCACATAAAGAGGTAGAGCAGGCTCAGCGGCAGGCTTGCGGCGACGAAGACCACCAGGGACACCGACCGCTTCCTGATGGAGGCCAGTGCGTAGAGGGCGAACCACAGGCCCGCGGACACGTTGGAGCCCCACGGGTTCAGGATGGTGGCTGACACTTCCAACAGTGCTACGGCGATCACTACCTGCAGCGGGAAACGCCGCCTGAAGGCCAGGACCGCCGCGATCATCAGCAGCAGCGCCACCACCAGCCATTTGCCCTCGGTGATGGAACCAATGATGGTGGGCAGGGCCAGGAGGACGTAGCACAGCACCACCACGGCATCCATGGCACGCGGCCGTTCAAAGAACCAGCGGCGGACCCGGCCCCTGCGGCGCTGGGCTATTTCCGCGAAAGACGCGTCGGCAGTGGGTGCCGGCGCGTCTTTCGCTGGTGGAACATCTGTCATGGTTCGAGCCTAGAGGGCTTATACGTCCCGCTTCTTCAGCAGGACCATGGCGATGGCGACGGGAACAACCACCCAGGCGCCCAGGACCAGGGCTGCCTGCCAGGCCTCCAGGGTGTCCGGGACATGTTCGACGGCGGTCAGTGGCGTCAGGGTGTTGGTGGGAAGGTACTTGCTGGCCTCCTTAAAGAAGTCCCCGGGGATCAGCTGGAAGGCGATGGGTGCCACGAAGAACAGGCCTACGAGGCTCATGATGCCGCCTGCAGAGTTACGCACTATGGTTCCCAAAGCCATGCCGATGGCGGCCACCGCTGCAACGTAAATGCTGTTGACCAGCAGGAGTTTGATCGACTGGGAACTGCCCAGATCCAGCTTGAGATCGTAGTTATCAATGATCGGCAAGGCGACCAGGCCCGCCACATACGTGGAAACCGCAGTCAACAGGAAGGCGCTGACCACCACCACGATGAGCTTTGCCAGGAACGGCGAAATCCGGTTGGGCACGGCCGCGAAGGTGGAGCGGGCCATGCCGGTGGTGAACTCCGAGCTCATCAACAGCACGCCCAGTGAGCCAAGGATCAGCTGCGCAAAGGAAATGCCCGAGGTGGGAATGCTGACGGCGAGGTCTCCGCCTTGGGCTGCCATGGCTGCTGCAGCCTCGGGATCGTTGGCCATTTCCTGGGAGAACTGGCCGGTTCCCCAGGCTGCCAGTGCGGCAAACCCCACCATGACCAGGGCAGTCGAGGCCAGCAGGATCAGCGTGGAAAGGAGAGTGCGGAACTTGATGAACTCCGAGTTCAGCACACGGTGGAAGGCCGGTCCCGGGCCAACCGAGTTGCGGATGGGGCGGTCCAAAGTTGCGGTGCTCATGTTTACTTCCTTCCAGCCTGGGCGGGAACCTGGGCCCCGGCGGTGATGTGCGAGTGGTATTCGACCTCATCCTTGGTCAATTCCATGTACGCCTCTTCGAGGCTTGCCTGGAGCGGTGTGAGCTCATAGACCATGACCTGGTTGTCCAACGCCGTGCGGGCAATGCCGCGCGGATCCAGCCCTGTCACTTCCAGCAGTTCGCGTTCGTGGACTTCCACTGACACGCCGGTACCGGCCAGAAGCTGCATGAGCTTCTCCGGCTGGTCCGTCCGTACCCGGGTCCTGACCTGGCCCTTGCCGGTGATGATGTCCGCAATAGGAGCATCGGCAATGATCTTGCCGCGGCCGATCACGATCAGGTGGTCCGCCGTCAGTGCCATCTCGCTCATCAAATGGCTGGACAGGAAAACCGTCCGCCCCTCCGAGGCGAGGTACTTGACCAGGTTCCGGACCCAGACCACACCTTCCGGATCAAGGCCGTTGACCGGCTCATCCAAGATGATGGTCTGTGGATCGCCCAGCAGCGCAGCGGCTATGCCCAGGCGCTGCCCCATGCCCAGCGAGAACCCCTTGACCTTCTTCCTGGCGACATCACCCAGTCCGGTCATTTCGATGACTTCGCGGACCCTGGCCTTGGGAATGCTGTGCGTAGCGGCCATGGCCAACAGGTGGTTGTGGGCGGTGCGGCTGGTATGGACTGCTTTTGCATCCAGCAGCGCGCCGATTTCGCGCAGCGGTGCCTTGTGCCGTGCGAACGGCTCGCCGTTGACGGTCACCGAACCTGAGGTTGGGGTGTCGAGCCCCATGATCATGCGCATGGTGGTGGACTTGCCGGCACCGTTCGGGCCCAGGAAGCCCGTCACACGTCCGGCCTGGACAGTGAAACTGACGCCGCCCACGGCGGTCTTCTCGCCGTAGACCTTGGTCAGGCCTTTTGCTTCGATCATGGAAGCGTTCCCTCCTCAGAGCACCTGCGTGCGGATGAGCGTTGACTGTACTTACAACGCTAGTCACGGAGGGTGCGTAATTCGCCTGTCTCAGGGATGATTCAGGGTCCGGTCAGGGTAGTCCTCACGGATGATCCGGGTCAGTCGACCTCGGGCAAGGCCGAGTACACGCGCAGTTCCCGGCTGCGGACGGAGAACACGGCTTTTCGCACACCCGGCTTCGGTTCACCGTCCACGGCAAGCACCAGCGGTTGCCCCACGGATTCCACGGTGATCCCGGTGGCCTCGGACAAGTGCGTGACCTTGGAAGCCGCAACCGTCCCGGTCACCACTGCCCACAGCAGCCGTGCACGGGCGAAGGGCTCGTCGGCGCTGATCATGCGCAGGTCGAACACGCCGTCGTCCAGTATTGGACGGCGCAGTGGCGCGTGGTCACTGGGGTAATAGCGGCCTCGGCCCAGGTAGAGGATCCAGAGCTTGTGCCTGCGGCCATCGACGGTGAGCGTGGTGGGGGAGTTGGCGCCGAAGGTCCTCAGCGACGCCAGCAATCCGGCCAGCGGCTTGCCGAGGGCGGGCTGGAGCCGCTCCCGCCTGCGGACCAGATTGGGGTAAACGCCCACACTGGCTGTGTTCAGCATGGCCATTTCCGTGGTTTCGGGGAGTTCAGGCAACCCGCGCTCCACCACCACGTGTCCCAGGTCCACCAAAGCAGCTTCACCCCTGGTGAGTGCGGCGAGGGCGTCGTCCATCGAGTTGGTCCCGAGGTCGCGCGCGAAGTGGTTGAGCGTTCCGCCCGGCAGGACCAGCAGTGGCAATGAATGCCCGACGGCGGCAGCGGCCGCGGTGCCTACCGTTCCGTCACCGCCCCACACGCCCAAGGCTACGGTGCCAGGCTGCGTCGCGACCGCGTCGATCTCGGCTGCAACGTCGTCGCCCTCGGCAATCTCGTGAATATGCGCTTTGGGGAATATCTGCCGGAGGAGTTCGCCCGTTTCGGGGGTGTACGACCCGCCCAGGGTGTTGACGGCGATACTCAGCCCTTCGCCGTCGGCGATTGCCGGTACCTCCGCGGCAGTACGGCGGGGCTTCGGCTCAAGGGGTTTTGCCGGCCACCACTTCCTGGTCAGAAGAGCAGCGCCGGCCCCCAGCGCAGAACCGAACACTACATCCGACGGCCAGTGCGCACCCGTATGGACCCTCGAATACGCGACCCCGGCAGCGACCGGAGCCAGGCCGATCCCGAGCGCGGGCCACACCATTCCGGCACCCACGGCAAAGGCGACTGCTGACGCAGAGTGCCCGGACGGCATGGAGGAACTGACCGGCTGCGGGTGCACGAAGCGGAAGACCGGCAGGTGCTCGGGCTGAGGGCGGGTTCTGGGCAGGGCTGTCTTAAAGACCAGATTGGTGACGCCTGATGCGACGCCAAGGGCCAGCAGCCCATGGAGTGCTGCGCGGCGAGGGCGGCCAGGGAAGGAAGCGAGTACTCCGGCCACGCCGAACCACAACTTGCCCTTGGTGGCTGCTGCGGACAGTTGGCGGAAGAAATCGTCGTGGTCTCCCTGGGGCTGCCGTGACACCGCGCGCACGAGAAACTGGTCAAGTCGTGCCACATGGCGTGGGCCCTTGCCCAGGAAGCGTCGCATTCGACCACAGTAGCGCGCTGCCAGCGGCATTGCTTGAGCGTGGAGGCAGAGGTGTGCAATTATCTGCGTATGAATGCAGATAAGCGGGCTTGCACCCTCTCGCCTGACAGTGAGTACGTGGAACTGGCCGTGGAGGTGTTTGCCATGCTGGCCGATGCCACAAGGGTGAGGCTCATCCTTGCCTTGCGCCACGGTGAGCTGTCGGTGAACGAACTTGCCGAAAAGACCGGCAAGCCCGCGGCCGGAGTTTCCCAACACCTGGCCAAGATGCGCCTGGCCCGCATGGTGGGCACCCGGCAGGAGGGCACCAAGGTCTTCTATAGGCTGCAGGACGGCCATGCATGGGAACTTGTGGCCGATGCCATCCACCAGGCGGAGCACGCCTTGGGGACTGCACCACACCACCGGATCCAGCCACACCCGCCCCGGGAACCGGCCGGCCAGTGAACATGCACCATACGGCACCAATGCACCGTGACAATCAGCGGTCCGTTGACGTACACCCACATCACCACCATGACCACGGGAACCATCACAGCGGCGGCGGTTTCATGGGCTGGTTGAAGCACGTCCTGACTCCCCACTCGCACGATCCGGCCGACTCGATGGATGCTGCACTCACTTCAAGCGCGCAGGGCATCCGTGCGGTCAAGATTTCACTGTTCGGACTGGGCGTGACTGCCCTGTTTCAACTGGGCATTGTCCTCGTCAGCGGGTCGGTCGCCCTGTTGGCGGACACGGTCCATAACTTCTCGGACGCCCTCACGGCTGTTCCGCTCTGGATTGCTTTCCTGCTTGGCCGGAGGAAGGCCACCTCCACGTACACCTACGGTTTTGGAAGGGCCGAGGACCTGGCCGGGCTTTTCATCGTCGCCATGATCGCCCTTTCCGCAGTAGTGGCCTCCGTCGAGTCCGTCCGTCGGTTCTTTCAACCCCAACCCGTGCAGAACCTCGGCTGGGTCCTGGCTGCGGGGCTGGTGGGCTTCCTGGGCAACGAGCTCGTGGCCATGTACCGGATCAGGGTGGGGCGCAGGATCGGCTCCGCGGCACTGGTGGCAGACGGCGTCCATGCCCGTACGGACGGTTTCACGTCCCTCGCCGTCGTAGCCGGAGTGGTGGGGATCTGGCTCGGCTTCCCCCTGGCGGATCCGATCGTAGGGGTTCTCATTTCCGCGGCGATCGGCGTCCTCTTGTGGGGGACTGTGCGCGATGTCGGCCGGAGGCTGATGGACGGCGTGGATCCCCGCCTGACGGAACGACTGGCCTGTGCCTTGAAGGAAGCAGGATATCCCGGAGCTTCGTCCAGGCTCCGGTGGTCCGGCCATGCCCTCCACGCCGAAGTCACCCTGCCCGTGGACAACACCGTGACCCTTGAAGGTCTGGCACGAAAGACGCACAACGTGGAGGAGACAGTCCGGCGCACGCTGGACAACGTGGGTCCCGTCACGGTCGTACCTCGCTTCCACACCGCCTGAGGCCCAGCCGACGGCGGTGTGGCTACGATGAATGGATGATCCGAGTCCTGTCACCAAGTACCAGGCCGGACTGGCAACTGATCACGGCAGGGACCGTATTGCTGTGCGCCTTCCTTGTTCCGGCTGTCATCCTCATGTCCGGGCAGGGGGAACCGGCATTCAACCGCGCGGATACCCAGTGGCAGGCTTACATCTTCACCCTGCAGTCGCCGGCAGGAGATGCCGTGAACGCTTTCCTCAACTGGGCCGGCTATGCGGGCATGCTGTTCTTCCACGTCGTCCTGGTGACCGTCCTCTTCATCTGGCGTCGACCCAAAGCTGCCATCTTTTCCAGCACCTCAGGACTGACTGCCCTGGCGCTGACCCAGCTTGCCAAGGCAGTGGTCGGGCGCGACAGGCCGGAAGGAGCCAGGGTTCTCACCGACACTGGTTCATACCCTTCCGGGCATGTATCGGCAACCACAGCCTTCCTCGTCATCCTGAGCCTGTTGATGGGGCGCGCATGGATGAAGGTGCTGGCGGCCATCGGGATCGTGGCGATGATGGTGAGCCGCACCTACCTCTTGGCTCATTGGCTCAGCGATGTCCTGGGCGGCGCCTGCCTTGCCGCCGGCACCGTGCTGCTCTTTTGGGTGGCTTTCCGCAAAGCATGCATCAAAGAGAACGCCGAAGCGGACGGCATGACTATTTGGCAGGCAAAGGCTTTGCAACGCCGGCAAGCAGGAGAGCAACCAGAATAGGCGCCCCGATCGCCAGCAGTGCCAGATGGATCCCGGTGTGGTCGCCGAGGTATCCCAGCAGGGGCGGTCCAGCCAGGAAGGCCACGTAACCGATGGTGGACACCACCGAAACCCGGGCGGCCGCGTGCTTGGGATCGTCAGCCGCGGCGGACATGCCCATGGGGAACGCCAACGCTGCACCGATACCCCACAGGGCCGCGCCGAATCCGGCAAGTACCACGTTGCCCGCAAAGACGAAGAGAGCGAGGCCCGCTGCCGCAGCCGCCATGCTGGCCCGAAGCACCGCCACACGACCGAACCTGTCGATGGCCTTCCCGCCCAGGAAGCGCATGGCCGTCATAGCGGCCACGAAGAGCGCAAACAGAAGCGCACCGGTGGCTTCCGAGGCTCCCAATCCATCGACTGCGGCCTTCGCGATCCAATCGTTGCCGGCGCCTTCGGTAAGGGTGGCACCCAGCACCACCACACCGATCAGCAGCGTCCGTCCATCCCGCCAAGCCGACGGCCCCTTGGAAGCCGGCCGCTCGCCGTCGTGCGTTTCCGAGGCCGCAGCCACGTGCGGGAGGAAGTAGCGTGGCGCCGTCAGGGCCAGCGTCACGGCGATCGCCGCGATCACCATGAGGTGTACCGGAAGCCCCACTCCCAGCTGGGAAAGTCCCGCCCCAATCAGCGCGCCCACAAAGGCGCCACCGCTGAACGCAGCGTGGAACTGGGGCATGATGGTGCGCTTGAGGCGGTGTTCGACGTCTGCGCCTTCGATGTTCTGGGCGACATCCCACAGGCCGATGCCGATACCGAAGAAGAACAGCGCAATCGCGGTGGCAGGGACCGACGCCGCAATCAGCGAAACAGCAATGGCCACCCCGGCAGCGCCCGCCACGATTCCCGCCGCACGCACCGTATTGGCGGTCCCGATCCGGCCCACCACCCAGCCAGCGGACGGCAGCGCCAACAGGGACCCGACGGCGGTGCACAGCAGCAACGTGCCCATCTGGCCGGAGGTGAGGCTCAATGCCTCAGTCACCGCGGGGATACGGGCGGCCCAGCTGGCGAATACCAGGCCGTTCATGCCAAAGATCAGGAACGTAGCCACGGCGGCTGCCTTGACGTTCGGAGCGGCCTTGGTGCTGGTGGTCATGCGATCACAACTTCCACGGAGAGTTTGTTGAGCCGGGCAGAAATTTCAGGGGAGGGTTCCAGGTCGGTCACGATCACATCCACGGCGTCCAGGGCGGACACCAATGCCACCGCGCTGGCAAGCCATTTCGGGCCGGAGGCGGCAACGATCACCTTCGACGCCGATTCCATGCCTGCGCGTTTGGCGGCGGCGTCATTGAGGTCATGGGCCAGGAGCCCGTCCTTGACGTTGATGGCGCACGGTGTGACGACGGCGGTGTCAAAACGGAGGGAGCGGATATTGGATTCAGTCATCGGGCCACGGAAGGACTGTTCGCCAGGAATCAGTTCGCCGCCGGGGAGGATGAGGTCAGAGCGCCCACCTGTTTTGCTGTCCATCAGCGCATCGACGCCGTGCAGGGACATCGGCATGACGGTCAGCGTACGCCTGCCCAGGCAACGGGCGATCTCCGTAGCCGTGGATCCACTGTCCAGCCAGACGTGCGCGCGGTCCCTGATGAGGGAATCCACCGCTTTGGCAATCCGAAGCTTCTGGTCATGGTCTTCCAGTTCCCGTTGTCCATAGCCGGGGTTGTCGCCACGGTCCAGCAGGCTGCGGGCGCCCCCATGGACGCGGCGGAGGACACCATTGGCTGACAAAATTTCGAGATCCCGGCGGATAGTGGCACCGGAGGCACCACACGCCGCAACGAGCTCCTCCACGGAGACTTCCTCGCGCTGGCGCAGAAGTTCGCCAATGAGGCGATGACGGTCAGCAGTTCCCATGCTTCAACCGTAGCATGGCTTTGAGCAATTGATCACCAACTGTGATCATTTGCTCATCCCTGCTTCGGATCCGCCCAAACACGACGGGATGTGGGAGAGGATCAGCGGGTGCGCTCCACGCGCTTCTCGTCCCAGACCGGTTCCTCCGACTCGTACACCTTGCCGTCCGAGCCGAACACCAGGAAGCGGTCGAAGGACTTGGCGAACCAGCGGTCGTGCGTCACCGCCAGGACGGTGCCCTCGAACGCATCAATGGCCCGCTCCAAGGCCTCGCCGGAGTGCAGGTCGAGGTTGTCAGTGGGCTCGTCCAGCAGCAGGAGGGTGGCACCGGAAAGCTGCAGGAGCAGGATCTGGAACCTCGCCTGCTGGCCACCGGACAGGGACTCATACTTCTGCTCGGACTGACCGGCCAGGCCGTAGGAATCCAAGGCTCCGGCCGCAGCCTCCCGGGGCAGGCCGGAGCGGTGCTCGTCACCCCGATGCAGGATCTCCAGCAGCGTGCGGCCAAGGAGGTCGGGGCGGACGTGCGTCTGGGCAAAGAACCCGGGCCGGATGCGGGCACCCAGTTTCACGGTGCCTTGGTGGGGGACCTCAGCGATCACCACGTCCGAGACGGGCAGGTGTTCCCGCTCAGGATCCGTGCCGCCGGTGGCGAGCAAGCGCAGGAAGTGGCTCTTGCCCGAGCCGTTGGACCCCAGGACACCCACGCGGTCGCCAAACCAGATTTCCGTGGAGAACGGCTTCATGAGCCCCGTCAGTTCGAGCTTCTCCGCAACCACGGCACGCTTGGCGGTACGCCCGCCCTTGAGCCGCATCCGCACGTTCTGCTCGATGGGCAAGGCCTCCGGCGGGCCAGCCTCCAGGAACTTGGCCAAACGGGTCTGCGCGGCCTGGTACCTGTTGGCCATGTCGGAACGGAACGCAGCCTTGTTCTTGTACATGTTGACGAGTTCCTTGAGCTTGACATGCTCCTCGTCCCACCGCTTGCGGAGTTCCTCAAAACGGGCATTCCGGTCGGCACGGGCGTCGACGTAGGAACCGAACCCGCCACCATGGATCCATGCGCCGGCACCATTGATCCCCGGTTCCAAAGTCACGATGCGGCTTGCGGCGTTGTTCAACAATTCGCGGTCGTGGCTGATGAACAGCACCGTTTTCCTGGATTCATTGAGCTTGGACTCGAGCCAGCGCTTACCAGGGACATCCAGGTAGTTGTCCGGTTCGTCCAGCAGCAACAACTCATCCGGTCCGGCAAACAATGCCTCCAGGACCAGACGCTTCTGCTCGCCACCGGACAGCGTGGAGGCCCGGCGGAACTGGGCCTTGTCGAACGAGATCCCAAGGGCAGCCATGCAAACCTCGTCCCAGACGGTCTCCACGTCATAACCGCCGGCGTCGCCCCAGTCCACGATCGCCTGGGCATATTTCATCTGGGTAGGCTCATCATCCCGCTCCATCATGGCGAGCTCGGCTTCCTCCACGGCTTTTGCAGCCGCTGCCAGGCCGGGCTGCGCCGTTGAAACCAGAAGGTCCCTGACTGTGGATTCGTCCCGCACCTGGCCCACGAACTGCCGCATGATTCCCATGTTCCCGGAACGGCCCACGGCGCCTTCGTCCGGGGTGAGGTCCCCCGAAATGATCTTGAACAGCGTGGTTTTGCCGGTGCCGTTCGGTCCGATCAGGGCTGTCTTGGTGCCGTCCGGCACCTTGAACGTCACGCCGTTCAGCAGTTGGGTGCCGTCTGAGAGGAAGTAGTCGATGCCGGAAACGTCAATATGGGCCACTGCCCCATCTTCCCATGCAGGCTCTCAGCCCACCGAACGCCTGTCAGCCGGCTGCTGTCAGGAACTGCTTCAGCAAAGGACCGCTGGTAGTGGCACCCAGGCCGCCGTCCTCTACGAACACTGCAACTGCGAGGTCCCCATGGGTTGCCACGATCCACGCATGGGTTTTTGGCGGGTTTTCGTTGCCGAACTCCGCAGTGCCCGTCTTCGCACCGACCGGTGCCCCGGGGACCTCGGCGAGGAAGCCGGCGTGCCCTGAGGTCACCACTGCCCGCATCATGTCCGCCAATCCTGCGGCTTCTTCCTTGGTGATCGGGGTGGTTGAGGCTGGTGAGGCCGGAACCGTAGCAGCAGCGGACGACGGCGATGCGGTGCCGCCTTCCGCAGGGGCGGTACCGGGGTCGGGG
Source organism: Paenarthrobacter sp. NCHU4564 (assembly GCF_052156435.1). Classification (NCBI taxonomy): domain Bacteria; kingdom Bacillati; phylum Actinomycetota; class Actinomycetes; order Micrococcales; family Micrococcaceae; genus Paenarthrobacter; species Paenarthrobacter sp. NCHU4564. The sequence continues at coordinate 260,666 of NZ_JBQLIS010000003.1, forward strand.
TTCTGTGTTTGCGTACTTGCAGCATCGGCGTTCAGGACGAGCTGCGGTGACACGGGCGCTCCGTTGGCCACCGAAGCAGCCATGACCGCTGCCGAAAGCGGGGAGAACAGAACCTTGCCCTGACCGATCATGGAAGCGGCATGTTCTGTGCCCTCGGCTTCGGCCGGGACGGATCCCAGGAAGGCATCGGCCCCAAGTTTTGGCGCTTCCACCGCCACGCCCAATGCCAGGGCGGCGGATTCAAGCTGGTCCTGGGAGACGGTGGTACGGGCATTGATGAAAGCGGTGTTGCAGGAGTGGGCGAACGCATCCCGGAGGGCAACGGAACCCAGCGAACTTTCGGGGTAGCCCTCGGCGTTCTTGAAGGTCCGGCCGTCCACGGTCAGTGTGGACGGGCACTCTACCTTGGAGTCCGGTGTGGCGCCGTTGCGGAACATGGCCAGCGAATCCACGATCTTGAAGGTGGAACCGGGAGCGTACTGGCCGAGCATGGCCGTGTTGTAGCCGTTGCTTCCCGGCCCGGAGGCGGCAGCGAGCACAGCCCCGGTGGACGGCTTGATGGCGACGATGGCGGATGCAGGCTCCACCCCTGCCAGTGTTTGCTCGGCAAGTTGCTGGAGCTCGATGTCCAGTGTGGTCTTGAGCGTTGTGCCGGCTTCAGCGGCTGTGGAGAACAGCACCTTGGTTTGGGACTCTGCGCCTTCGGACGCGGGCTTGGCGGTGGCAACAACCTCAACGCCATCCTTGCCCCGGAGCAGGGAGTCGTACTTCTGCTGCAGGCCTCCCGTTCCTGTGGCGTCACCGGCCCGCAGCGCACCGTTGGACTTCTCAATCTGCTCCGCACTGGCTTGGCCAACGCTGCCCAGAAGGGCCCGGGCAAAGGTCCGGGTGGGAGCCAGTGCCATGGAATCAAGGATGCTGACGCCGCCGGGAATGGCCTTGATCCTGGCCTCCGTGATCTCGGCTGTGTAAGCACGGAGGACGATGCCTTCTACGAACGCCTGGGGACCGGAGGCAGCTACCTGCTTGGCGTACTCCTCAACGTCCAACCCCAGCAGCGCAGCCATGGCCCGTGCCGAGGCATCCGCTTGTTCGGCCGGCACCTTCGTCTTATCTATTCCCACGCGGAAGACCGGGCGGTCCTCCACAATAGGAGCATCCCCTGCACCGAGGATCTGTCCCCGCTGGGCCGGGACGGTTTTGACGGAGAGGGTTTCGCCATCACCCAGGTCAGGAGCCAGCAGGCGGGGGCTCCATTGGACCGCCCACTTGTCACCGGATTTCCTGAGCGTGGCGTCCAGGCTGTAGTCCCACGTGGTGGAACCGATATTCCAGCTGTAGTTGAGGGGGAACGTGGCGGTGTCGCCGTCGAGTTTTACGTCACCGGACTGGACAGACGGCTTGGCATCCAAGCCTCCCAATACTGCTTTAAGTTCCTCGTTGGCTGCGGCAGCGTCCGTGCCTTCCACGGCGAGCTGCCCGACGTCGAGCGCTTCCAGGGCGGACGCGAGCTGCCGGGCAGCGCTCTCCGCTCCTGAACGGCCGTCGTCGCACGCAGCCAGCGATCCAGCCATCACCAGCGCCACGAGTCCAAGGACCAGATTCCTAAGTTTCCCCATTTGCGACATTATGCCGGGTTCCCCTGACAGTTTCCTGCTGCGCCCACACCCCGGACGGGACGCCGCCGGCCCGCAGCCGTGGTCAACGATGCTGCGGGCCGGAGGGCCAGGGAATCAGCTAGGGCGCGCAGGTGAACCTGGCATCACCCCATACGCCGTGTGCCCCGTTGATGGAACCGGAGGGATCAACCACCAGCTCCACGTACGCTGCGCCGGACAGGTCCACCTTCACGGACTCGGGCGCAAAACCGGGAGTATAGGTCCGCGACTGGTACTTGTTCACGCCGTCGGTATTGACCTTGAAGATGATGTTGCCGCCAAAACCGCTCTCCAAGCCCACCTGGGACGTGAACGATGTGCACTTTCCACCCAGGTAATACGTGATTTTCGAGGCCGCGTGCACACCCAGGCCCTTGGTGAAGACGGGCTGTTGGCCTGTGGCGGGATCGGTGTAGTTGATGGCGAGCGGCTTGTCCGGGGATGATGCGCTGTCCTTGTTCGCCACGTTCTTGCCGATCACGCCATAGCCGTTAATGGCTTGCACCCAAGGCGTTTCCGAGGCGTACACGGAACCTCGCGGAACATCCGGCAGCGGCTGGGAAACCACCTTCCAGTCGAAGAATTTCACGCGTGTGTCCGTGGGCAGCGTGACCGAGGCCAGTTCCTTGGTGGGGTTGAGCCGGACCGTGTTCGAGAAGGCCTGGTACTTGTACTGCGTGTACTCGGGAGATGGTCCGTTGGCATTGTTGCGGCCCTGCTCAGAGACCGCCACCACGGCACCGTTCAGGACTGAAGGTTGCAGCCAGTTGGGGAAGAAGACGGACTGCTTTTCCATGCTCCCATCGGCATATGTCAAGGTCAGCTCGGGACTGGTGCCGTTGCCGACGGCTGCCGAGCCCAGCACAGCCAAGTGCGTTCCCTTGCCCTTGACCGCGATGGTCTGGGCGGAGAGTGCTACCGAATTGGGTACATCCGGCCCAACGGACGGCCATGTGTAATCAACCTGGGTGGGCTTCCCCGCATCCACCGTCACCGTGCTGCCTGGCCGGACGCCGCCCGACGGTACCGGTGCGGCAGCCAGCTGTTCGGCCGCGAAGGTGGCGCCACCGCCGTCGAAGTTTCCGAGCGCCTTGCCCGCCACGGTGGTGACCGAGACGGTGTTGTAGGCCGCGGCCAGTGACCCATAAGCCACGTAGAGGGAGTTGCCTCCGGTCACCGTCTGTGTGGTTGAGTCGGCAGCAGAGTACGACGCCGACACCCGCACGGTCTGTTGACCCGCCTTCGCGCTGGAGCCGGGTGAGACGACGAACGTTGCGGTTGCCGTCTGTCCGGGCTCCACCGTGGCCGCCGTCGTCCCGGCGGAGGAAATGACGGTCCAACCTTCGGGAAGGACCGGAGCCAGTTCCACGGTGGTCTTGGCCTTGGCGCCGGTATTCACGAATTCGGCTGTCACCGTGGTCTGCTGATCCTGGAAGACCTGCTGCCCGGTGGTAACGCGGACTTCGGCCGCAACCGCGTCCTGGCTGTTTCCACCCAGCGGGCCGGCCTGCTGCAGCTGGACTGTCGCGGACTGGTTTGATGCGATGGTTCCGGTCTTCACCCACACGATGCCGTTGGTGGATTCGTCGAAGAACCAGCCGGCGTTTGCCGCGTCAAACGCCTCCTTGGTGCTGAGCTGCGTGAGCTTCGCGCCGCCGATCTTCACCTCCTTGGGTGCAGCACCGGCGTGGACCTTGAGTTGGTAGGGGCGGGCTGCTGCCTTGCCGGTGTAGTCGCCCTTCCGTTCGCCGATGGAAATCTTCACGCTGCTGTTGCCCTTGCCCGGGGCGTCCACCTCGAAGAGTTGGCTTGAGGACTTGCCCTCTTTGTATTCCCGGGTGACCTTGTCGTCTTCGTAGAGGGTGAAACTGTCCTTGCCCTGGGCATAGACGTCCAGCGTGATCATGGAATCTTCGGGAACCAGGGAAGCATTCCTGGCCACGATGCCTTGCGGGATCACCGCGCCCGCCCGCACGAAGACAGGAAGTTTGTCCAAGGGTGCGTCATAGCCGTTGAGGATCTGGCCGCCTTGGTACAGCTTGCCGGACCAGTAGTCCACCCACTGCCGGCCTGCCGGCAGGAATATTCCGTTGCGGACATCTGTCTGGGTGAAAACCGGAGCGACCAGGAAGTCCGATCCGAGCATGAACTGGTTGTTGGCCTCCGCGCCGTAGGACCATTCCTGGTCCGGGAACTCGAGCGCCATGGAGCGCATCATGGAAACGCCTGTGGTGGAAGACTCCTGCGCCAGGCTGTAGATAAACGGCATGAGCTGCTGGCGGAGTTGCAGGTAATGGCGGTTGATCGAGGTTGCTTCCTCGCCGTACAACCACGGACGCTTGTCAGTCGCGGCCCATCCGGACATGGAGTACAGCGCAGGAGCGAAGGCTTTCCACTGGAGATCGCGCACGTAAGACTCCGGTGAGCCGCCGAAAATTCCGTCGACATCGCCCGTGGAGAATGCCAGACCCGAGTTCCCGGCTCCGGTGAGTGCCGGGACCTGCCAGCGGACGGCGTCGAGGTTTCCTGAATGGTCACCGGTCCACTGCATGCCGCACCGCTGGGAACCTGCCCAGCCTTCAACCATCAGCGAGGTGCCGCGCGCGTTCGAGTATTGCTCTATTCCGCTGTGGGCGGCTTCGCATCCGGTGAGCGCCTGGCGGTAGCCCTGGCCCACCCACGCGACGTCCAGCTTGCGGAGGCGGACACCGGCCTCGCCTACCTCGTATTCCTGGTTGGTCAGGGAACGCTGGGTCCAGAGGCCAACTTTCAGGTCAGTCTCTTCCTCGATGTTGTCCACGGTTTCCGGGAGTTGCTGATATTCGCAGCCGTAACCGTCATTGACCAGCATCCATCCGGCCGGCATGTCGTTTTCCACGAACTTCCGCGCGGTTTTGATGGCATCCGGAGTGCGTTGCTTGGCTCCGTCGGGATCGCCGTAGCCTGAGGAGGAGTAGCCCGTGTTCGACCGGTTGTAGCAGTCCGCATCGCCGTATTCCAGCGCGTAGACCGGGGGCATCATCGGCTTGCCGGTCAGCGTGGTGTAGGCCCCGAGGGACTGTTTGTAGTCGCCCACGAAGTAGTAGGCGTCGAACCGCTTTTCCTCGTGCGTGGTGGTGGGCTGGCCGGCGAAGTTGTAGGAACCGCGCGCGAAGGTGTTGCGCAGGACGCCGTAGCCCTTGGAAGACATGTAGTAGGGGACGGCATTGGGGTAGCCGTCGTCATCCCAGTCGAAGTTCCTGGCGATGTTGATCAGGGCCCCGGTGTGGACGGAACGGCCGTTTTGCATGCCGCCGCCGATGAACTGTTCACCGTCCTGTTGGGCCAGGTGCTGCGTTGCCGTGGTCGCCCCAAATGTGATGGGCGCGGTTTCCTGCAGCACCAAAGATCCGTCCGCCCTCACAACACGGAACCGGGTAGTGGCCTTGTTGATTTGGACACTGATCCTGGCCGTCTTGAGGACAATCCAGTCGCCGTCGGTCACCTCTGGGTTAGCGCCCGGGAACTTGTCCTTGCCGACCACGATGTTCGCGGTCCGGGCCGGGTCGCCTTGGTCAGTATTGGCAGGGTCGGTGAACGTGCCGCTGGGGTCGGCCTCCAGGCGGAAGTTCCCGTCATCGAGGAACGTCACGCGGATCGCACCCTTTTCGGCTGAAAGCTCGACGACGTTTCCCGCCTGGGTGTATCCGGTCACCGCCCCGAGGGGTACTCCCGCGGAATCAACGGGGACTTCAGGAGTGACGGGTTTGATCGCTGCCGGGGCGCCTGGGGCGGCCGCGGCCGGTGTGAAGCCCAGGGTGGGGATGGTTCCGGCCAGCAGCAGCGTTGCCAAGCCGATTGACGCGGCCTTCCTGAGGAACGGAAGCGGGGCGCATCGTGGGCTGTTGGGCGCAGCGCCGGATAAGCCCTTGAGGGGTGCGGACATGGGTGCCAACTTTCGACGAGTGATAGTTTGTGATCTAACTCATAGCGAAACGTGCACTAATCGTCACTGCTTGAAGGCGAAAGGTCAACCGTTTCACCTAAATTCGCACCCAACTGAGTCGCATTAGTGCGCGTTATGACGGCTCAAAACGTGCACAAGTGCGACCCAGTTGGGAGGGTGGGGGTCAATGCCCGCGGATGATCCTGCGCTGCGTCGCCACGGCGATTGCGGCTGTCCTGTTGTCCACGCCAAGCTTGGCGTAGATGTGCACCAGGTGGGTCTTCACTGTGGCCTCTGAAATGAACAGTTGCTTGGCGATGGCCCGGTTGCTCATGCCCGTAGCCAGCAACTCCAGCAATTCCACCTCGCGGCCGCTCAAGGCCGGCGACGGATTCCGTATCCTGCCCATGAGTTTCGCGGCGACTTCGGGCGCCAACGCGGTTTGCCCGGCGGCCGCCTGCAGTACGGCCTGGCGGAGCTGCTCGGGCGGAGCGTCCTTGAGCATGTAGCCGCTCGCGCCGGCCTCGACGGCTGCGAGGATGTCGGCATCGGTGTCATAGGTGGTCAGGATCAGGACAGGTGGCGGGGGAGTCCCGGCCTCCCCGGCCTTGATCTTCCCCGTGGCCGTCACCCCGTCCATGCCCTGCCCCATCTGCAAGTCCATGAGCACCAGGTCAACGGGTTCACCCAGGCTGCCCAGCCGCACGAGGTGGGCAAGCGCAGCGTCTCCGTCAGCAGCCTCGGCCACTACGGTGACCCCGGGAAAATCCGCCAGCATCGCACGGAGACCAGCCCGCACTACAGGGTGATCGTCCACCAACAGAATCCGGATTTCGTTCACTGGGCATCCTCCTCGGGAAGGGGCAGCCGGGCTGCGACCACGGTCCCCTCACCCGGCGCCGACTCCACCTCCAGGCTCCCGTTCAGCGCCGCAAGCCGCTCGCGCAGGCCGGAAAGCCCGACGCCGCTACCGTCGCCACGCACCGCATGGGCCGCCGTCGAGGGTTCAAAACCGACGCCGTCGTCAAACACGTCCAAGGTCACCTCGGATTCAAGAAAGGACAAGGTCACGACGGCGGCACGCGCCTGCGCATGCTTCCACACGTTGGCGAGGGAGGCCTGCGCGGCCCGCAACAGGGTGGTTTGGAAGGCGTTCGGGAGGTCAACAGGGGCACCCACCAGCTGAAACCGGACACGCATTGTTGTTCCCCTGGCGGCAGCCTCGGTTTCCGTCTTTTCGCACAGTCCGCGCAGGGTGGCCACCAGCCCGGACTCCGCGAGGTCGGGCGATCGCAAGCCGCGCACGAAGCTGCGGGCCTCGGCCAGGTTGGCGGATGCCGTTCCTGGACGACCTTGAGCAGGCCCTTCGCCGACTCGAGGTCGCCGGCGTCCATGGCTTTCCCGACCGACCTGCCCATCAGGACGATGCTTGAGAAGCCCTGGGCCAGGGTGTCGTGGATTTCCCGGGCCAGACGCTCCCGCTCCGCCACCATGCCTGCCTCATGCTGCGTCCGCGCAAGTTCGGCGCGGGTCCGGAGCAGTTCTCCGGCAACCCTTCTCTGCGTTTCGGCCTCGCGGAACAAGGCTCCGTAGGCCATGCCGGTGACCACGGCGAACCCGGCCCCGAACACAGGCCCGAGTACCATCGCAAGCTGCAGTCCGCCGTCGGCCGATCCCTGTCCATGGAACCAGAGCGCCCCGATCAGCAAGAAGGTGCACGCCGCAATGACCGGCAGCGCCACCAGGCGCGGCAGCACATGCAGCTGCAGGAAAAACAGGGGGAAGGCGACCCAGGCAAAGTCGCTGCTGACCAACAGGAGCAGCAGCCACAGAAGCGTTACCGCGGCCAGCCACCAGCGCGCGTACGGAGCGGGATCAAACGCATCGGGGGAGTTGGCGTGGCGCTTCTCAAGGAAAGTCCCGGCAAGATACACCAAGGCCAACGCGCCGGACAGCACAAGGCCCGCACCCAAGGACAGCGGTGTCCTGCTGCCGCCGGCTCCCAGCAACAGCCGGACCACGGCCACCAGCAACAGGACGGCAAATCCCACATGCAAGCTCACACGGAGGACGCGGAGAATCGCACCGGTGGGCGTCTCCCGGGCGTCGGGCTTGGGTTGGTCCTGCACGCCTTCCAGCGTATCCGCGGCGCGCACCGCGCGGGACGGAATTCCCCGCCCTCCAGCCGGAATCAACCATTCGGTTGACGGCACCCTCAACCCCTTGTCCCGGCCCAATCCATCCCGCTCCCGATGTGCCCGGGAGTGCTGGCCGGAAGAGTGGAAAGGGCCGGGACAAGCCCGGGTTGAACCAAAGGAATCCGATGTTTCTAGCCATCCGCGACATCCGCTTCGCGAGAGGACGTTTCGTACTCATGGGCGGCGTGATCGCCCTCATCACCCTGTTGCTCGTCATGCTCTCCGGGTTGACGGCGGGGCTTGCCAACCAGTCCACGTCCGCCATCGCCGCTCTGCCGGTGCAGCAGATCGTGTTCGGAGCCCCTGCCGGCGGGGAGCCCAAGGCGTCCTTCACCGAGTCCGAGGTCTCCACCGGCCAGCTCACCACCTGGCGGGAGCAGCCGGGGGTGGCTTCCGTCCAGGAGCTCGGCATCAGCCAGTCACGGTTCCAGTCCCTGGCCGCGGACGGCGCGGCAACGGGAACGGCGAACGTGGCAGTCTTCGGCGGCTCGCTTGGCCCGCGGGTGCAGGAAGGAACCGCGGTGATCGGCGAGGGCGTTGCCCGCGAACTGGACCTGCGGGAAGGCAGCCGGGTCCAGGTGGGCGGCCTGCACCTCACCGTCTCCAGCGTGGTGGAAGACCAGTGGTATTCACATACCTCCGTGGTGTGGACCACGCTGGGGGATTGGCGGACCATTGCCCACGCGGCACCGGGCAAGGCCACGGTCCTGGGAGTAACCCACGACGGCGGTACCTCCTTGGATACCGACGCCGCCAATGTGGCGGCCGGCACGGTCAGCGCCGACCCTGTTGCGTCATTCCAGGCCCTGGCCAGCTACAAGAGCGAGAACGGATCACTCATGCTCATGCAGGCATTTCTGCACGGCATATCCGCCCTGGTGATCGTCGCGTTCCTCACTGTGTGGACGGTGCAGCGCACGCGCGACATCGCGGTACTCCGGGCTCTTGGCGGCTCGTCCGGTTACGTCCTGCGCGACGCGTTGGCCCAAGCGGTGGTGGTTCTGCTGGCCGGGTCTGTGACAGGTGGAGTGCTGGGGCTGGCGGGAGGACTCGCCGCCGTGCAGGCAGCGCCCTTCCTCCTGACACCCTTCACCACCGTCCTGCCCGTGCTCGGAATCATCGTCCTGGGCCTGCTCGGGTCCGTCCTCGCAGTCCGTCGTGTCACCCGTATCGACCCATTGCTTGCACTCGGCGGCAACTAAAGAATTCCCGGAAAGGAATACACATGAGCTCCCTCCAACTCGTAAATGTCAGCCTCGAATACCCGGACGGCGAATCCACGCTGACCGCCCTGAATGCGGTAAACCTGACAGTCGGCAGCAGCATGTTCCTCTCGCTTGTCGGTCCGTCCGGATCGGGAAAGTCCTCCCTCCTCGCGGTGGCAGCGACCCTCATCAAACCAAGCTCAGGGTCTGTCATCATCGACGGGCAGGAGGTCACCGGCCTCAAGGAAGCCGAAAGGGCTGCCCTGCGCCGGGAGAAGGTGGGCATCATCTTCCAGCAACCCAACCTCCTGCCGTCACTGACCGCCGTCGAGCAGTTGCTGATCCACTGTCACCTGCGGGGCATCCCGCCGCGGCAGGGGCGCCGGAAGGCGGAGGATCTGCTGGACGTCGTGGGTTTGGGCGGCGCTGCAGGCAAGAAGCCGCACCAGCTGTCAGGAGGGCAGCGCCAACGCGTCAACATTGCCCGGGCGCTGATGGGCAGCCCGTCCGTCCTGCTGGTGGATGAGCCGACCGCGGCACTGGATCACGAGCGCAGCGAGTCGATCGTGCGGCTGCTTCGGCGCATCACTGACGACTTCTCAACAGCAACGGTGATGGTCACTCACGACACGGGCTTCTTACCCCTGACGGATTCTGTTGCGACCATGAGCGACGGACGGATCAGCCCTGCCCTGACCCCCGCCCCACAACCCAACTGAGTCGCACTTAAGCGCGTTTAGACCGCTCAAAACGCGCACAAATGCGACTCAGTTGGGTTCGGGGAGCAGTGCGTCGTCCTGGGCTTCGTCGTAGGCGTCACGGGCTTCGAGGATGCTGGGCACGTGGCTTTCGGCCCATTCACGCAGCAGGCGCAACGGCTCCAGCAAGGACTGGCCCAGCGGAGTCAGCTGGTAATCTACCCGCGGCGGAACCTGGGCGTAGACAGTGCGCGTGATCAAGCCGTCCCGTTCCAACGCCCGGAGCGTCTGCGTCAGCACCTTGGGAGTGACAACGTTGACCATCTTGCGCAACTCCGAGAACCGGACAGGCCCGGCCCCCAGCACCTGGATGACCAGGGAGGCCCACTTGTCGCCGATGCGCTGGAAGATCACGCGGGAAGGGCAGTTGGGGTCAAGGACGTTGGCGGGGAGGTTGGTTTCCATCAGGTAACTGGGTTCCTTTGAAGCTATCAGTATCAAATAGATACCTTTGAACTACATCAAGGATACCAACCCAAAGGAGCAGCTATGAAGATCGCAGTCTACGGGGCAACCGGCATGGTCGGCAGCCAGATCGTCAAGGAATCCCTGACCCGCGGCCACGAGGTCACCGCCATTTCACGCAAGGGCACCGAGGTGGCCGGAGCAACGGCAAAGGCAGCCGACCAGTCCGACGCCCAGGTCTTCTCCTCCATCGCGAAAAACCACGACGTCGTTGTGCTGGCTACGGGCCCCAGCCGCACCGGCGGTGACCATGCAGAGTGGCTGAACGCCATGGCCACGGCCTACAGCAATGCCGAAGGAACCCGGCTGATGATCGTCGGCGGCGCAGGAACCCTGGAGATCGACGGCGTCCGGCTCCTTGACTCTCCGGATTTCCCCGAGGCCTACAAGGCGGAAGCAACAACGGGTGCCAAGGCCCTGGAGATCGTCCGGCAGGCACCCGAGGCCCTGGACTGGACCGTACTGGCACCTGCACCCCTGATCCAGCCTGGTGAGCGCACCGGCGAGTACAAGGTCGCCAAGGACACTCCTGCAGGGAACGCCATCTCGTCGCAGGACTACGCTGTGGCCATGCTGGACGAGATCGAAAGCCCGGCACACCGCCGGGCACGCTTCACCGCGGCGAACTAACTGCCAACGCCCAGCCCTGGTACGCGCTTGCCGAATATGTCTTTCAAGGCATATTCGGCGGCGTGATACCCGGGCATTCCCGTCACTCCCGGCCCTGGCGGGGTGGAAGAAGAACACAGGTAGACGCCCCGCAGCGGCGTCCGCCACGGAACCAGTGACACCACGGGCCGCCGGAGCAGCCCCGGCATGTCCATGATTCCCGCGCTGAAATCCCCACCCACATAGTTCTCGTTGTATTCGGCCATCTCCGCCGCCGTCGTGGTTTTGGACCGCACCACAACGTCCCGGAAACCGGGAGCGTAGCGCTCGATGCGGTTCGTCACGGCCTCGGCCATGTCCACCGTGGATCCGGCAGGCACGTGGCAGTAGGTCCACAGGATCTGTTTTCCGGCCGGAGCCCGGGATGAGTCCACCAACGAGGGCTGTGAAACCAGGACGTAGGGTTCATCCGGGTGCATCCCAAGATCAACCTGGTTTTCCGACTCCGCCATCGACCGGCGCGATCCGCCGACGTGCACCGTACCGGCCTTCCGGAGCTCGGGCGCCAACCACGGAACCGGCTCGGACAGGATGTAGTCCACCTTGCACGCTGCATTCCCAAAACGGAATGCTTCAAGTGAGCGCCTGTATCGGTCCGGGATTTCCGCCCCTCCCAAGCGCAGCAGCGTCGGTGGGGCAACATCCAGCAGGATCGCCTTCGCTGGCCGGACCTGGTCCAGGGAGTCTATCCGCTGGCCGGTATGGATGGTCCCCCCATGGGCAACAAGATCGTCGGCCATGGCCTGGGCAATGGACTGTGATCCGCCTACGGGCACAGCCCATCCTCCCGCGTGGGCAAGGATGCTGAGCATCAGTCCGGCGCCGGTGGAGCTCAGCGAGGGTTGCGACCCGAGCGCATGGGACATGACACCGGTCAGCAGCGCGGGAGCGGCAGTCTCCTTGAACCGCCGGTTCCACACCGGCGTACCCTGGTCCAGCGTCGCGAGTCCGAACTTGAGAGCGGCGATCGGATCCTTGGGGATCCGCAGCAGCTTGTTGGACGTAAAGTCCACTACGCCATCCACGCGCGCAAGCAGCGGCTCGATAAGGCGGCGGTAGGCGGGTCCGTCGACGCCCAGTTCCATCACCGTGCGGACCAGGGATTGGTAGGCAACAGCGGCACCACCTACGTCCAGCGGCACGCCGTGCTGGACTTCGGGCACGATCAGTTCCACCCGCCGCGCGAGCTCGAAGTCGCGGAAGAAGGGCGACACCAGCGCCATGGGATGCACCGCCGAGCAGACATCATGCAGGTATCCCGGCTCCATCAGTTCACTGGTGCGCGACCCACCGCCGATCGTGTCCGCTGCCTCATACAGCTGCACGTCCAGGCCTGCCCGGGCCATCACCACCGCAGCGGCAAGACCGTTGGGACCGGATCCGACGACGGCGACATCAGCCATGGCGGCCGACCTCCTTTGCAGGGGGTGCTTCGGGTGGGACGGATACTTCCTGTTTGCGCCAGGGAAGAATGGAGGCGGTGGGGCGGAACAGGTCGATTCTCAACCAATCCCGTGTTCCGGCGAACGGACCGCCGTGCGGGTCATCGTCGCCCGAAGACCGCAGGGGATCCTGCGAGGGGTCCCAGATGTCGATGACCACGCGGACCATGAGGTAGGCCGTAGCCGCCATATGAACCAGCACGGCCATGACGTAGGCGGACATGTCGATGTTGTGCTGGGCTGCCCCTCCGCTGGTTGCCTGGCCGAGATACATCCAGATGGCCGCCCAGTGCAGCCCTTCTGCTGCCTGCCAGATCAGGAAGTCCCGCCACCGGGGCCTTGCCAGTGCCAGCAAGGGGATCAGCCAGATGACGAATTGGGGCGAGTACACCTTGTTGGTCAGGATAAAGGCGGCCACGATCAGGAAGGCCAGTTGCGCAAGCCGGGGCCTGCGTGGAGCCACGAGGGCAAGGACGGCAATCAGGGCACACGCCAGGACGAACAGGTTCAGGGCGAGGGCGTTGATGGTGAGCGCGTTCAGTTGCACCCATTGGAGCCGCTCGGCAATCAGGTTGTAGGCGAACCATGGTGAGCTGTACCCCGCCGGCCTGTCCTGGGTGAACTCGAAAAAGTACCGCCATCCGGCGGGGTTCATGGCGGCGAAGGGCAGGTTGACCGCCAACCACGCCGCCAGCGCGGAAGCGGTGGTCACCAGGAAGGTCTTGATCCGCCCGCTCCTTAGGGCCAGCACGAGGACCGCCCCCAGGATCAGCACGGGGTAGAGCTTGGTTGCCGTGCCGAGACCGATGCAGATACCAGCCAGGACCGCTTTGTCGCGGGAAAAGAAGTACATGGCCAGGGCCAGGAGCGCCACAGCCCACATATCCCAGTTAATGAATCCGGCCAGGATGATGCCCGGCGCCACAGCAACCATGGCGGCGTCCCACGGCCTGCGCCTGTTCATGCGGGCAGTCAGGAGAACGGTGATGATCCACACCGCAACAATCGAGGTGGCGTTGACATCGAAGTAGCCCAGGATGCGTTCGTTGCTGACTCCTTGGCCGGGGACCAGCAACGCCGTAGCTCCCGCGATGAGTCCCATAAGCACGGGGTATTCGAACAGGGCGTCAGGAGTGAGGAACGGAAAAGCACCATCGCCCAGGCCACGGTTGCGGAAGAGCTCCGGGAAGTCCGAGTAGCACGTGGCATAGAACTGGCTGGGTGTCTGCCAACCGTTGGTCCTGCAGTAATCCTTGGCCAGGATGGCAAGCAGGGCGGCGATGACGGTGAGGACGATCAGGACGCGTTCAACAGTGAACGGACCGGGAGAGATCCTTCCCGGCGACGTGTGCCTGCCCAGGGGACCGCCCACGAGCTCAGTGAAGTTGCGCAGCAGGGAATCATTCCGGCTGGGGACCACAAAGCCTGCACGTTTACTTTGCCGGCGCGGCCTCGTCTCCTGCATGAGTCGAGCTTACCGTCAGGTAGCTCCGGCGGTACCAACCCGGAACAGACTTCAAAAGGGGGAGCCCACGCATGGCAGCGTGGGCTCCCTGGGGTTCAGCCTGGATATGCGGCACCGGACACTCCTTCATTCACGGCACGGATGCATCAGCGGATGAGTCCCATCTGGTGCAGGACAACGAAGACGTCTTCACGGCGCTGGTCAAGCAGCTGGCCGTTGAACAGTGTGCGGTCTTTGGGAGCGTCGCTGCTCTTGTAGAAGCGCTGTTCTTCCGGGCGTTTGCGCAAAGCGATCACCTCCTTCCATAAACTACGGGGCATTTGGGCACAACAAATAAAGCCTGATTTATGCAGTGAAAAACCATGGCAAAAGGGCACAATTACCCAAGGATAAATAAGGGATAAAGCAGACCTGAACGGAAAAACCTCGAATGGTCCCGCAGGAGATTTGGATTTCCTGCAGCGGCCCCCAACAAGAAGCTGGTTCCGATCTTTGGGGAAACTGCACACCCACGGCGTTCTGCCAGGGTCTGCCTCTACAGCTGACTACTCAGCGCCACCCGGAGGTGACAGTGAAAAACCGCCGGCAACAAGCCCGGTCCGGCAATTCAGGAGTGATCAGTGATTGGAGATGTGCTTTGTAAAAGGGCGTCGCAAAGCAGCAGAGGCCGGGGTGGCGTTGACGGTCACATTCCATCCGCTAGTCAAAGTAATCATTTTTCCCAACCTCCTTTTCTGCTTGTGGCATGGACAGCTGACTGACTGCCCTATGCACGCCTGGTTCCCGGCGGGTCGCTCTGGGAACAAGATATAAGCTACAGCATGAATTACTGTCATGACCAGCTAATTCGCACTTTTTTCAAAAGTTTCTTGAAATTTTAGGATTAGTTGGTGGGCGGGATGAGGGTTTACAGGCCCCAGCGGACAATGGCAGGGGTTCGCTTGTCCCACCCCAGGGTGCAGACCTTGGCGGTTCCAAGAATGAAATGCCGGCCTTCACGGGCGTCCATTTCCAGCCAGCGGGCCGTGAGAATGCGGGAGAAATGGCCGTGGGCCACCACCAGGACGTTGTCCATTCCGGATTCCAGGACCCGGCCAATGATCTTGTCGGCCCGGGCTGCGACTTCGTCCAGGGTTTCCCCGTTGGGAACGCCATCGGTCCAGATGAGGTAGTCGGGGTTGTCCTTACGGATGAGGTCGGAACTGATGCCCTCGTAATCGCCATAGTTCCACTCCACGGCCAACGGCTCATGGACGGCGTCCGGGTAGCCGGCCAGTTCCGCGGTGCGGCGGGCACGGCGAAGCGGGGAAGTGAGGACCAGGTCGAAGTCGATGCCTTCGAGGACCTTGCGGGCTTCCACGGCCTGCTGTTCGCCTTCCACAGTCAGCGGAAGGTCGGTCAGGCCGGTGTACTGGCCACTCTTGGACCATTCAGTCTCGCCGTGGCGAAGGATCCAGAGCTGCGGACGCGGTGAAGTCGCGGCGGTCAATTAGGGCTCCTCTGTTTCGGTTGAAAGCTCGACGGCGGACTCGGGTTGGGCGTCCCACCAGGCCAGGAGCTTTGATTCGGCTTCCTCGGGGGACAGCGGTCCGTGTTCCATGCGCTCCTCCAGGAGGAACTTGTAGGCACGGCCCACCACAGGGCCGGGCTTGATTCCGAGGAGCGCCATGATCCGGGCACCGTCCAGGTCCGGCCGGATGGCTGCCAGCGATTCCTGTTCCAGCAAGGCAGCGATGCGCTGCTCAAGGTCATCGTAGGCGAACGACAACCTGTCGGCCTTGCGCTGGTTGCGTGTTGTGACGTCCGAACGGGTGAGCCGGTGCAGGCGCTCGAGCAGCGGACCTGCGTCCGTAACGTAACGGCGGACGGCCGAGTCAGTCCAACCGGCATCGCCGTAGCCGTAGAAGCGCATGTGCAGTTCAACCAAACGGGCAACGGCCTTGATGGTGTCGTTGTCGAACCTCAGTGCTTTCATGCGCTTGGCGGTGAGCTTCGCACCCACGACGTCGTGGTGCCTGAAGCTGACCGCGCCGCCCGGTTCGAATTTGCGCGTAGCCGGCTTGCCGACGTCGTGCATCAACGCCGCGAACCGCAGCACAAAGTCAGGCCCGGGCACCGGGCCGTCCGGACCGGTTTCAAGGTCTGCAGCCTGTTCCAGGACCTGGAGCGAATGCTGGTAGACGTCCTTGTGGCGGTGGTGTTCGTCCGACTCCAGCCGCAGGGCAGAGACTTCCGGGAGGACGAACTCGGCAAGGCCCGTGTCCACCAGCAGGTCGATACCCACCCGGGGGTGCGCTCCGTTAATAAGCTTGATGAGTTCATCCCGGACACGCTCGGCGGAGATGATCTTGATGCGGTCGGCCATCTGGCTCATGGCAAGGCGGACGTCGTCATGTACCGACACACCCAGCTGCGACGCGAACCGGGCTGCCCGCATCATGCGCAGCGGATCGTCGGAAAAGGATGCTTCAGGCGCGCCGGGGGTGGCCAGTTCCGAGGCATGGAGGTCGCGGACCCCGCCGAAGGGATCCACGAGTTCCAGGCCAGGCAGTTTCAGGGCCATGGCGTTGATGGTGAAGTCGCGGCGCAGCAGGTCATCGGTCAGCGAGTTGCCGAAAGCCACCACTGGTTTGCGGGAGTCGGGGTCATAGGCCTCGGCACGGTAGGTGGTGATTTCGATCTGGAAGCCGTCCTTGCGCATCCCGATCGTCCCGAACGCACGCCCGATCTCCCAGAAGTTATCCGCCCACTTCTTGATGACGGAGATCGTCTGGTCCGGCGTTGCATCAGTCGTGAAATCCAGGTCCGGGGATGTCCTGCCCAGGAAAAGGTCGCGCACGGGTCCACCCACCAGCGACAGCTCAAATCCGGCGTCGACAAAGCGCTGCCCGAGATCGAGCACCACCGGGTCGATGGTGAAGTTAACTGAAGAACTGTCCAATACGTGCGCCATAGTCCCTTAAGCTTGGCAGATTTTTACCCTGCGTTGGGTCACGGATCGCTGCAAAAACCCGGCGTCCCCGAACAGCCGGCTCCTGCAGTCCATCTTGTGGCCATGTCCCGGTCATCACTCACGGGCAAGAGTCGTTAGAGTGGACTTCATGGCCAATCCGATACCGAGCGCTCCTGGCAGGAGGACAAACGCACCGTTGCCGTCGGCAATCGGCGCCCACGTCGCGCCCGCCCCGCAGCACCCGGTCCAGGCCTCGCTTCCCACTGTTGAGGAAGTCTCCGCGGGCGGCGTCGTAGTGGACACGTCCGACGGCGAGTTGCGGGTTGCGATCATCGCCCGCCTTAACAGGGGTGGCCGGCTGGAGTGGTGCCTGCCCAAGGGCCACCCGGAAGGCCGGGAGAACAATGAGGAAGCAGCTGTCCGGGAAATCGCCGAGGAAACCGGCATCGAAGGCAGCATCCTGGCACCCCTGGGAAGTATCGATTACTGGTTTACGGTCAGCGGCCACCGCGTGCACAAAACTGTCCATCATTTCCTGCTGCAAGCTACCGGCGGGGAGCTCACCATCGAGAACGATCCCGACCAGGAAGCCGTGGACGCCGCCTGGGTTCCCATCCAGGAACTTGCCCGCAAATTGTCCTTCCCCAATGAACGCCGCATCGCCGACCTGGCACGGGAAGTGCTGCCGGAACACCTCTGACGCGGGCTCATGGGACGATAAAGGCGATGTCTGACGCCAAAGCAACCCAGTCCGTTCAATCCGGAGAAGCACGTTCCAGCGCCATCATGGCCGCCGGAACGTTGGTTTCCCGGTTCCTTGGCTTCGCTAAGACCTGGATGCTCGGGGCCGCCCTCGGCCTGGGTTCAACGGTCAATGACACGTTTATTAACGCGAACAACCTGCCCAACCTGATCTTCCTGCTGGTTGCCGGTGGTGTTTTCAACGCCGTCCTGGTGCCGCAAATCATCAAGGCAAGCAACGCACCGGACAGGGGAGCCGATTACATCAGCCGTCTCCTGACACTGGCGGTGCTGGTTCTCCTCGGGCTCACTGCACTTGTGACGTTGGCGGCTCCACTGGTCATCGACCTCACCACGCAGGGTTACTCGGAGCAACAGAAGGCGCTGGCTGTCACGTTCGCTTTCTGGTGCCTGCCCCAGATTTTCTTCTACGGCCTGTACGCCCTGCTGACCCAGGTACTCAACGCCCACGGAGCCTTCGGGCCGGCCATGTGGGCACCCATCCTTAATAACCTGGTGGCTATCGCCGGTTTGGGGATGTTCATCTGGATCCTGGGAGACAACGTCACCAACCCGCACACCTTGGACAACTGGGGGCCAACCCAGACATTCCTTGTGGCCGGTTTCTCCACCATCGGTGTTGTGGCGCAAACAGCCATTTTGCTCATCCCTGTTCTTCGCCTGAAGCTGGGGCTGAGGCCCCGCTTCGGATGGCGCGGGGTTGGACTGGGCCAGGCAGCCAAGCTGAGCATCTGGACGTTACTGACTGCCGCCGTCGGGCAGTTGGCGTTCCTTTACGTCATGAAAATTGCCACGATTCCCGGTGCCGAGCGCCTGCGCCTGGACAACGCCGGAGACGATGCAGCCGCGGCTGTACTGCCCGGCAACGCCGTCCTGGAAGTAGCGAGCCAGCTGTACCTGCTGCCGCACTCGATCATCGCGCTGTCGCTGGCCACCGTCCTCTTTAACCGCATGACGCGCGCGTCCCAGGACGGCAACAAGGCCGAGCTGCGCGATGCCCTCTCCCACGGCCTGCGCACCATGGCCGTGGCCACCGTGTTCGGTGCCTTGGCGTTGTTCGCCCTGGCCGGCCCGCTGGGTATGTTCTTCTCCGGTGGCAAACCCCAGGACGGCGTCATGCTGGCCCAAACGCTCACCATCCTTGCGCTGAGCACTCCGTTCCTGAGCGCGAACTTCATGATGTCGCGCGTGTTCTATGCCAACGAAGACGCCCGCACGCCGCTGTATGTCCAGCTCCTGCTGGCCCTGATCTACGTGGTGGGCGCATTCTTCATCCAGTTCCTCCCCGTCGGCCAGATCATCTACGCGATCGCCATCCTCTACACCTTGGGCAACATCCTGTCAGTGGTGATCAGCGTGGTGTTCCTCCGTCGACTCCTCGGCCACCTGGATGGTCCCCGCATTGCCAATTCCTACATCCGCATGGGTTACGCAGGCCTCGGTTCCGCGCTTGCCGGTGCCCTCGCGCTCTGGCTGCTGGGCAGCTACCGGGCCGACGGCTTCGCTTGGAGCAGCCGGCCAGCCGCCCTGGTGACCGTGGTCGTCGTCGGGCCTGTCATGCTGGTTGCCTACCTGTTCCTGCTGAAGGTCTTCCGCGTCAGTGAACTCCGCGACCTCCTGCGGCCGCTGCTGGGCCGCCTGGGCCGCGGCGTCCCCGTCAGCGCCGGTCCTGCCACCGCAGCAACACCCACGACGCCGGCGCGCGCCACGGTCTCGGATGACACTGGCCTGATTCCGCGCATCTCGGGCGAATTCGACGCAGCCTCCTTCAGGGCCGGGCCGGCCTTGCAGCCGGAGCCCGAAGCGCCTGCGGAGGGCGCCGAGAGCTACCTTCCCGAGGAAGATGTGCCCAGCACGGCCAAAGGCAGCCGCTTCCGTCCGCAGGTTCCGTTGCCTGGGCGCCGCACCTACCAAGGCGACCCCGGACGGAATCCATACTTCCCTGTCCCCGGGGACGACAAGGAGTAACGGCGCCGCCAACGTGGGCGAAGGGCCTCAATCCGTTAGGCTAGAAACCAATACAGGTAGTTGCAAAAGTGGTTTTACCCGGCTCAGCGGGTGGCCAGCATGCAGGACCCGCAGCTCCCGGACAGCCTAGGAGGAACACGTGTCCCACCCGATCGACGTCGGATCAGTACTTGGCGGCCGCTACAAGGTCACAGCCACGGTACTGACCTCGCATGACCAAGATCTGGTGCTCGACGGCGTCGACCAGGTTCTCAACCGTCCCGTGAGCATCCTCGTAGCCGGTCCCGGAAATGCCGAACAAGTAGCTCAAAGCGCCCGCGAGGTAGCCACCGGGGAGCGCCCCGGAAACGTGCAGATCCTGGACCTCGGCGTCAGCGACAACACCACCTACCTGATCACCAACCACAGCACGGCCCCGGACCTCCTGGACCTGGTGGTCGCCACCAACCCGCCCTATGTCGAACCGTTTTTCACGGAAACCCTGGGCAGTGAAATTTTCGGCCAATCGAGGACCTACGAACCCGAAACCTACGACGGCCTCTACGAGGACGACGAGCACGAGGCCGAGTACATCCAGTACGACCAGGATGGATACCCCGTCCAGCGTGAGCACGACGCCGACGAGCCGGCTGCAGCTGCCGGCCACGTCCCACCCATGCCCGCGTCCAACCCGTCATCATCCAAGAGCGGCGGGGGCCTGGCAGGTAAACTCGCCGCTGCAGCTGCGGGTGCTGGAGCCGCAGGCGTTGCCGCTGCTGCTGCCCTGAAGAAGGGGACGGGGTCCAAGAACCAGGAAGCCCAGGCTGCTCCTGCTCCTGCTGACACTGCCCAACCGCCAACACAGGCCGTCAACGCACAAGCAGCGGGTGCTTCGCCTGCTGCTTCCGCTCCCGCGAAGCCTCCCGCGGCCCCTGCGCAACCGCCCGCTGCTCCCGTGCAGCCGCCTACCCAGGCAGTCAATGCACAGCCTGCTGCCCGCCAACCCTCTCCGCAGTCCAAGCCGGAACGGGAACCTGCGGAGCCGAAGGTTTCATTGTGGTCCGAGGAAGACTATGGCTTCGCCGGTGGCGCTGCTGCCGGTGGTGCCGCGGCCAGTACCTCCAACGCCGGATACGACCGCGCGGCAAGCAGCTTCCCGGCGTCGGCCGCTGTTGAGGACTACCAGACCGACGACGACTATGAAGATGACACACCGGAACGTGAGCCGCGGTCCATGCGCTGGCTGGTGGGCGGTCTTCTTGCCGCCGTCCTGATCGTGGGCCTTGTTCTGGCAGTGACTAACCTCGGAAGCCTGCTCCCCAGCGGCTCTCCTGCGGCGACCCAGAACACCACGGCGCCGCAATCCAACGGCACAGGCAGCGGGACAACCGAGCCCACGCCGTCGGAGACAGCGGCTCCGGCAGCACCTCCGGCCATCGAGGACATTACCCGACTGGGTAACTTCGATTTCGCCGCTGCATTCGACAAGGACCTGGTGAAGGCATTCGACGGCAATGCTGCAAGCTACTGGTCGGACATGGAATTCGCGTCCGCTGACTGGGGCGGGGGACTGACGGACGAGATGCCCTTGGTCGTGAAGCTCAAGGAGCCGGCCGAAATCAAGTCCGTGGTCCTCAACCAGTTGGGTGGATCCGGCGGCAGCATCAGCGTTTACACCAACGATCGCCCCGCCATGGACGGTGCCAAGTTGGTGGGGACCAACAGTTTCACGTCGCCCGAGCTGACCATGCCGCTGGCAGCGCCCACCCAGGCCCAGTACGTCATTGTTGTCATCAAGACCCTGCCCAAGCTGGCAGCCCCTAAGACACGCTTCGGATTCGGTCTCCGCCTGGCCGAGGTTACCGTCCAGTAACTCACCCAACTAAGTAGCAGTAGAGGCCGTTTTGAACCATCAGAACGGCCTCTACTGCTACCTGGTTTGTCTGGCCGCTTCGATTCGGCCGCCACTCTACCGGTACCCTGAATGACGGTGGGTTTTAGGGTCTTCAGCGTCCCTCAAAAACCAACGGAATATTTGGAGCTTTCCAAGGGTTGAGTCAGGTGGCTGCCCCGAAAGCGGCAGCATCGATTAAAGGAAGAGGTTCACGCCACGTGAGCATTGCAGAAACCAGCGCATCGCAGGTGCGTGACGTCATCATCGTAGGTTCCGGTCCGGCCGGCTACACCGCGGCCGTCTACACCGCCCGCGCCAACATGAAGCCTCTGCTCATCGCCGGTTCAGTCACCGCCGGCGGCGAATTGATGAACACCACCGACGTTGAAAACTACCCGGGTTTCCCGGAAGGCATCATGGGCCCGGATCTCATGGAGAACTTCGAGAAGCAGGCAGCCCGCTTTGGTACAGAGATCCTCTTTGAGGACGTCACCGAACTGGACCTCGACGGCGACATCAAGACCGTGACCATTGGAACGGGGGAGACCTTCCAGGCGAAGGCCATTATCCTGTCCACCGGTTCGGCCTACCGCGAGCTTGGCTTGGAGAACGAAAAGCGCCTTTCCGGCCACGGCGTCAGCTGGTGTGCAACCTGTGACGGTTTCTTCTTCAAGGACCAGGACATCGCGGTCATCGGTGGCGGTGACTCCGCCATGGAGGAAGCGCTCTTCCTCACCAAGTTTGCCAAGTCCGTGACTGTGGTCCACCGCCGCGACACCCTCAAGGCTTCCAAGATCATGGGCGACCGCGCCCAGGCTCACGAAAAGATCAACTTCGTGTGGAACACCGCAGTGGACGATGTCCTGGGCGGGGACAAGGTCACGGGCCTTAAGCTCAGGAACGTCGTGGATGGCACGGAATCCGAACTCGCTGTGACGGGTGTGTTCGTGGCCATCGGCAACGATCCGCGTACCGACCTGGTCAAGGGCAAGGTGGAACTCACGCCCGAAGGCACCATCGCCGTCGAGGGCCGCAGTTCCAAGACCAGCATCAAGGGTGTATTTGCTGCCGGTGATGTCATCGACCCAACCTACCGCCAGGCCATCACGGCTTCCGGTTCGGGTTGCGTGGCCGCACTGGACGTCGAGCACTACCTTGCAGACCTGCATTCCTAAGCTGCTTCAAGCAAACTCCAAGAAGGGAAAGTTATGAGCAACGCCAAAGACGTAACCGACGCAAGCTTCAGCACAGATGTCCTGGGTTCCGAGAAGCCCGTCATCGTAGACTTCTGGGCAGAATGGTGTGGCCCCTGCCGTAAGCTCGGACCCATCCTCGATGAGATCTCTGTCGAGTACAGCGACAAGGTCGATGTTGTGAAGCTCAACGTGGACGACAACCCGGCCATTGCCGCTGAGTATGGAATCACCTCCATCCCCGCCGTATACCTCTTCAGCGGGGGAGAAGTGAAAAGCACCGTCATCGGCGCCAAGCCCAAGCAGTTCTTCGAGAAGGAATTCGCGGACGTCCTGTCCTGATTCCGGGGTCTTTCGGGCCCACATCCGACGGCCTCTGCTTCCCACTCGGGAACAGGGGTCGTCTTTTTTGTCTCTGCATCCCCTCCCGGTTGTGTTACTCGTGTATTTCCTCCAGACGCTCGTGCTTCATTCTTAGATCGAGGGTCAACTCACTGGGGACTGTCTCCCCAGTCCGGTGGAACTGGCCCGGTCCACGCGGTGCAGAATTCGTGTGTGGGACTCCGGGTATGGTGAAGTCTACTGCAGTAGAGAAATGCTTCGCGATTGACCGGCAGCGGCGGAAGTGATGCTCTCTTCGGCAAGGTACAGAAGAAGCTGGGTACAGAAGAACCTGGCCAGGCTGGGCGTTGGGTTGCTGACGGCTGATGGCTGCTGATGGCTGCTGCGAATGATGTTTCACGTGAAACAGCAACGACCCTTGCAAGCGACCAATGTGTTGTTCAGCCCTTCCGGCGTTTCTGCGCCGATCGCGTATACGCCGATCGGCGGTGTGGACTCGGCGCCCACGCGGGGTTGCTTTACATGGTGCTTGATCATTACGGCTGGCCCCTGCTTTGGCTGATGGATACCGGTTCTGCGTGCCCCTCGCCCCAACCGCCTCCACTACGCCTACCTAAGAGGAAGGCCTGGGCCTTCACGTCCATTACTTTCTACTGTGGGCACCTAACTGCTGGGGGACGCCGACAAAGACCACTGTTTCACGTGAAACATGGGTCCACGGCGCTTACGGGCAAAGCCCGCCCATCAGATGAGCGTACTAATGAGCCCATGGCGTGGCATTCTCAGCTTCGAAGCCTCTGACATCGCTTTGGCAGCCACTGACCCACGCAAACGTCTCCAGCCTTTGACCTCGTTTTGGGCCTTCGCCTGGTTGGAGCCAGATTGCGGGTCGCCGGCCACGAGTCTTTGTCGCCTTGATGATGGCCTCGATGTTGGACTGTGTTTTCGGACTTCCAGGATCCCTCCTTCACCGCCACTAGGTAGTTCGTCCCGCGGGTCGCTCAGCTGAGGGCGTTCTTCATTGACTACTCAGCCCTCAGTTCAGATGGAAGGGGCGACTTAAACCTACAGAGCACTCGAAAGCGGCGGTTACTCACCCCGTTTGAGTTTCCTACCCATGTTTCTCGAGGTACATGCTTCGACAGGTGCTTCTTTCCGTCAGTTCGAAGCCACTCATAAAACTGTCAGGTCAAAAGTGGCAGGCAGCCCAGAGATCCGCTACATCAACCGACAGCCGCCGGCAGATCGGCCCTCGGGGGTGTGTTGTCATGAGAGACCGCTACCCATTCGATAAGTCCTAAGCGACCGCTCAATGGTCCGGCCGAGCAAACCAGTGCACTCTAAGCACCGCCGGCATGCTGATCGATGCGGGCGCTCCAATAGGGCCGCGGGCAAGCTGATCGACGCGGGCGCTCCGATAATTCCGAGGCCGCCCTGATAGTGCCCGCGCCCTCCGATAGGCCCCAATACAGCCACATAGGGACTTAGGCGCTCCTTTGATTCCCCAGAAGTTCCGTATCTGCAGGCCGTCTCGATCGGTCGATGGTACTGATTCGGGATGCAGGTGGACACGTCACTGCTCGACCGAGAGGTAACCGCGCCTGGCTGCTGACTTAAGTGCGTCACAAGCCTTGATGTCTGCGAGATGAACGCTAACTGCAAAGAGTGGGTTGCAGCGTCCGGAGGGCTGACGGGACTGCCTAGCCCTGCTGAGAGAGCCTGTTAGCTGTATCTTCTACGCGGGTGAGCGCGCGATACACCTTGTGGTGACTCCAACTGCTTCCGCCCGTCGACCCCTTGTGGTTCTGCGGGGGATCACAGTGCCCAATTCGCACATTCTCCGCTCTGGTACGTCTGAGCCTCCCAAACGATAAGGCGGCTCGTGATCTGTGTTTCACGTGAAACACCGCCGCAGGTGGCCCACTAAAAGCACCTTGGAGGTTCCCTATGGGCATGACCCACGAGCAAACACCAGGTAGCCCACGTCCTGGCCGGTGCGTCATGAGTTCCTCCATCCCGATGAACCGTAGGGCGTCCGTCAGCTCGTTCATTGCCGGAATGACGGATCGTTTACGCAGCACCGAGGTGCCACTGGCATTGGGCAGCCGCTCGTAGCCGGTGGTCCAGTTGGACACAATCCTGTGGTTTGGGCTCCTCCACGACGCGGAAGATCGGAACAGAGCCTGTGTACCGCTGCCCCACATGCCGTGGGCTGTACCCCTATGTTTCACGTGAAACAGCTGAGGGGTGGCCGGATTCTCTACAACCGGGTTCGACACTTTAGCCGCCTACTCGGAGGCAGGACCAATAAGTTCAAGCGCCTATGGCAAGGATGCGGCATCACAAACCCACCGCCGGTCCGCGCTCCTCTCACAGAGCATGTCAGGGCGCCGATCCGGATCCAGCGACCAATCGGTCCTCGATCTGGACCCCGAGTAAAGACAGACTCATTCGATAATGGCACACGACCAGCTCCGTATCGGCGTCCACATCGTCGGAGCATCATATCCGTACTACAGACTCCATAAGTATTGGCCACCACAGAGCCCTGATCGACGGTGGGTGGTCATCTCAACCTGCGGGACAGCACAAGCATCACGAACTACGACACCACGCCACCACGACACCACGACACCACGACACGCTGAGGATAAGCCCGTGGGAATGCCAAGAAGTGATTACGGGCTCCGCGGGGGAGGCGCTTTGGCAGGTCCAGCGGCCGGGCCCCAAACCAACCACCGTCAGCCGGGGAACGGAATCCCTCCAAGGCGGTCAGCTTCATATCGACCCTGGCACGCTGCGGGACTGACACCATGGGCACACCCATGCACCACCATCATTCACGGGCTAAGGGCAGGCACTTGAGTTGGGAGCATCGCTAAGACTACTCCCGCGCAGGTAGTTCACCCCATATACAAACATCCGATCTTCCGGGCTCCTCCTGAAGGGATGCCCTATACACCGCGCTGTCCGTTCTCTTGGTTCTGGTCTAGATGAACACACGCGCTCTACTGTGCCGTTGACGAGTTTCGTGACCGGCGGCCACGCAGGTTTGAATCCGCTCTTGTGCATCGGCGTCTAACCAAAATGGGCGTCCGGCCATCTGCTAAGGGAGGTCTCTTGGACCGGGGTGAGGCTACCGCTCCTGGGACTTTCGTCGCTATTTATGCACAATGTTATCCACAGGCTTATCCACCGTCGCCCACAGGCGGAACGTCTGCAAATCTCATGGATGTTGGTCTGTCCCCTTCACCTGCCTAACACATGAAAGCAGGGGGGCTACACAAAATCTAAACGCGAGCCCTTCCCACTCGGCTCGGGTGAGGCGAGAATCGACTGAAATGTGGACTAAAAGCCACAGAAAGGACCGTCCAGACGCGTTTTTTGGTCACTGAGGTACTCCTCCACCGAGCTTCGCACTGTTTCACGTGAAACATCAGCGACGGTGACGTACAAACCGCGCCCCCCATCGCCGTTGGGAGCCGTACACATCTGCTTGCCGTGCATTGAGACGGTCGTAGACCGCGAAGTTGTCCCCAAAGTTATCCACAGCGATATCCACCGTGCTGTGGCCCACTCCACAAGCACGCTTCGCCGTGGGGATCCGTTCGCTCCGCTATTCCAGTCGAACCACCAGCTGCCCTCATGACAGTTCACACCTGGCATCGGCTCGCTGATTTACTTACAGCTCATGCACATCATGGAAGAGAAGGAACATAACCTGGCCCAGCACCTGATTGCGGCGGAAGTCCAGCTTGAGTCCGACCGGCCTCGATCGTGGTACAACATCCGATCAATGATGTACTTCACACTGCTGACAACGGGGTGTGTCAACAGTGAGTCCCCTTAGCGGATTTCCTGGAAGACTGAGGAACTGCTGCTACATTCTCTGATTCCGTTGTCTTGATCGTTTGCGCCAAGGGAGCACCACAAGCCCACTACTGAGGCGCGATCACGGCCTGCGGTAATCACCCCACCAGGGGTCGTACTGCAGCGCTTTGATCCAGACGCATTGGTCCTCTCCTCTGTCCTGCCTCTTCCTGGAACCAGATGTATTGAGGGCCGACAATGGCCGGTGGCGATGTGAGCATCAACGACGGCTGCTGCGGATCGCTGGACAACTGGAAGAAGCCTGAAAAGGCGCACGCAATCATCACTGCGGGAGTGATGTCGAGTTGATCGCAGAAGGGGAGCAGGGCGTGTGGCTCCAGGCACACCACTGTCTCTGAGATGGATAAACCATTAGCTGGTATTCCCTGCGCCGTTCCAGTCCAAGCTGCTGAATACCGCCGCCTTAGGGCCCGCAGCGAGCACAGGGGAGGCCTCGCATCGCTGGGGTCCGCTGTCCACGACTTTTGTGCCTTCATTAGGCACGCAGCGCAGGTGATAGGAAAGTAGCGGCTGGTGAAGGGTCCCTACCACTGGCATCCAAAGCAGGCCGGCTGAGCGGAGCGAGGCAGAGCCCGCATATCACCCCTTCGCATAGCCCGGATACTACCCTCCAAGAAGAGTCGGCGCCCACAGCCGTGGGTCCTTCCGCCACGAACATGACGTCATCCCTGCAGGACGATGGATCCGACCATCCGGTTAATCCAGTGACTCGACTATCCCGGAGGGTCATCGTACGGGCCGGCATAGCCTGCTACAGCAACGGGGCAGAAGCTTCTCGCATAAAACGTAAAATTCGTAGGCGAGAGAAGGGGGCATCAGTGTCCCAGCACTGAGGCCAAGGTGCCCTCGTTGTCTCAGTCGTGTTTCACGTGAAACCAGACAGATAGTGAGTGGGCAGCGAACGGCGGGGCAACGTTCACCATGTGGAGCGCCGTAGGCGAAACCCGCACTCTGGTAGGACCGAGCGGACGTTTCACGTGAAACAACCTTCTTTTTTCGGTTGTCGCAGCCACCGCACACGCTCAAAGCACGAGACCGCTTACAAGTTGCGTGAATGACGGCCCACGATGCAGCTTCGGGGGAGGTGCGAACCCTTTGCTAAGCGTTCCCGTTTCACGTGAAACATTCGAGCGCTGGCTCGTCCAAAATAGAGGTGACAAACACCAAAGTATCCAGGCACGGTGAGGGAGCGTAGGGCGGAAATCTCCAAAGGTGTCTCGTAACGGGGAGGCGGTCGGCACGGAGGCTCGTTCGGCCCCGTCATCGCGCCCGGATAGATGGCGCTAAGAACAACGCCGCAATGCAGGGAAGGGGCTGCGTGGCAGCGCACGCACCCGGATTGATCCGTGCGTGGAGTCCTGAACTCCCAAAGTTCGATTGATCAACGCACGGATGAAGGTCTAGCAAGTGCCAGGACAAGAAGGAATGGCAGTGCCGTAACAGCGGAACAATGGCGCCCACATCGACAATGCCGGAAACAGTCGTAGTCTGCGTACGCGAAGACATCGATTGCCGGGATGCGCCTACTCCTTGGCGGGCAACCAACAGATGTAAGGGGAGGGACGGCATGAACCAACTCGGCTGAGGATCAAAGGCGTTCAGCCTGGCTACAACAACTCCCGGACGAGCTAGAGGGCGGTGTGATCCAAGCAATTTTGGCCAGATGAGCAGGAATATCGTCGATCGCAGCCTTCAAAAAGGAGGCCGGTGCGGTCCAAGATCACGGATCACAAGCTACCCGCGGTTGAACGACATGGCGGAACGTGTGAACCGCAGTCCAACGAGTAGGTTCTTAACGCCACTAGGCACCAGTCACCCTGGACGTCTCACAAACAACAAATCCCCGGACCTGTGCCTCTCAGGATTTCAGAAATGACGCTGAGGCAAACGCTACTAGGGCACGCCTACAGGAGGCGTGAGTGGCCCCACAGGCTCCTGGAAGAACACCGGGTTGGTCTCAGGCGCTCAACACCGTTAGGGAGGGCTCCGAGGCTGTAAAGACGCTCCAGGCCCTCTATACGACACAATCCCTACACTGAATCATCTCGACGTCAGCCGAAGAATGCGATATCGCCAGAAAAGAGTGCAAATTCCTCACGGCAAAGCAGGACAGCCCAGCACTCCGCGCATCGGCTCACCCGTCACGACATAGTCTCTAACCCCTATGTTTCACGTGAAACGCAGTCCACGCCGGATCATCCCCAGGACTACAGACTTCCTTAGACTAGACGCGCACGGAAGAAACGACGCCCAACGAGACACCAAGGGTGGCAACAGCCACACTGCTTGCAGCCAAAGAACACCACCCATAGGTTGCCATCTGACGCTCCCATATGTCGTTATGCGTGCACTGCGTCCTGTCTGGGTTCGGAAGATTGCTACGACAGTGCTAACCACAAACAAAAAGGGCCTGTTTCCAAGAAACAGACCCTTTCCGTCAGCTCACCACGATTACTCTTCCGCCCCGGGGCTCAGCACGTCCATAATCCGGTTGAGATCCTCCACGCTGGCAAACTCAATGCTCACCCGGCCCTTGCGGGCCCCAAGGGTAATCTTGACGTTCGTATCCAAACGGTCGGAAAGAGAGGAAGCCAGATAATCCAGTCGCTCATGCCGGGCATTTGGCTTGGGGATCGAGTTCTTAGTGGGAGTAGCCGGCTCCTGGTAGAGGGCAACGGCCTCTTCCGTCGCACGAACTGACATACCCTCGGCAACGATTCTTTGGGCAAGGCGTTCCATGGCGGCGGCATCCGGGAGCGACAGCAGCGCGCGTGCGTGACCGGCTGACAGCACACTGGCAGCAACGCGGCGCTGGACCAACGGCGGAAGCTTCAACAAACGAAGTGTATTGGAGACCTGAGGGCGCGAGCGACCGATCCTGTCCGCCAGTTGCTCGTGAGTGGTACCGAAGTCCTCGAGCAACTGTTGATAGGCAGCAGCTTCTTCCAAGGGATTCAGCTGGCTCCTGTGGAGGTTCTCCAGCAACGCGTCCCGCAGGAGGTCGTCATCAGTCGTATCCCTGACGATCGCAGGGATGGTGTCGAGTCCCGCAGCCTGTACTGCGCGCCACCGACGCTCGCCCATGACAAGCTCGTACGGTTCTCCACCTTTTTCGGTTGAGGTACGAACAACAATTGGCTGGAGCACGCCGATTTCTTTGACCGAGTGCACCAGCTCGGCCATGTCGTCCTCATCGAAGACGCTTCGGGGCTGTTTGCGGTTGGGATGGATGTCCTTGACCGGGATCTCGGCGAACCTGGCACCCGGCACCTCTACAAGCTCAACCTCAGGTGCGCCGGAGGCAGCCGATGGTTCCTGCGGTTGTGCGGCAGCCGCCGTCGTGCTTTCTTCAGAGTCCACGGCGGAAGCCGGCGCGCCGCTTCCACGCTTGGTGGCCGGCTTTGCGGACGACTCCTTCGCAGCCGGTGTTTTGGCAGCAGGCGACTTGGACGTGCTGGTTCGCGGCGCGGGAGCCTTACGGTCCTTGGGTTCCGGGGCAGCATCGGCCTCGGGTGCGTCAAGAGGCTCTACGGTCTTTCGCGCTTCAGGAAAGAAAAGGTCAACCGGACGGGAAGGTGACGAACCGTTGCCCTGAGCCCCGGCCGCAGCAGAGCTGGGAATGAGAGCCCCAAGACCCCTGCCCAGGCCCCTTCGCTTTTCGCTCATTGATTCATCCCTCCGATGGATTGCTGAGCACGTCCGGGCCCAAGCTGTTGCAGTGTTTCAAGAATTCTAGCGTTCAGCGATTTCAGCTGCGGCTTCCATGTAGGAAAGTGCACCGCTCGAGGAAGGATCGTACGTCATGACCGTTTGCTGGTAGCTGGGCGCTTCAGAGATGCGCACGGAGCGCGGAACCACAGCGCTCAATACCTGCTGCGGGAAATGCTGCCTGACTTCGGAGGCCACCTGTGCCGCAAGGTTGGTGCGACCGTCGTACATGGTCAGGAGAATGGTGGAGACCACCAGGTCAGCATTGAGGTGCTTCTGGATCATCTCGATATTCTTCAACAACTGGCTGAGGCCTTCCAGCGCGTAGTACTCGCACTGGATGGGTATAAGGACCTCACTGGCAGCGCAGAAAGCATTCACTGTGAGCAGGCCCAAGCTGGGCGGGCAGTCGATGAAGATGAAGTCCAAACGGCCCTCACCGTTCTTCTCCCGCTCCTTGGCGTAAACGTCAATAGCCCGGCGAAGACGCTGTTCGCGGGCCACAAGGGAGACCAGTTCGATCTCGGCACCGGCCAGGTGAATGGTGGCCGGGGCGCAGATGAGGTTGGGGATGTCGGGGCAAGGAGCCACAACGTCCTTCAGGGGAAGGTCGTTGATGAGGACGTCGTAGATGCTGTCGACGTCGGCGTGGTGCTCAATGCCCAGTGCAGTGGACGCATTACCCTGCGGATCGATGTCGATGACCAGAACGTTGAGTCCAGCGGACGCCAGGGCAGCGGCAATGTTGACCGTGGTAGTGGTCTTGCCTACGCCGCCCTTCTGGTTGGACACCGTGAAGATTCGTGTCCGTTCAGGTTTGGGCAATTCGCGTCCGATCAGCCGTTCGCGGCGTCGTGTCTCGTTGGCCAGTTGCCGCGCGATGGGACTGGAATCATCGATGGAGTCCATGACGTTGTGAACTCCGTCCGTCAGGGTTTCACGTGAAACGGCGGAAACATCAACCGATTCCGTGCGAACCACTGGAATTTGGGGTGCAGGAGAAGAAGCGGCGATGGAGCGTGCGGACCCCAAAGACATAAACGGGGGTATCCGCTGCGTTGAGGTTTCGCTACTGCCCACTGGTCACACTCTCACTCTCATTCGGCGCATGCTGCCGTTCTCTAGCCTAACTGCTCACCCGGCGACACGCGGGAAACCAAGCGGCGTCTACTCCGTCTTTCCGGGCTTGTTGACGATGATCCTCACCACGGTGGTGGGTTCCTCCAGGAGTTCCTGCCCACACACCACAACGGACGTCTCCACACCTCCGAGCTTGCGGATGACCTTCCTGGCCTTCTCGATTTCCTCGGCCGCGCTCCTGCCCTTGATGGCCACCACCTCGCCCTTGCCGTTGAGCAAGGGGATGGTGAGGCCGGCAAGGTTGGTCAGGGCTGAGACGGCACGCGCGGTAACCACGTCCGCATCCACAAGGCCCACGGCCAGTTCGGCACGTGTCCGCATCACGGTCACGTTGTCCAGACCCAGATCATCCACGACTTCCTGGAGCCAGATCACGCGGCGTTCCAGGGGCTCGATGAGTGTCAGCTCGAGGTCCGGGCGGGCAATGGCCAGGCAGAGACCGGGAAGACCGGCGCCCGAACCAACGTCCGCGACGTGGCTGTCCTTGGCGATGGCGGACTCGATGACTGCACAGTTAAGAACGTGGCGACCCCACAGCCGGGGAACTTCGCGGGGCCCAATCAGGCCCCGTTCAATACCGGACGTGGCCAGGTGCTCAACGTAGCGTTTGGCCAGATCCAGCCTGTCGCCGAAGATCTTCTCGGCCGCCTGCAGTTCAGCGTCGGTAATCTCAACCATGGGCCGTTAGTCGGCCGAAACCACGATGTGGCGTCCGGAGCCTTCGCCTTCGGACTCGGAAACGAAGCCAAGGTCAGCAACGGCGTCGTGAACGATCTTGCGCTCGTAAGCGCTCATCGGCTCCAAAGCAATGGTGCCACCGGATTCCTTGACCTTGGCCACGGCATCCTCTGCGATCTGCTGGAGCACACCGGCACGGTCCTTGCGGTAACCATTGATGTCCAGCACCAGCCTGGAGCGGTTCTCAGTAGCGGAGAGGACAGACAGCCGCGCAAGTTCCTGGAGGGCTTCGAGGACCTCGCCGTCGCGGCCCACAAGGTTCTCCAGCGCGGCGGACTCTTCCTCGGCAGCGATGGAGATGTAGGTGCGGCCGTTGCGCACCTCGATGTCGATGTCTCCGTCGATATCCGCGATATCAAGAAGTTCTTCGAGGTAGTCGGCTGCGATGTCGCCTTCCTCTTCCAGCCGGCTGGCGGACTTGGACAAAGTCGCTTCCTGCGCGTCGTCCTGGTCTTCGGCCACAGCCGTGGTTACTTCTTCGGTGCTCTCAGCAGACATTACTTCTTCTTCCTGTTCTTACGTTGTGGCTGGACGCGCTGGCTGCGGATTTCAGCCGCAGCAGCGGCGGCGGCAGCCTCGGCGTCGTCGTTCTTCTTACCGCCCAGCAGCGGCGGCAGGCCCTTGGCGGCACGGCGTTCCTCCAGGGCCTTTGCGGCCGGGGAACCCGGGGTGGGCATGCGGCGGATGACGAAGAACTGCTGTCCCATGGTCCAGAGGTTGGTGGTGGTCCAGTAGATGAGGACACCGATGGGGAAGTTGATGCCGCCGATACCGAAGACGAGCGGCAGGATGTAGAGCATCATCTTCTGCTGGCGCATGAACGGGCTGGCGAGGGCTTCCTCGGACATGTTCTTGGCCATGATCTGCTTCTGGGTGATGAACTGCGAGGCAGTCATCGCGAGGATCATGATGATGGAAAGGACCCACACAGCAACGGCAGTGTTGCCGCCGCTGGGATCGCCGTGCAGCAGGGAGGCGGACAGCGGGGCGCCGAAGATGCTTGACTGATCGAACTGAACGACCTGCTCGTGGCTCATGGCCCCAATGCCCTCGCCCTCATTGCGGGCGGCAGTGACACCCGAAAGCACCTGGAACAGCGCGAAGAAGAACGGCATCTGGATCAGCATCGGCAAACATGCTGAGAACGGGTTGGTGCCGTGCTTCTTGTACAGGGCCATCTGCTCCTGCGCCATGGCCTGGCGGCTGAGCTGGTCGGTCTTGCCCTTGTACTTGGTCTGCAGCTTCTTCAGGTCCGGCTGGAGCAGCTGCATGCCGCGCTGGGCTTTGATCTGCTTGACGAAGACCGGAATCAGGGCAGCACGGATCACCAGCACCAGGCCGATGATGGACAGGGTCCAGGTCCAACCGTTCGCGGCGGGCATTCCAAGGAAGCTCAGTCCCTCGTGGAAGCCAACCATGATGATTGACACCAACCACTTGAACGGAAACATGATTGTTTCAAAGAAGTCCATACGATATCCCTATTCGTCAGGCCGCGGAGCGGCCTTCTTCATCAGCCTGAGCAGCCAGGAACTTGTCCGGATTGTTCAGTACAACAATTGTGGGCGTCCGGCCTTCGGGCCAATGACGGTGGCCGGCGGGGACATGGTCCACTCCGCCGGCATTCCAAGGGTGGCACCTGGCGAGCCTCTTGGCTGCGAGCCAACTGCCCTTCACCGCGCCATGCACCGTGACCGCCTCCAGGGCATATGCCGAACAGGAGGGGAAGAAACGGCATACCTGGCCATAAAGGGGCGAAACAACCTTGCGGTAGGCCTTCAGCAGGAGGATCAGGATGTTCCGGGGCAAGTCCCAAAGGAAAGCACCCACCGCCGCCGGCACGTTGCGGGAAGGCGGCACTGCTGCAACGGGATGCCCGGCGGAAGGCGCCGGGTCACCAGGGGAAGGAACGACGGCGGTGCTGCGGTTACGCACGCGGTGTCCCTTCCGTTGTGGTGCCGTTTTGTTCCGGCGAAGCGTTCGCTGGAGCGGAGCCAGCCAGTCGCTTCGTCGTCACTGCCAGTGCGGCGTTGTAGTCGGACAGCAGTTGCTCCCAGCTGGCCGATGCAGCTGCAGGCAACGCCCGGACCACTACCGCCAGGCCAGTCCCATGCACACGCAAGGACAATGCACCTGCTTCTCTCAGTCTCCTCTTAACGAGGTTCCTGGTCACGGCGTTCCCGACGGCTTTGGAGACAATGAAGCCAATCCGGCTGGGCTCCCCGGCCCCGATAGAGGCCGTATATAACACTAAGTTCCGGCGTCCATTGCGGACGCCGGAACGTACAGTTGTTGAAAAGTCGGTAGACGTCCGAAGACGGTTAGGGGTGGCTAGCACCGACGAACCTGCGAAAGGACTCTGACCGACAAGTCAGTTATTTAGGCCGACAGCTCGACGCGGCCCTTGCCGCGACGGGCAGCCAGGATGGCGCGGCCGGCACGGGTGCGCATACGAAGGCGGAAGCCGTGCTTCTTGGCCCGACGGCGGTTATTCGGCTGAAAAGTCCGCTTGCTCACGTTAGTTACTCCAGTGGATCAAAGGTGCGCCCACCCGATCAAAAGGGGAAGAACTGGCCGACGCTAAGTTTTGTATGTGCCTGCCGCCGCTGCTGCCCGCACGAAGAACGCGCGGAGGTGCAACTGATCGCAAAAGCGGACACAAAGGACTTCACAACGTTAGGGCAAAAATACGCCCTCAGTCAAACCGGGGAGACTGCCCGAAGCTATCCACAGCTGTGCCAAACAACGGTTCCCAGCCTGTGGATGAACTGGCTCACAGGGCCCGTTCACGAACCACAACCGTGTAATTATCCACAAGCAACTTCCCAGCTATCTTCTGGGGAAATCATCCCCTAGAGTGGCTCAGTAGCCCATTGTCCACCCGCTGTGCATAACTCTGTGGATTTACCCCGGAGCAACGCCCAGTCGGAGACACTTTCGGCTGCCAGCAATGCCGGCAAGCAAGTACGAGGAACGTAAATGATGACAGTAGACGAAGCCAACCACGCCAATACTGTCGGAAGTTCCTGGCGTCGGGTGCTGAGCCTGCTGGAGCAGGACGACCGGGTCACACCCCGTCAGCGCGGTTTCGTCATCCTGGCCCAGGCACAGGGCCTTATTGGTTCCACGCTCCTGGTGGCCGTTCCCAACGAGCTGACCCGGGAAGTACTCCAGACCCAGGTCAAGGACGCGCTGGATGACGCCCTGCGCAGCGTGTTCTCTGACGACATCCGGTGCGCGATCGACGTAGATACCGATTTGGTGCCTGTCCACGCTGAGCCGGAACCCGCCGTCGAACTTGCCGCCACACCGGACCTGGCGGTAGAGCCCAAGCCCCAGCCCACCCCTCCCAGCACGTCGCACGAGTTCGGCCGGCTCAACCCGAAATACATCTTCGACACATTCGTGATCGGTTCCTCGAACCGTTTCGCCCACGCGGCGGCCGTAGCCGTGGCGGAGGCACCGGCCAAGGCCTACAACCCGCTGTTCATCTACGGTGACTCCGGACTGGGCAAGACCCACCTGCTCCACGCGATCGGACATTACGCCCGCAGGCTCTACAGCGGCATCCGCGTCCGGTATGTCAACTCTGAAGAGTTCACCAACGACTTCATCAACTCCATCCGCGACGACGAAGGCACCAGCTTCAAGACCACGTACCGCAACGTGGATGTGCTGCTGATCGACGACATCCAGTTCCTTGCCGGCAAGGACCGGACCCAGGAAGAGTTCTTCCACACGTTCAACGCCCTGCATAACGCGAACAAGCAGGTTGTGATCACCTCGGACCAGCCGCCCAAGATGCTTGCCGGCTTTGAGGACCGCATGACCTCGCGCTTCGAGTGGGGCCTGCTGACGGACATCCAGCCGCCGGAACTTGAAACCCGTATCGCCATTCTCCGCAAAAAGGGCCTGAGCGAAGGACTTTCCGCGCCGGACGACGCCCTGGAGTACATCGCGTCAAAGATCTCCAGCAACATCCGTGAACTCGAAGGCGCCCTCATCAGGGTCACGGCGTTCGCCAGCCTGAACCGGCAGCCCGTGGACGTGGCCCTGGCCGAGATGGTCCTCAAGGACCTCATCACCGACGACGGCGCGCAGGAGATCACGGCCAAGCAGATCCTCGACCAGACCGCGGACTACTTCAAGCTCAGCATGGAAGAGCTGTGCAGCAAGTCACGCACACGCACCTTGGTGACGGCCCG
Organism: Paenarthrobacter sp. NCHU4564; assembly: GCF_052156435.1. Classification (NCBI taxonomy): domain Bacteria; kingdom Bacillati; phylum Actinomycetota; class Actinomycetes; order Micrococcales; family Micrococcaceae; genus Paenarthrobacter; species Paenarthrobacter sp. NCHU4564. The sequence goes on from NZ_JBQLIS010000003.1 coordinate 297,224, forward strand.
CCAGATCGCCATGTACTTGTGCCGCGAACTCACGGACATGTCCCTGCCCAAGATCGGACAGGAGCTCGGCGGCCGAGACCACACCACCGTCATCCACGCAGACCGCAAGATCCGCGAACTCATGGCCGAGCGGCGTGTGATCTACAACCAAGTCACCGAGCTCACAAACCGGATCAAGCAGCAGCAACGGGACTCCTGAATCCACATCACGCCGCGCACTCCATACCTTATTAACAGGTGCATGTGGATAACCCTGTGGATTCTTAAGGGGACAAGCGCGCTTAATGGGCTTAAAACCCTTAAGCCGTCTGTGGATCGTTAAAAATGCCCCTTCCGGTTGTCCCCATCCACACCCTGTTTAAAACCCAGTTAACGCACAAGCCGTGAACAGGGCTTAACCGCGGAACCGCGCGGCAGGAGCCACTTATCCACAGTTTCCACAGCAGTTATTAACACTACGAATCCCAAAAATTGAAATCCCTCAAATAACAACCTCGTTCTCCCGCACACCAGCCAGCCCCAAGGCCAGGCTGAAGGACAGCCTCCGGCTGTCCACCTTTGAGGGGCGGCGCCCATGGGGGATGGGTTAATCGCGGATCTTCCGGCTAAGCTGTCAGCAGCGTTCCCATCCCCGGGTCTGTTGTGTCATTCGTTGCGTGCGGACCATGCAGGTTTCCGGGTTGGATCGCGAAGAATTGGCGGACGCCCACCAGGAAGTCCGCAGCAATACATGGCAGCAGCAATGAAAGGCGGCACCCTTCCGTGAAGTTCAGAGTCGACCGCGACGTCCTGGCAGAAGCCGTTACATGGACAGCGCGGTCGTTGTCTCCGCGGCCGCCAGTGCCCGTACTCTCGGGCCTCCTCCTCAAGGCGGAAGCCGGAACAGTCAGCCTTTCAAGCTTCGACTACGAGACTTCCGCCAGGCTCGAAATTCCTGCAGACATCGCCACTGAAGGCACCATCCTGGTGTCCGGGCGCCTTCTGGCCGACATCTGCCGCAGCCTGCCCTCCGCGCCGGTCGAGGTAGAGACCGACGGCAGCAAAGTCACCCTGACCTGCCGCCGAAGCAGCTTCCACTTGGCCACCATGCCGGAGTCCGAGTACCCCGCCCTTCCTGCATTGCCTGCGATCAGCGGAACGTTGCCCGGTGATGCCTTCGCCCAGGCTGTTTCCCAGGTCATCATCGCCGCAAGCAAGGATGACACCCTGCCGATCCTTACCGGTGTTCGCATGGAGATCGAAGACGACCTCATCACGTTGCTCGCCACCGACCGGTACCGCCTGGCCATGCGTGAAGTGCCCTGGAAGCCTGTCACCCCGGGTATTTCCACCAGCGCACTGGTGAAATCCAAGACCCTGAACGAGGTCGCCAAGACCCTGGGCGGCAGTGGTGACATCAACCTGGCCCTTGCTGACGACGACAGCAGGCTCATTGGGTTCGAGAGCGGCGGACGCACCACCACGTCGCTCCTGGTGGATGGCGACTACCCCAAGATCCGCTCCCTGTTCCCTGAATCCACGCCCATCCATGCCACGGTGCAGACGCAGGAACTCGTGGAGGCTGTTCGCCGTGTGTCGCTTGTTGCCGAACGCAACACCCCGGTGCGGCTTGCCTTCACCCAGGGGCTCCTGAACCTCGACGCCGGAACCGGCGAGGACGCCCAGGCTTCGGAAGAACTGGAAGCCCAGCTTTCCGGTGATGACATCACAGTGGCCTTCAACCCCCACTACCTGGTCGAAGGCCTCAGCGTCATCGAGACCAAGTTCGTCCGCTTTTCGTTCACCACAGCTCCCAAGCCCGCCATGATCACCGCGCAGGCGGAGGCAGACGGCGAAGACCAGGACGATTACCGCTACCTGGTGATGCCCGTCCGACTTCCCAACTAGCCCGGCACCCTTCGCAGAAAAGAGTTCACACCGTGCACATCGGACTGATCGGCCTTGGCAAGATGGGCTTCAACATGCGTGAACGCATGCGGAACGGCGGCATCGAAGTCACCGGCTATGACCGGAACCCGGACGTCACCGACGTCGCCTCGGTGGACGAACTCATCGCTGCCCTTCCCACCCCTCGCTTGGTCTGGGTCATGGTTCCCGCCGGAGCCGTCACCGATGCCGTGGTCACCGAACTCGGCGAAAAACTCGCCGACGGCGATCTGGTGATCGACGGCGGCAACTCCCGGTTCACTGAGGACCAAAAGCATGGCGCGGTCCTCGCCGGAAAGGGCATCCGGTTCGTCGATTGCGGCGTCTCCGGTGGTGTCTGGGGCCTCCAGAACGGTTACGGCCTCATGGCCGGCGGCGCCGAAGAAGACATTGAATTCGCCATGCCTGTCTTCGATGCGCTCCGGCCCGAAGGTGAACGGGCCGACAGCTTCGTCCATGTCGGTGGAGTCGGCGCCGGCCATTACGCCAAGATGGTCCACAACGGTATCGAGTACGGTCTGATGCAGGCCTACGCCGAGGGCTACGAGCTCCTTGCGGCCAAGGACATCGTCAAGGATCTTCCCGGCACGTTCCGTGCATGGCAAAAAGGCACGGTTGTCCGTTCCTGGCTGCTGGACCTGATGGTCAAGGCACTGGACGAAGACCCCGGCCTGGCCTCGATCGACGACTACGTGGAAGATTCCGGGGAAGGCCGCTGGACTGTGGAAGAAGCGATCGCCAACGCGGTCCCGGCTCCGGCCATCACGGCTGCCCTCTTTGCGCGCTTTGCTTCCCGCGAAGACGTTTCACCGGCCATGAAGATGGTTTCCGCCCTGCGCCACCAGTTCGGCGGACACGCCACCCGTCCAGCCAACTAGGCTGCAGGAGCCCTGCTGACGGCGTGTACCTAGAACATCTTTCACTGACGGACTTCCGCAGCTATGCCCAGGTTGATCTGAAGCTTGGTCCCGGGGTGACGGTCCTGGTGGGGTCCAACGGGATCGGCAAGACCAACCTCATGGAAGCCATCGGCTACCTGGCGACGCTGAGTTCCCACAGGGTCAGCACGGACGCGCCACTGCTTCGCTTCGGCACCGAACGGGCCCTGATCCGTGCCCGCTTGGTCCGGGGCGAACAATCAACCATCATCGAGCTCGAAATCAACGCAGGCCGGGCCAACCGGGGCCGGATCAACCGGGGGAACCCGGTGCGCGCCCGGGACATCCTGGGCATATGCCAGACCGTACTCTTCGCGCCGGAAGACCTGGCACTGGTAAAGGGCGATCCTTCCAATCGGCGACGTTTCCTCGATGAGCTCCTGGTCAGTCTCGTTCCGCGCCACGCCGCCACCCGAAGTGACTACGACAGGGTCCTCAAGCAGCGAAATGCCTTGTTGAAATCCGCCCGCACGGGCAAGTTCACAGCAGGGCATGAAGCCACCCTGGATGTGTGGGACCAACATATGGCGCGGGCCGGAGCTGAACTTCTTCATGCCCGGCTGGAGCTCGTGGAGCGGCTTCGTCCGCACCTCAACAGCGCCTACGCCCAACTGACGGACGGGTCCAAAGAGGCCGGCGCGGTCTACCGCTCAACCATCCAGGGCGTCCTTGACGACGACGGCGGTCCGGCCGACCGCGCGACGGAACCTCCGGCGTCGTACGAGGACCTCCGGGTGCTGTCCGTCGAACAGCTCACCGAGCGTTACATCCAAGCCTTTGCAGCGTCCCGCAAGAAGGAACTGGAACGCGGAATTTCGTTGGTGGGCCCACACCGGGACGAACTTGAACTGGTCCTCGGACAAGCACCTGCCAAGGGGTACGCCTCACACGGCGAAACGTGGTCAATGTGTCTGTCGCTGCGTCTGGCGTCGTACTACGTCATGCTTGATGACGCCCGCACCGGCGGCACGGCACCAATCCTGATCCTGGACGATGTTTTCGCTGAACTCGATGTCCAACGCCGTCGTAAACTGGCTGCAATAGTGGCCGGTGCCGAACAGGTACTGGTGACAGCCGCCGTCGACGCCGATATCCCCGAGGAGCTGGCCGGACGGCGCGTAACCGTTGTTCCGGGAGGCATCGATGGCGAAGGGTAGTCCCGACGGACTCCAACCCGGCCGTGAACCGGATGAGATCGATGCCGCGCAGGCTGCGCTGAACCGCGTGCGGGAAGCTGCGGCCGCGCGGGGCGAAGTGCGCCAGCGTGCGCCGAGGCCGGGCCAAGCAGCCAACCGCAAGGGAATACGCGACACCCGTGGTTTCAGCCAGTTCCATGGCACTGGACGGGATCCTTTGGGCCTCGGGAAGGTGGTGGGCAGGCTGGTCGCCGAACGCGGCTGGACCTCGCCCGTAGCGGTGGGCTCGGTCATGGCGGAGTGGGACGCCTTGGTTGGACCGGAAATTTCCGCCCACTGTACGCCGGAGAGCTTTACGGACACCACGCTGCACGTCCGCTGCGACTCGACAGCCTGGGCCACGCAGTTGAGGTTGCTCAGTTCCAGCCTCCTCGGGAAGTTCCGGAATGAGCTCGGTGAGGGTGTGGTCACCAGCATTCAGGTGCTGGGACCCTCGGCACCGAACTGGCGCAAGGGTGGCCGCAGCGTCAATGGTCGTGGACCCAGGGACACGTACGGCTGAACGGCGTGCAGGGCGATTCAAGGCCCCCGGACCGTATAGGCCCCCATCGGCACCCACGCAGGGCCGTTTCAGATAGGGCCAGTGGCCTCCCACGGGCATATTCAGCTCTCGGCTGCCTCCATATTTGCAGGGATCCGGCGGTTTCCACGATAGAATTGCCCTAGATCACTGAGCGCCGGTGAAACGTCCGTTGGGGTCCTGTATGCAGTTCCGTGCCATCCGGGACCCCCTCTGTCGCAGTAGACGGCGCAATCAGTCACGTGCCCTTTGACGGCTGCGGTTCGCCGCTGCCTGATCCGGGGACGACCGTCATCGAGTACAGAGGAGTCGAAAGCGCCTGTGGCTAACGACAATGCAGAGACCTTGGCAGTAGAGCCCGCGGAGGAGACTGTTACCAGCCCCGACGCCCCTGCGGAAACCCCAAGGGAGTATGGCGCCAGCGACATCACCGTGCTGGAAGGCCTCGAGGCCGTCCGCAAGCGTCCCGGCATGTACATCGGTTCCACCGGGCCCCGCGGCCTCCACCACCTGGTGTATGAAGTCGTGGACAACTCAGTCGACGAGGCCCTGGCCGGCTTCTGCAGCCACATCGAGGTCACCCTCCAGGCCGACGGCGGAGTCAAGGTCGTGGACGACGGCCGCGGTATCCCCGTGGACATCCACCCCACCGAAGGCAAGCCCACGGTCGAGGTGGTCATGACCATCCTGCACGCCGGCGGCAAGTTCGGCGGCGGCGGGTACGCCGTATCCGGCGGTCTTCACGGCGTGGGCATCTCCGTTGTGAACGCCCTGTCCCGCCGGGTCAACACGGAGGTGCGCCGCCAAGGCCATGTTTGGCGCATGTCATTCGCCGACGGCGGCAAGCCCCAGGGCGAACTCGTCAAGGGAGAAGCCACCGGGGAAACCGGGACGTCCCAGACGTTCTACCCTGACGGCTCAATCTTTGAAACCACCGAGTTCGACTTCGAGACCCTCCGTGCCCGGTTCCAGCAGATGGCGTTCCTGAACAAGGGCCTGAAGATTACCCTGACGGACGAGCGTCCCGTTGCCGGTGAAGGCGATGATGACCTGGACCTCGATGCCGTTGCCACCGAGGGCGAAGTGGCTGCCGAGCACCGCACCGTGGTGTACGAATACCCGGACGGCCTCCTGGATTACGTCAAGCACCTGAACTCCAGCAAGAAGGTGGAAATCGTCCACGAGGACGTCATCGCCTTCGAAACCGAAGACACTGAGCGGCACATCGCCGTCGAGGTCGCCATGCAGTGGACCACCGCCTACTCGGAGAGCGTCCACACCTACGCGAACACCATCAACACCCATGAGGGCGGTACCCACGAAGAAGGCTTCCGGGCCGCGATGACCTCACTCATCAACCGCTACGCGCGCGAGAAGAGCATCATCAAGGAGAAGGAAGACAACCTCACGGGCGATGACATCCGTGAAGGGCTCACTGCCGTGATCTCGGTGAAGCTCTCCGAACCGCAGTTCGAGGGCCAGACCAAGACCAAGCTTGGCAACTCCGAAGTCAAGGGGTTCGTGCAGCGCGTTGTCACCGACCAGCTGGGTGACTGGCTGGAACGCAATCCCGGCCCTGCCCGCGACGTCATCCGTAAGGCCATCCAGGCTGCGCAGGCACGCATGGCTGCGCGCAAGGCCCGTGACAATGCACGCCGCAAGAGCCCGCTGGAATCCTTTGGCATGCCAGGGAAGCTGTCCGATTGCTCCTCCAAGGATCCTTCGCGGTGCGAGGTTTACCTGGTGGAGGGTGACTCCGCAGGTGGCTCCGCCAAGCGTGGACGCAACCCTGAGACCCAGGCCATCCTGCCACTCCGGGGAAAGATCCTGAACGTGGAACGCGCCCGGCTGGACAAGGCGCTCGGCAACGCCGAAGTCCAGTCGATGATCACCGCGTTCGGTACGGGCATTGGGGAGGACTTCGACATCTCCAAGCTGCGGTACCACAAGATCGTCCTCATGGCAGATGCCGATGTCGACGGCCAGCACATCACCACGCTGCTGATGACGTTGCTGTTCCGCTACATGCGGCCCTTGATCGAGAACGGGTATGTGTACCTGGCCCAGCCGCCGCTGTACAGGATCAAGTGGTCCAACGCCGCGCACGACTACGTCTTCAGTGACAGAGAGCGTGACGAGACCATCCGCAAGGGTGCCGCCATGAACAAGCGCCTGCCCAAGGACAACGGCATCCAGCGCTACAAGGGCTTGGGCGAAATGGACTACACGGAACTCTGGGACACCACCATGGACCCGGATCGCAGGACGCTCCTGCAGGTCACCATGGATGACGCCCTTGCAGCCGACCAAACCTTCTCCGTGCTCATGGGCGAAGACGTCGAATCCCGCAGAAACTTCATCCAGCAGAACGCCAAGGACGTCAGGTTCCTTGATATCTAGGGCCTCCATCGCTCAAGAGATATTCCAGAACTGACATATACCTGAAACGGAACATGACATTATGAGTGACGAAACTCCCGAAGTCCCGGCGGAAAACACCGACGTCCCGGATGCGGTTTTGGAAGGCGATTTGCTGACCGACCGCGTCGAACAGGTGGACCTGCAGACCGAAATGCAGCGGTCCTACCTTGACTACGCAATGGCCGTCATTGTTGGCCGCGCCCTTCCGGACGTCCGCGATGGCCTGAAGCCGGTCCACCGGCGCGTGCTGTATGCGATGTTCGACGGCGGCTACCGCCCGGACCGTGCCTTCAACAAGTGCGCCCGCGTGGTAGGCGACGTCATGGGCACCTACCACCCCCACGGTGACATGGCCATCTACGATGCCCTGGTCCGCCTCATCCAGGACTGGACCATGCGGTACCCGCTTGCCCTGGGCCAGGGAAACTTTGGATCACCGGGCAACGACGGTGCTGCTGCGCCCCGATACACCGAAACGAAGATGGCCCAGCTGGCCATGGAAATGGTCCGTGACATCGACGAGGAAACCGTCGACTTCCAGGACAACTACGACGGCAAGAACCAGGAACCCACCATCCTGCCGTCGCGGTTCCCAAACCTGCTGGTCAACGGATCCTCCGGCATTGCCGTGGGAATGGCGACCAATATCCCGCCGCACAACCTCCGGGAAGTCGCCGACGGCGTGCAGTGGGCATTGGAGAATCCCGGCGCCACCCGCGAGGAACTCCTTGAAGCACTCCTGGTGCGGATCAAGGGGCCCGACTTCCCGACGGGTGCCACCATCCTGGGCCACAAGGGGATCGAAGACGCATACAGGACCGGTCGCGGATCCATCACCATGCGGGCTGTAGTCAACGTCGAGGAACTCCAGGGCCGCACCTGCCTGGTGGTTACGGAGCTTCCCTATCAGGCCAACCCGGACAACCTGGCCATCAAGATCGCCGAACTCGTCAAGGACGGCAAGATCCAGGGCATCGCCGACCTCCGCGACGAGACCTCGGGCCGCACAGGCCAGCGGCTCGTGATCGTCCTGAAGCGGGATGCCGTGGCCAAGGTGGTCCTCAACAACCTGTACAAGCACACGCAGCTGCAGGACAACTTCTCTGCCAACATGCTGGCCATTGTGGACGGTGTGCCGCGGACCCTGAGCCTGGATGCGTTTATCCGGCACTGGGTGGCGCACCAGATGGACGTCATTGCGCGCCGCACCAGGTACCGCCTGCGCAAGGCCGAAGAAGAAGCCCACATCCTGCGGGCCCTCCTGAAGGCGCTGGACATGCTGGACGAGGTCATCGCCCTCATCCGCGCTTCCAACACCACGGACGCCGCACGCGAAGGCCTGATGGAACTCCTGGACATCGATGAACTTCAGGCGCGTGCCATCCTGGACATGCAGCTGCGTCGCCTTGCCGCCCTGGAACGCCAGAAGATCCAGGACCGCCATGCGGAGCTCGAAGCCATGATCGAGGAATACAACGCGATCCTCGCTTCCGAGGAACGCCAGCGTGGCATCATCAGCGAGGAACTTGCCGAGATCGTTGCCAAGCATGGCGACGACCGCCGTACTCAGATCCTCATGGGCTTTGACGGCGACATGTCCATGGAAGACCTCATTCCCGAAGAGGAAATGGTGGTCACCATTACGCGCGGGGGCTACGTCAAGCGCACGCGCAGTGACAACTACCGGTCCCAGCAACGCGGCGGGAAGGGCATCAAGGGTGCCCAGCTGCGCGGCGACGATGTTGTGGAGCACTTCTTCGTCACCACCACCCACCACTGGCTGCTGTTCTTCACCAACCTGGGCCGGGTCTACCGTGCCAAGGCCTACGAGCTCGCCGAAGGTGGCCGCGACGCAAAGGGCCAGCACGTTGCCAACCTCCTGGCTTTCCAGCCGGACGAGCACATTGCCCAGGTACTGGATCTCCGTGATTACCAGCAGGCACCTTACCTGGTGCTGGCCACCAAGAACGGACTGGTCAAAAAGACGCGTCTGGAAGATTACGACACCAACCGCTCCGCGGGCGTTATCGCCATCAACCTGCGCGATGAAGACGAGCTCGTATCCGCGCAGTTGGTCAGCGAAACCGACGACCTCCTGCTGGTGTCCCGGAAGGGCCAGTCCATCCGCTTCACTGCCACCGATGACGCTCTGCGTCCCATGGGCCGCGCTACCTCAGGCGTGACCGGTATGAAGTTCCGTGAAGACGACGAATTGCTGGCTGCGGACGTCGTCCAGGACGGCTCGTTCGTCTTTGTGGTCACCGAAGGTGGCTATGCCAAACGAACAGCTGTTGACGAGTACCGCTTGCAGGGCCGTGGCGGCCTGGGCATCAAGGTGGCCAAGCTTGCCGAAGACCGGGGTGACCTCGTGGGGGCCCTGATCGTGCAGGAAGAAGACGAAGTCCTGGTGGTCATGGAAGGCGGCAAGGTGGTCCGTTCGGCGGTCAGTGGCGTGCCCGCCAAGGGCCGTGACACCATGGGCGTGATCTTCGCCAAGCCCGACAAGAACGACCGCATCATCGAGGTTGCCCGCAACAGCGAACGCGGCTTGGAAGGCGAAGAATCCGAGGACGCACTGGACGATGACGTAACGTTGGCTGCAGACAACGATGCCTCAGAGGGCGTCGCGACGGCAGTAACGGAAGACGACGCAGACCCGGATACCGATGCGGGCGCGGAGCTGAACGAAGACAACACCGGAGGTAACGAGTGAGCAATTCGGACTCATATCCCAAGCCGAGCACGGGTGTATCCGGCGGGGTCCGGCAGCCCTCGGGCACCGCACAGACCGGAACGCCGGCCCGGCCGCAGCAGCGGCCAACCGCAGGCCAGGAGAGCGGACAACGGCCGGCGAACGCGCCGGGCCAACGCCCCGCATCGGCAGGCCAGCGGCCGTCAGGCACACCCGGCCAGCGTCCGACCCAGCCGGGTCAACGTCCGGCCAGTGCCGGCGCCCAAAGGCCGGCCCAGGGCAACCCCGGGCTCGTGAAGCCAGCGCCGAAGGCCAAAGTCCGCCGCGCACGCCTGCTGGTGAGCAAGGTTGACCCATGGTCCGTGCTGAAGATGGCGTTCCTGCTGTCCGTGGCACTCGGGATCGTGACCGTGGTGGCAGCCATCGTTCTCTGGACCGTGTTGGATCTCACAGGCATCTTCAACCAGGTGGACAGCCTGCTGGGCACCTTGGCGGGCTCCGAAGGCAGCGGTTTCGAGCTGAAGAAGATCGCATCCCTGGGCCAGGTGGCATCCTTTGCCACGATCATCGCCGTGGTGAACGTGGTCCTGCTGACCGCCCTGTCCATGCTCTCCGCAGTGCTCTATAACATTTCGGCAACGTTGGTGGGCGGCATCGGCGTGACGCTGACCGACGACTAGCAAAAAACCGCGAAAATCCGCCGAAAAACGGCGGAAAGCAGCGGGACGAAAGCCTCGATTTGAGATCGGGCCGGGATGTGCTGTACAGTCATATCTCGGCCCGATGAGGCATCGGGGCGTATAGCTCAGGCGGTTAGAGCGCTTCGCTGATAACGAAGAGGTCCCAGGTTCAAGTCCTGGTACGCCCACGGAACCTAACAGGTTCAGGAAACTGAACGGAATGAGGTACTTGTGAAGAAGTTGCTGGTAGCAGTAGCAGCGGCAATCGCAGGTGTCCTGGTCTACAAAAAGGCCCAGGAATCCGAAGCCCGGAAAGAAGTCTGGAGCAAGTCCACCGACAAGGTTGACTAGCAATGGATCCCGGCACCAACTGGTCTTGACCAGCTCGGGCATGGGGTATGATTGACGGGTTGCTTCTTATGGGGGCATGGCGCAATTGGTAGCGCACCTGCTTTGCAAGCAGGGGGTTAGGGGTTCGAGTCCCCTTGCCTCCACCATAAGGAAAGTCCCGGCCAGGAATGGCCGGGACTTTTTCGTTTAACCCACCCCCCCAATGTCCCCCGGGACCCAACTAAGTCGCATTTGTGCGCGTTTTGGGGGGGCGGTTTCTAGCGGTTATCGCAACAGGAAGGTTCTGATCATCTCATTTGGGGTGCAGAAGTCGAATCGTTGGCG